>JBAWVO010000147.1:0-15530 GCA_037147235.1 Planctomycetota bacterium | reverse complement strand
TAAAAAGATCTAATCGTTCTGCCCTCGATTTTTGCCATGAAACCGAATATAATGGGGAACCAATGGTCTTTTTCCCATGGAGTATCTCGGTATGACTCGCAGAAATCGCTTGCGGCCGTTCGCCTCGGCCTTGACGCTGGCTTGGTTTGCTCTGGTGGTAGGCACTTTTCCTGTTTTGGCTCGCGCCGAAAACGAAGGCCAAGCCGACCTCGACAAGGCCACCCAGCAGAAACTCGGATCCCAGACCTCGGGCGATCTGACGGAGGTGATTCAGCTATGCGAAAGCTCGCTGAAGAAAGGCCTCGATAAGAACAATACGGCTTTTGCCAACGACCTAATGGCCTCGGCCTATGTGCAACGTGGCAGCTTGACGGCGAACAAGGCCTACCGTGCGATTCTGGCGGCCGGTGCCCAGGTGACGACGGATGACGGTTGGAAAACTTACCGCAGCGAGGCCTTGGCCGATTTGGAAAAAGGTGTGAAGCTCAGCCCGAAGCAGCCGCAGGCCCAATTCGAGATCGCCAAACTGAACCTCTTGCCCGGCGGCGATCCCCAGAAAGCGTTGGAAGCCCTCGACAAGACCATCGCGCTGGCCGATGACGACGCCAATCTGCGAGCCGAGGCACTGGTTCGGCGTGCCACCCTGCAAAAAACTTTCCCGCAGCGGCTGGCCGATCTCGATGAGGCCGTTCTCGCCCTGCCGGGCAATGCCGTGGTACTGCGTACCCGCGGCTTGGTGCTGGCAGAATCCGAGAAATGGGACAAAGCCCTCGCCGATTTTGACAAAGCAATCGCGGCAGATCCGAAGCAGATTTTGACCTATCAAATAAAGGCGGCGGTGCTGGTCAAAATCAAAAAGGTTTCGGAAGCACTTGTCGTCCTGGAAAAGGCGCACGGGGTTGCCCCCGACAACATCGAGCTGCTCTTGGCCAAAGGACAGATTCTCGTCACGCAATCGAACTACCAAGCTGCCGCCGAAGAGCTGACTCGGGCACTTGCCATCGATGGTTCGAGTCAGCCAATTCTGGAACTTCGGGCCGCCCTCTACGAACAATTGGGCGAGAAGGCCAAGGCCCTGGCCGATGTCGAGAAGATCCTCCAGATCAAGCCGGGCCAGTCGAATTACATGCGCCTGCGGGCCATTCTGCTGGCCGATCAGGGGAAGTTCGACGACGCCGTCGAAGTGCTGCAAAACCTGCACAAGGCAAATCCGAAAGATTCACTGACTATGTTGCAACTGGGCATGTTGTACACGAGCATGAAGAAGTACGACAAGTCGATCGAAATCCACACCGCAATTTTGGCGGATCGCCCCGACGATGTGGACGCCATGCGCGGCCGGGCCGATGCCCTGTTGAACTTGGGCCGCCGTGCCAGTGCCGTGTTGGATTACGAGCGGGCATTGAAACTCCAGTCGCACGACATCGGCATCCTGAATAATTTTGCATGGCTCCTTGCCACCGCCCCCGAGGACAATCTTCGCGACGGCCGGCGTGCCTTGGCCCTGGCAACCGACGCCTGCCGGCAGACCGAATACAAGCAGGACTACATCCTCAGCACGCTGGCGGCAGCCTATGCCGAGACGGGTGATTTCGAGTCCGCCCGCAAATGGGCCGCACAGGCTGTTGAGGTCAAGCCCAGCGCGCACGCCGAGGCGTCGCGCAAGGATGAATTGAAGAAAGAACTCGATAGCTACAAGGCCAACAAGCCATGGCGGGAAGCCACGCCAGTCCAGGAAGAAAAGAAAACTGACGACAAGAAGACTGAGGAGAGAAAGGCTTTCGCCGAGGAGAAAAAAGAGGCGAAGAAATCCGACACCCCGAAGAAGAAAAAGAAAAAGGAGGCACTATGAGCCAAGAATTCAGTGTGGTCATCGAACGTGATGAAGAAGGCTGCTTCATCGCGTCCGTCCCATCTCTACCGGGTTGCCATACTCAGGCACGATCACTCGACGAGCTTATGGTCCGGGTGCGAGAGGCAATTGCCTTATGCCTGGAGGTTGAGAATGTTTTGGCCGAGGGATTGGAGTTTGTTGGGATCCAACGGGTGAGAGTCCTAGCATGAGCAACAAGTTACCGGCACTGACCGGGCTGGTAGTGATCCGAGCACTGGAGGGGGCAGACTTTGAGGTCGTACGAGTCCGCGGTAGCCACTACTTTCTGCGGCATCCGGAAGGTCGCGCGACAGTGGTCCCGGTTCATGCGGGTGAAACCATTGGGCCGGGGCTTTTGCGCAAAATTCTCCGTGATTGCGAACTGGATCGAGAGCAGTTCCGGAATCTACTTTAGAGGAATCATGATTGCCAACGACAATTCCTGTCATCGTTGGTTCAGCCAATGCAACCAACGCGCCGAGAAGGCAGCAACCCATGAACAAAGCACTAGGCACGCTGGGCGACACCGTGATCCGTGCGTCGGCAGGCACGGGCAAGACGTTTCAACTGAGCAACCGTTTCATCGGCCTGGCAGCCCGGCAGACGCCGGACAATATCCTGGCCACGACCTTCACACGCAAGGCGGCCGGTGAGATCCTCGACCGCGTTCTCGTGCGACTGGCTGAGGCCGCACTACAGCCGAAGAAACTCGCCGAATTGGCCCTGCATGTGGGCGGACCGGCGATCGATCTTGCCCGTTGCCAGGGCATGTTGCGGGAAATGATCCGTCATCTGCACCGCTTGCGCGTGAGTACGTTGGATAGCTTCTTCGTGCAGATTGCGCAAAGCTTCAGCCTCGAACTCGGCTTGCCGCCGGGCTGGGTGATCGCCGAAGAGATCGCGGACCAGTCGCTCCGCGCGGAGGCCATCCGCAATGTGCTCCAGAATGAATCAACCCAGGATGTCGTGCGCCTGATGCATCTTCTGACCAAGGGCGAGGCCTCGCGCTCCGTGAGCGAGCAAATTGCCTCGCTCGTGAAGGCCCTGTATGGAATTTACACGGAGGCACCAGCCGTGGCATGGAAGTCGCTGCCCCGCCACAAGCAACTTGGCGCAACGGAGTTGTTTGCGGCCATGGAGGCACTGGCTGCGGTTCCGACGCCGGGCGATAAGCGATACCAAAAGGCCATCGAAAAAGACCTTGAAATTACCACGACCGAGGATTGGGAGTCGTTCCTGGAAAAGGGGCTGGGCGCGGCCGTCCTTGACGGCACGGAGACCTATTACAAAAAACCCATTCCGGCAGAAATCGTCGCGGTGTATCGACCGCTGGTTCAGCACGCCAAGGCCGCTATTCTGGCACGTATCGCAGACCAAACCGAGGCGACGCGCGACTTATTAGAGCGGTTTGATGCCGCATATCAGCGGCTCAAGACCCGCACACGGTCCTTGCGATTTGAAGATCTCACGCGAAGGCTTTCCGCGGCGGCCATCTCCGATCGGCTCGAAGAGGTCGTCTACCGGCTGGATGGCCAGGTGGCTCACCTTCTCCTGGACGAGTTTCAGGACACCTCGGCCCTGCAATGGCGCGTGCTGCGGCCTTTCGCCCAGCGCGTGATCCGCGGCGGCGAGCAGCGTTCTTTCTTCTGCGTCGGAGACGTCAAGCAGGCGATCTACGGTTGGCGGGGTGGCGTGGCTGAAATCTTTGAAGCCCTGGAGAACGAGTTCGCGGGCTTGCCGTCGCAAGCTCTGAATGAGAGTTTCCGCTCCGCGCCCGTGGTCATCGACTGCGTTAATCAGGTCTTTGAAGACATCGCCAACAACCCGGTCTTGCAGAAGTGCCCTGCCGCTGCCCAAAAGTGGTCGCAGCGGTTCACACGACATACGACAGCACGCATGGCTCTTCCAGGCTATTGCCGCATGGTCACGGCTCCGCTGGCTGCTGATGGCGAGGAACAAGGGGTGGTGACTTTGCGGCAGGCGGCCGAGGAAGTTGCCCGGCTCCATGAGCAGTCGCCCGATTTGGGAGTCGGTGTGCTGGTTCGCCGCAACGCGGCCGTGGCTCGGCTGATCTTCGAGTTGCGTTTGCGAGGCATCGACGCCAGCGAAGAAGGCGGCAACCCGTTAACCGATTCGCCGGCCGTGCAGGTGATTTGCTCGCTCTTGACCCTCGCCGACCACCCGGGCGATACGACCGCGCGGTTCCACGTGGCCACCTCGCCGCTTGCGCAGCACGTAGAGCTAACCGATTACCGCGATTCGACTGCCGCATGGAACCTTGCCGAAAAGACCCGCCGCCAACTGATGGTCGATGGTTATGGGCCGGTACTTGACCGCTGGGCTAAGGAACTGGCGGCCGTCTGTGATCGCCGTGATGTGAGTCGATTGGAGCAACTCGTGGAAATGGCCTATGGCTATGAAGATCAGGCGACGACTCGGCCCGGCGATTTCGTGACCCTGGTCCGACAGCAGAAGGTTGAAGACCCCACTTCGGCTCGCGTCCGCGTGATGACCGTCCATCAGGCCAAGGGTCTACAGTTCGACATCGTCGTCTTGCCGGAGTTGGACGTAGGCATCGGCGGCCAGCCGCCGGAAATCGTGACCGGCTGCCCAAAACCGGCCGCACCAATCGAACGGGTCTGCCGTTACGTCTCCAAAGACCTGCGTGCAATCCTGCCGGCCGAGTTCCAGCGCATGTTCGCTGCCCACGAAGAGCGTATCGTCGAGGAATCGCTCTGCCTGCTTTACGTGGCTCTGACTCGGGCAGTACATAGTTTACACTTAGTCATCGCCCCCTCGAAGAATAACGAGAGATCGATTCCGTACACGTTCGCCGGTGTGTTGCGTACCGCGCTCGTTGGCGGCGAACCGATTGCGATGAGTACGGTTCTTTACGAGCATGGCGAGGCAGATTGGTTTAAGAAGACGGCAACTGCGAAGCCGCAAGCGGCAGAAGTGGCGCAAGCGGTGCAGGTGGCAGAAGAAAATTCGTCGCGGCCGATGTCTCTGCCGCAACGGCCTAAGCAGCCGACGCGTGGACTGGATCACCGCAGTCCATCGCGGCTGGAAGGTGGCGGTCGCGTGAATCTGGTCCAGCAACTGCGACAAGAGCGTGGGCAGTCGCTCGATCGCGGTATCTTGTTGCACGCATGGTTTGAACAGATCCATTGGCTGGAGGATGGCGAACCGGACGACGACACGCTCAATCGTGTTGCCCGCGCGTTGAAGTTGGACCATTTGGATCTCACGCAGCTTGTCGCCCAGTTCCGCGCAGCACTCCAAAAGCCAGCCGTGGACCATGCCTTGCGATTGGCCACCTATCGGCAACCGGAGGATCACGGAGGTGGTTGTCGGGTACATGTCGCATCGGGCATGAAAATGCCTCGCTGGGAAATCCAGCGGGAGCGATCCTTTGCCATTCGCGACGACGACGTTATCCTCAGCGGGATATTCGACCGACTCGTGGTACTCTATGACGGCGATCGCGCCGTGGGGGCCGACGTACTCGATTACAAGACGGACGACTTACCCGCGGACGACCCGCGAGCCGTCGATGCGCGCGTGAAACACTACCGGCCACAACTCGAAGCCTATCGCCGTGCGGCGGCCAAGCTCCTGGGGCTAGAGCCGGCCTCGGTTTCCGCCAGATTATTGTTCACCGGTCCGGGAATCAGCCGGCGTTACGATGAAGTACTTCCGTTCTTTCTGGTATCAGGGATCGAGCAAGGGCCGATAGGGTAAGTATCATGTTTGGTTTTGGCATTATTGGTTGCGGTATGATCGCAAAGTTTCACGCGAAGGCGATTGCCGACGTTCGCGGGGCTAAGCTGGTGGCTTGTTTCGACCAGATTCCGGCGGCGGCCGATAAGCTTGCCGAGGCTACCGGCTGCAAGGCCTACCACAAGCTCGATGACTTGCTGGCCGACCCGGCCGTACAGATCGTCACCATCGGCACGCCCAGTGGTGCCCACCTGGAGCCTGCCGTCGCCGCTGCGCGGGCTGGCAAACACGTGATCGTCGAGAAACCGCTGGAGATCACGCTCCGCCGTTGCGACCAGATCATCGAGGCATGCCAGAGGTCAGGTGTCGTGCTCTCAACCATATTTCCCTCGCGGTTCCACGATTCCAGCCAAGAGTTGAAGCGGGCAGTTGACGGCGGACGCTTCGGAAGGCTGACCCTCGGCGACGCCTACGTAAAATGGTATCGCAGCCAAGCCTATTACGACAGCGGTGCGTGGCGCGGCACCTGGGAACTCGACGGCGGCGGTGCCCTCATGAACCAAGCCATTCACAGCGTCGATATGCTCACCTGGCTGATGGGGCCTGTCATTGAGGTCCGGGCCAAGACAGCACGGGTGGCCCATGAGCGGATTGCTGTTGAGGACGTGGCCCTGGCCACGGTCGAGTTTGCCAATGGTGCCCTGGGTGTGATCGAGGCCAGCACGGCCGTCTATCCCGGCTACTTGAAGCGGATCGAGATTCACGGCAATGAAGGTTCGGCCGTCTTGGAAGAAGAAGACCTCATCAAGTGGGATTTTGAGAAGAAGAAGCCTCGCGACGAGGCCATTCTTGCGGCGATGGCCAATCGCAAGAGCGGTGGCGGCGGAGCGGCCGATCCTGCGGCCATCGGATATCACGCCCACGCCAAGCAGTTCCAGAACGTAGTGCAGGCGATCAAAAAAGGCATTGCCCCGTCGATCGATGGACCCGAGGGCCGCCGCAGCGTCGAGATCATTCTTGCGATCTACAAGTCGGCCGAAACCGGCAAGGCCGTCAAACTGCCGCTGGCCGGCGACCCGTCGCTGAAGGCCAGGAGGGTTGGCCGAGCCTAGCCGGGAAGCTACAATTCTCAAGTATGAGCATCCTCCCCGAAGATCTCGTCCGGCAAATTCATGATACCACGAGCCAAATTGTGCTCGTACTCAACGGCGGAAGCCGGGCCGTGGCGGAACTGCTGGAAATGCCGGGCGGATCCAAAAATCTGCTTGAAGCTACTATTCCTTACTCCGAGGGAGCACTAACGGCATGGCTCGGCAGCCGGCCGGAGCAATTTTGCTCGTCTCGAACCGCTCGGGCCATGGCGGTCGTCGCCTTTGGCCGGGCGATTCGTTACGGGACGGCGGAACAACAGGCTGCCGGTGTATCTTGTACCGCCGGACTGGCGACCGATCGGCCGAAACGAGGGCCCCATCGCGCCCATGTCGCCGTGCAGACCGCTTGCCAGACCCGGCACTGGTTGTTGGAGTTGGAAAAAGACGCTCGCAGTCGCCAGGAAGAGGAACAAATCGTCAACTGCATGGTGCTCAACGCCGTGGCCGAGGCATGTAGCATTACCTCGCGTCTGGAGTTGCCGCTCTTGGAGCATGAACGGGTCGAGGTCCAGCAGGTTACCGCGCCGCTACCGTGGCAGGATCTGTTTCTCGGTCGCGTCGAGGCCATTAAGCCCTCACCCCCTGCCCTTCTCCCGGAGGGCGAGGGGAAAAATTTGCCGCGAGTAATTCTTTCTGGGGCATTCCATCCGATGCACGTCGGGCATCGTCGCATGGCGGAAATTGCGCAGGAGGTACTCGGCCTGCCGACGGCCATGGAGATTTCGATTCTCAATGTTGACAAGCCGGCCTTGGACTACCTTGAGATCGATTGCCGCCTTAGGCAGTTCTCGCCGGAACAAGCGGTATGGCTGACTCGTGCGGCGACATTCGATGACAAGTCGCGGTTGTTTCACGGGGCGACATTCGTCGTGGGCGTCGATACCTTGCGGCGTATCGTTGATCCGCGTTACTATGGCAACGACCGCAACGTCATGATGCAGTCGCTCGAGCGGATCATCGGCCGAGATTGCCGCTTTCTGGTCTTCGGCCGAGCCTGTGGGTCGAGTTTCATCCGGCTCTCGGATCTCGATCTTCCCGACGTGCTTCGCCGGGCGTGCAACGAGGTTCCGCCCCAGAAGTTCCGGGAGGATGTGTCGTCGTCGGTGCTGAGGAGAGAATGGGGGCAGGCCGATGTTAGGCATTAGCAAGGTGTTTTTCCGGAATATTTTAGTTCATTCCTTTTGATCCGCATGAAGATCGTTCATTTGATTGCCGGCGCAGGTCCGATGTACTGCGGAAGCTGCATGCACGGCAACACGCTGGCCGCGTCGCTTCGCAAGGCTGGGGCCGATGTCATTCTGGCCCCGGTCTATACGCCGTTGCGAACCGACGAAGAGAACATCAGCATCGACCGGCTGGCGATGGGCGGCATCAATGTTTATTTGGATGAAATCCTGCCGCTTTGGCGGTGGATGCCGCCGCTGGTGCGGCGACAACTCGACCGGCCGTCATTGGTTTCCTGGGCGGCACGGTTTGGCAGCAGCACGCATCCGCAGCAGCTTGGGCGGCTGACGGTGGCCATGCTCCGTGGCGAAAACGGGCCGCTGAAAAGCGAAGTCCAACAGCTTATCGATTGGCTGCAAGCCGAGGTCCAGCCCGACATCGTTCATTTGTCGAACGTCATGCTTGCCGGATTGGCCCGTCCACTGAGCCAACGTCTGGGAGTGCCAGTCATCGCCACGCTGTCGGGCGAAGACAGCTTCTTGGAGAAGCTCCCCCCCCCGTACTACACCCAGGCTCGAGCCGAGTTGCGTACACGGGCTGCGGAGTTGTCCGGCCTCGTGGCCTTATGCGGATACTACGCCAATTTCATGGCCGAGTATCTGGCCGTGCCACGCGAGAAGATCGATGTGATCCGACCCGGATTGAACTTGGAAGGTTACGGTGGGGAGAGTGGGCGATGGGCAGTAGACGGTGGACAGAAAGAAGGGAATAGCCTGGATTTCGTAGGGTGGGCCAAGTCTGGGCGAGTCCCACCAAATAACCGGCCCAAGACCATCGGTTTCTTGAGCCGCGTATGTGCGGACAAAGGGTTGCATCTGCTCATCGAATCGCTACATGCGATGCAAGAAACAGGCAACTTACCACCCTATCGCCTTCGCGTGGCCGGATATCTCGATCGGTCCGATCACGCGTATCTCGACGAGCTTCAGAAACGACTTGCGGCCTGGGGAATGGCCGATCGCTACGAGTATGTCGGTGAGTTGGATCGCCCGGGCAAGATCGCTTTCCTACAATCGCTCGACGTGCTATGCCTGCCGAGCCTGATTCGCGAAAGCAAAGGACTGCCGGTGCTGGAGGCCTGGGCCTGCGGCGTGCCGGCAGTGTTGCCCGACCAGGGCGCTTTCACGGAGATGATTGCAGACACGGGCGGCGGACTGCTCTACGATCCGCAACGACCGGCGGCACTATCGGAAGCCCTTGGCTGTATGTTGCGCGATGACACGCTCGCCGCAGAGTGTGGCCGACTTGCACAACGCGCGGTTCACTCGCGTTACACGTCGCAGCGCGAGTCGCACGAGATGCTGGCCTTGTACGAAAGGTCGTCTCGCAAAGGGACTGCCAGCGCGGATCTGTCGTAAATTACGGTACTACGGATTCGTCGGGTAGTAGCCCTTGTAGTTTTGGAAGGTATTGGGGTTGGCCATTCCGGCCCCGCCCATGGGAACCTCCATGCCGGGCGTTTCGGCTCCGTAACCGCGTTGCAGCGTCTGCACGCCGTTGATCTGTTCTCTCGTATGGGCGTTGAAGTTCTGTTGATCCATCTGAGGACGGACGTACTGCGTATACGGATTAATCGTGCCGTTGTTGGTTCTTTGGTTCAACTCGTTCCACGGGGTATAGCCCGAAGGCGGTCGATAATCGCTATAAGGCTTGCTTCCGCCCCCGGCCGAAGGATTGGTCATCGGGTTACTGGCGGTAAGTTTACCAGCCCGCGGCATCGTGGGGGATGTCGGAACCCCTCGGCCACCATATCCGGCAACAGGTTTACGCCCTGGCACCGACATATTCGCATAGGGATCATCACTGGGAGCAGTAGGCGCATAGCCTCCACCTGGCTGAGAAGGCATGTTCGACGTGGGACGTTGGCCCGGCAAATCACCCGCCTGCGTCGGTGCCGTCGGCATCACAGGCATTCGTCCGCGCGGGGCGTTTGGGTCGGTTGGAGGGACGGGAGTCCGCCGATCGCGCATCCGGGTATCATCCCCCGCCTGGGGGCGATCATCAACCGTGACAACTCGCGGCAAAGGCACGCGCTTAACACGTTCCCTCCATTCCATATCCTGAATGGAAGTTCGTCCGGAGAAATCATCCTTCAAAGGAATTGACATAATCTCGGACTCGGGGTAGATCAAACCTCCGACCATCATCGCGCAAACGGCAACTGAGGCGAGCATAACTTGAATCCCGTAGAAGAGTTGGTGCGGATTTTCCTCGCAACGAAAAGAACGATACGCTGTAGAGCCGCCTCAATTATACGCTTTTCCAGGCGGTAGGGCAATCGAAGTTTACACGGTTTGCTGGCTCTCGGGCTCTCAACGGAAGGTTTTTTCGCAGAAGCCTCGCAACGGAAGCGTCTCACGGACCTAGCCCACTGCCCACGATTCCGAGCGACCAACAAAGCCAAGCGATGGGCGCCGAAAGGAGGAGCGAATCGAGAATATCCAACACGCCGCCGAAGCCGGGCATCCATGCGCTGGAGTCCTTACAGCCGACGTCTCGCTTCAAGAGCGACTCGGCTAGGTCGCCCAACATGCCGACAGAGCCCATCAGCAATCCAAAGATGAGCCAGCCGATCGGCTGGCCCGGCATCTGTTCGACATAAGGCGGGGCCAATTGCACGATGCCGTGGAAACTGATCCAGGAACCGATCACGGCGAAAAGCAATGCTCCAAGTGCCCCTTCGACGGTCTTTCCCGGGCTGATTGTAGGCGACATTTTATTTTTACCGAAGAGCCGGCCGATGGTGTACGCGCCAATATCGCCCGTTTTCACCGAGATAATCCATGCGGCGATGGCACCGACACCCCAAAAAAGTCGGATCTGCACGGCAAAAGTGAACATCAGGCCGATATAAACTAGGCTGAAGATACCCACCGCAATTTTGGCCAACGTGCCGCCCGGCTGCTCATATTGACGCATTTCGCCGATGAAAATCATCAGCGTGGCCACCGCCATCGCCCATAGTGGTGAACGGGTGCCGGCGAGAAAAAAATCGAAAAAGCCCAGCTCACGCCACGAAAACTGCGCGGCTAGGTATAAATAGAGTGCCGGCAGCCATTGGGCGACCACCAGGAGCAAATTGCCAGCGTAGATCGTCCATGCTACCGGGCGAATACCTGCGGCCTGGGCCAAACGTAGCACTTCCTGCGTGGCCAATACGGTCAACAAAAGAAGAATCGGCATCAAAGCCGCGCCGGGCAGTCCTGGCTCAACCCCGAGGGGATCGGCACGTGCGTCCAGGACGCACAGCCCCACAAGCGAACCAATGATCAAAACTCCCAACAAAAGTCGCCATTTGAGCATGAAGGATTACCCGGGGACTTGCATCCGCGGCCAAGAAGGTTTTAATAGTGGTTGAGTTTATTCCCATACGATTCAAACCAACCCGCGCTGGCATTGCGTGTGACGGCCGCCAACTGCCGAACATTCTACTTCAGAAAGCGGTTGAAGGGCAAGTACGTTTCTACGCCGATCGGCAGGACGAGCGAGTTATACTGTCCGCGGTTGAGATTGTCCCAATCCATACCAGCCCGAAGCGCAAGCGAGGCAACGACTTAGCAACCTCGCTCGCGCTTCGGGTTCGTGTCAGTCTCAACCGCCGAGCAGTATACCAGTCGGACAAGCCCGGGAAGCCGTCCAACGCATCCTGGGTGATGCGTTAGTGCGGGGGGGGCGGTCCAATGAGCAAACCGCCATCGCGCTGACCGAGCAGGCACTGACCATCCTGTCGTGCCGCAAGCAGACGGCCGCTTCTGAATTCGTATTCCCGGCACGCCGAAGCAAAACGGGGCACATCGTCAACATTAAGGAGCACTGGTACGCACTACGGAAGAGTACAGGCCTGGAGGATCTCAATATGCACGACCTCCGCCACACGGCAGGAAGCTGGTGACGAAACCTTCCTGGACCGCCTGGAGGGTCTTGTTGACCGCGTCTTGAAACCGCAGAAGGGCGGCAGGCCCAAAAAAGAGAAAAACCAATAAAGTGTCTGGATTCCGCAGGTTGGGAATGGGAGAAACCGTATCCGCTTTGCAATTCTGACCTGTACCGGCCTGAAACTTGGGCCAGCGAAGCAGCCCGAAAGAAAGAATCCGTCCCCCATCCCTACCTCATCCCTCCCTACCAATTGACAGCCCGTTGCTGAAGCATGAAAATGATTGATGAGTCGGATGAGGTGAGAACGACTTTGGTGGTTTAAGGGCAGTGGGGATATAGCCCATGAGATAATTGGCACGGGTGCCAAATTCCAATGAGTACGCAGTTTTTTCGGGGCGACAGCACCCCATACGAGCCAATCACTTTTTCCATTGTGTTGGTCAGAATAAAGCGTTCGCGAGGAAGTGACAATGAGTATCGACAAGGTCAAGATTCAAGCGTCCCAGGTGAAGCAGCTTCTGTCCTCGAAGGAAGGCCACTTTCTCGATATGAAGGCGGTTGAAATCAAACCCGCGAAGCTCACAAAAGCTATTTCCGCATTAGCAAACGCCAACGGTGGCGAGTTGTATGTCGGCATTGATGAGGTTGAAAAAGGCAGCAAGAAACACTTCGAGTGGCGTGGCTTTGATGATCAAGAGGCTGCGAATGGGCATCTCCAGGCGTTTGAACAACTCTTCCCGTTAGGGCAGTACTATTCGTACACTTTTCTGTCGGCTCATAAGAGGCATGGCTTAGTTCTACAGGTGGCGGTCAACAAGACCAGAGAACTGACGAAGGCGTCCGATGGAATTATGTACGTTCGTCGGGGTGCACAATGTCTGCCATGCACAACACCGGAAGCCATTAGTCGCCTGAAAATGGATAAGGGCATTCACTCGTTTGAATCCGAGACGATTGATGCTCCACAGTCAGTTCTTATTGACTCACCAGTGCTCGCAGACTTTTTGCGTAACGTGGTTCCGACTGCCCTCCCAGAGGAATGGTTAGCCAAGCAACAACTTATTCGGTCTGACAAGCCTACCGTTTCTGGAATTCTATTGTTTTCGGAGGAACCGCAAGCTTTACTACCAAAGCGATGCGGGGTGAAGATTTACCGCTATCGCAGTTCTGCGAAGGAAGGAAGCCGCGAAACACTCGCTTTCAACCCAATTACGATCGAAGGGCACCTCTATCTGCAGATTAAGAAGGCTGTGTCTAGGACTGTGGAGTTAGTTGAGGGAATCCAAAAGCTTGGGCCAAAGGGGTTAGAGGCGATTTCCTACCCCTACGAGACATTGCACGAAATCTTGACCAATGCAGTGTTGCATCGCGACTACAGCATTCCTGTAGACGTACACATCCGGATTTTCGATAACCGTATCGAAGTAGAAAGTCCGGGAAAGCTTCCCGGCCATGTGACTCCGAAGAACATTTTACAGGAGCAGTTTGCCCGTAATGGTTCGATCGTCAGAATCATCAATAAGTTTCCGGATCCTCCCAACAAGGATGTTGGCGAGGGCCTCAATACTGCCTTTGCCGCCATGAACAAGCTGCGACTTAAACCCCCGATCATTGAAGAAACGGAGAATGCCGTTCGTGTTCACGTCAGGCACGAGTCACTAGCCTCTCCCGAGGAGTCAATAATGGAGTACCTGGAACTCCATGACGAGATCGTTAACCGTATCGGCCGAGAGATCACGGGCATTGCTTCCGAGAACTCGATGAAGAACGTGTTCTACCGTCTACGGGACCGAAATCTTATTGAGCCGGTTCCTGGCCGCATTGGCTTCGGTTCAGCATGGAGGAATAAGCGTTCTAAAAAGCGGAAGTAGAGCAGCATCGTCGGAAGCACAAATTCAACAGGAGTAAATCTCAGATGCCAAATTGGAACACCGAAGCCCTGCGAGTGGTTGGTCGCGCCGAATCCGAGTTGTCGGAGGCTCATCGGGGAGCCTTTTTCTGTTATGCCGACCCAATTCGCGTTCTCGTTTCAAGGTAAAACCCGGCTTTTGGAAGTCAAGGAGTCACGACTAATGAGCGAGCGGTCGCCTTCATCAGAGTCCCACGACGGGAATTGGTACATACTCATCGCGGGACTTCCTCGTCCGGCTGCGGCTCTAACGCTTGCCCCTGGAGTTTCGCTTCGTCCCCTTGAGCAGCCGCTTTCGGTCTTCGACCTTGCGTCTGCCGGAGCCGTCGGCTTCCGAGAATGGGCTGTTCTTGATCCTGTCGCTCCCGCGTGTTGCTCTGAAATTGAATCCGCCAAGGACGCTGCGATCTCGCCTGGCTATGACACCCTAAATAGGGCGTGGTTGGCATCGACCCTGTTGGTGCTGCGAGGATTCACCCAACATCTGTGCGTTGCATGTAGTTCCTATTCGTGGAACATTGTTGCTGGCCATCAAAAACGAACTTCCCACGTGTTCCAACAACAAATGTTGGAGGAAGGGCCGGATGCGGCTGTTTACAATTCCAAGCGGGATCTGCCGAAGTTTCAGGGCAATTTACTTGATTTTCATCTGACTCTATTGACCAATAAGGATTTCCGGGCAAGTGAGGTCACTGTTGAGGATGCCACCTGGATTCAGGAGCACTTTGATGTCTTTAACGATCTTGCGGCACAGCGCCAGCCATTCCGGTTTGCACTCGAGGCTGCGATTGATTGGCGTTTCGTTAAGGATGCTCGGTCATCGGTGGCTCACCTCTGGAGCGGCATCGAGGCGATCTTTGGTGTTACCTCCGAATTGGTTTATCGGATCTCCCTGCTGTCAGCGTGTCTTCTGACAGATCGCGGCGATGCACGTAAAGCCAAGTTTGAAGAGGTCAAGAAGCTCTACGGTTTGCGAAGCAAGGTGGTGCATGGTGAGCAACTGACCGACGAGAAGGTCGCATCGGCGTTGAATGATTCTTACAGGTTGCTAGCTGATCTCTTACTATTAACGATAAACAAGGGACGTGTTCTCGGCCAAGAGGACTTCGATCAAGCGGTATTTGGGTGACTTTTCCACTGTCTGGGTTTGACCCTATGCTTTGCTTCTCGACCTGCTTCTTGCGGACGAATGGGCATAACCGTTCGTTTCTCCGGATAATTCCGGTAGAGTCGAGAAGTGGCGCGGTGGTTTAGGTGCAGCCTATCTATTGCTGGCTCTTTCGTCTGCCAGTGCCTCACTAGCTTCACCATGCTCCGTTTCCACTTCCCGCTCATCGAACCGGACGGGCGGATTTACCGCATCCGGCTCTCCGACGGGCTTCACCGTCAAGCCCACGATCACGCCTGAATCCAGCACGCACAGCACGCAGCACGGGGTCAGGCTTGAAATATCAATTATCGATTTTTCCGTTCGCGCTTACCTTGGAGTCGCAGGGCAAGCTCGTTTACAATAGGGAGAATGTTTTGCCAGTCCTTCTGGACCTTCCGATGAATGGCGCTGACAGCCCCTGATCCGAGACAATAGTGTTCACCGATTGCCCGGCCGCTCATGTCGGCTAAGCGACATGCCAACTCCACGGCTACCGCTTTAGCAGGCCCGGTTCGATGCAAGAACTGATCCTCAACGTATCTGCTGTTTTGCCCACTCGCCGAGCGGGGGCGGACGGCACACGGAGTGTGCCTGCTACTTTTCTTGCGACAGTTATTTCTGCGCCGG
>JBAWVO010000146.1:0-15565 GCA_037147235.1 Planctomycetota bacterium | reverse complement strand
CGCCCCCGCTCGGCGAGTGGGCAAAACACGACAGTTATTTATGCGCCGATCCTTAACCGTTCGCAGCGTACGTTTCGGCCTGAACTCCCAAGTGGGAACTCCCGAATTGTCCCACCAGCGCAGCGCGAGCGGCCGGCACCTCGAAGTAGACACGCAGATACCGGTCCATCGCCCGAGTCTGAGTCAAGGCACCGTTCTCCCATCGCGAGATCGTCTCCAAGGCCACTCCAAGGTGCTCGGCCAAAACCCGTTGGCTCAGGCCCAAATTATCGCGGTTCTTCCGAATCTGATCGCCCGAAAGAAGGCCAAGATGCTCGCGCAACGCCTGGGCAATCTGCTCGTCGGCGTCGTTGTCAAAAACCAGTTCGCCGCATGCGCCACACTGGGGGACGCGGAGCCAGGGAATCTCCACGGTAAAAAGCCGACCATCGTGCTTGATTTGCGAAGTGTGTTGCAACGTGGCGGATTGCACTGCATTCTTCCCGCACTCTGGGCACCGCCAGGGAAACAGCTTATCTTGAGAATTCGGCATTTTGGTGATCTTGGTTTGCTCAGGCGTCATGGATACTCACCACGTGAACAGTGGGATCGTCTTCAATGACGATTGTTTCGATGTAAAGCAGCCGTCCGCCCAGATCCATGCGGAAGTCGTAATGAAACCGGTGTTCGCTCCACTGGGACCGCATTTCGCGGACTTGGTCAATTTCACCACCGGCCGTAAAAAAACGAAACATTGCCTCACCGATGGACCGGGTTGTCAATCCTTCCAGGTTCTGTTCGATCCACTGACGGGCAATCGGCTTCCAAGTGATATAGCCAGTGAACTGCCACTGACTCAAAGCGTGCTGGAAACTTGCCAGAATTTCAGGGTCGGTCAGCCGTGCCATCGCAGTTCCTTTGCAACCACCCAGTCAGCCAGTCCCGCGCCAGTCATTACCATTGTCCAACAGGGATTGATTTACGTCAATGCCACTAAAGGGTGGCAGGAGTTGCCATTAAGGCCCTCGCAATGCGCTCGCCGCTGGGGTATAATTCAACCGGGGTATCCAGGAGACTGGCGTGACCACAATACGTAGTATGCACGGCAATGGAAAATTACCCCCGTACACTTTCCGACACAAGGGGTAGTGTCACGCCAGTCAAGTGGATACCCCAGTAATTCAATATCATGGCGTTTTCCATTCGTTGTACATGTGGACGTGAAATCCCGCTCCATGCGGGGCAGGCCGGCACGCAGCTACACTGCGAATGTGGATTGGTCTTGTCGGTACCTTCCCTCGGAGAAATCCGGCAATTACAGGAGGAAGAGCCAGCGGCATTCCAGAAGGTCCATCCAGCCGAAGAGGCATTCGACCACCACCTGCCGGGGCAAAAGCCGAGCCCGCAAGTACACCTATTGACCGAAGCGGCCGAGTTGGGTCGCCGTATTCGTGCGGAATCCCTGGATCATTACGTGCGAGCGGTGATGCGGACGATCGACGACGTTCTTGCCCATCTTCCTGATACCCCAGGAATGGACTTTTGTGCGGCTCTGGCGATCTTGCCGGAAGGGGAAGTCCTAGTCGACGTCGAGTTTCGGCCGGCCCTGCTGGCCCCGGCCCCGCTGGCCGACATCAAATACCGACTTGAGTCGATACCTCGGCCGCCGGTTCGCGAAGGGCCTGTGGCACTGCTGGCCTACTGTCTGGTCAAGGGTGGTTCAAACGATCTGCGAGATTCCTTCCGCCATCGACTCGGATCCTGTTTCTACATCGAGTGTCCGCGTCGTTTTGCAGCGGTTCTGCACAACTCGGAATCGACGTCGCCCCCCCAGCCACTACCGCGTTGGCAGATCCTTTGGCTAAAAGTGAGACGATTCGCCTTGCTGTCCAGGACGGCCCTACGCCGCGTTTGGTTCAAAGCGTTCCCCGCCGCCCCGGCGACCAAGGCGCAGGGCAACCTCCACGAAGGCCAGTACACGCTTGACGAGATTGCGGAACAGATTCGGCTTTGTCCCCAAAGCGGAACGCTCCATGGCCATCGAGCAGAGATCTACCGCAGCCAAGGAGAGTTCGACCTGGCCATCGCCGACTTCACCCGGCAGATCGATCTAGGGAATGAGGTTGCCCAGGCCCACCTGGCTCGCGGCATCTGCTACCGCATGGCCGGGAACCACGAGAAAGCCCTGGAGGATTTCAACGAAACCGTCTGGCGGACGCCGCGATGGACCCATGCGATCATCGCACGGGCTTGGACGTTCTTTGCCTTGGGGAATCTGGACCGCGCCCTCGCCGACGCCACCTCGGCGGTTGAACTTGAGCCGGACGAACCGAATTGGCTCCTCGCAAGGGCCAGACTGCTGGCAACCTGTAGCATGTTCGATAAAGCGATGGAGGATCTAAACCACGCGCTGTTGCTCGATCCGCACCATCCCGAGGCACTGTTCCTCCGCGCCCACGTGTATCGTGATCGCCCTTGTACCACGGAACAAATTAAGGCCGATTTTGAAGCGTCGCTGGCCGACTTCTCGGCCGTACTGCATCTGAATCCAGGTCATGCGGAATCTTACTCTTCCCGGGCATCGGTCCTTATGCGTTTGGAAGATTACGCTGCTGCCCTAGCCGATTGCGAGAAGGCGATTCAGCTTGACTCGGGCTGCATCTCGGCGTTCCTCTGCCGCGCCAACATCCACGCCATCGAGAACCGGTTGGCTCAGGCCATGCTCGACTGCAACCAGGCGCTGCGGGTGGTGCCCGGGTACGTTGAAGCACTTAGTGCGCGAGGAATGGTTCGCACGCGACTGGGACTCTTCCGCGAGGCCCTCAGCGATTTCAACCAGGCAGTCCGACAGCTTCCCGAGTCGCCGCTGCTCTACCTGCACCGCGGCAACGCCTACGGGACGCTGGAGGATCACCGCGCTGCCCTGGACGATTTCAGCGAGGCCATTCGGCTCTATCCCGAGTTCACGCCCGCGTATTGTAGCCGGGCGGTGGCCTGGCTCCATGTGGGCGAACACTCGCGGGCAATCGAGGATTGCGAGGCGGCTATCCGCTGCGATGCAAAGTACGCGCCAGCTCATTTTCTACGGGCCAGATTGCTCGATCAAGTCGGCGCATCCGGCGAGGCCATGATTAGTTACAACGATGCCATCCGTTTGGCGCCGGATTTTGCAGCCGCGTACGCTGGCCGAGCCAATGTCTGGGTCAACACGGGCGATTACGACCAAGCGATCTCTGACTATCGTCAGGCCATTCACCACGAACCCGCCGCGGGCCAAATGCTCGGCCAGCTCGATGAGGAGTATGCCGTCGAGGCGGTTGTTCGCGGGTTGGCCGAAGCGGAGCCGGGGCGCGGCAACCTTTTTCTGGCCGGTTTTTTGGCCCATTTTCGCTCTCTGGACGAAGCACTCGACCGATGCGAGGCGGCCATGGAGTATCTTCCTCCGGAAGAAGTGCTCGGCGTCGCCTTGCAGGTGTTGCGCCAACACCACGATGAAGCCGACCCCGAAGTTTTTCAACGCATTGAGGCGTGGTTTCAGCGGGCAACAGGTTCGCAGGGAAGGTCCGTTCAGCTCAACCTCCTTCTGGCGAATTTCCGCGAGCTGGAAGGCCGCTATCCCGAGTTTTGCGAAATCTACGGCCAACTGATCGAGCAGCCCGACGTACCGGCGGAACAGCGAGCCTTGGCGTGCAACAATCTGGCCTATTTCCTCGCCATCAGTCAAGAAGATGTCCGCCGAGCACTGGAACTTACCGAGCGGGCGATGGAGTTGATCGGGCCGTGTCCCGAGTTCTTGGACACACGGGGTGTTGCGCTCCATGCCGCGGGCCGGTTCGACGAGGCCGTGGATGAATTGCGCCGCTCGGTCGGCAACAATCCCACCGGCCTGCGACTCTACCACCTCGCCCGGGCGTGTCGCGCCGCCGGCGACACCGAATCGGCTCTGGAGGCTTGGGAGGAAGCCCACAACCAGCAAGAGTTGACCCTCGAACAGATTCCGTTCTACGAGCAGCACCAATATCATGCGACCGCGGAGTTGCTGCAGAAGAACGACTGAAATCGCATGCCCCTTGCGACTCATTTCTCTTTTCGGACGGCCTCGCAAAGGCGGAGCATTTCTTCGGGATCCAGTCGCTCGGCCCGCTCGGTGGGTTCCAGCCCCAATCCAGCCAGCAGTTCATCGACCTGGGATTTATTGAACTCCTTCTGTGCGCTGAGCAGTTCGCTGCGCAGCGCCTTGCGGCGATGAAGGAACATCGATCGCACGAACTCGTGGAAAAAAACTCGATCGGGAATCCGCTGCCGGAGCGTTTCGTCGAGCGTAATCTGAACGAAGGCCGACGAAACCCTGGGACGCGGCCAGAAAACCGACGGCGCCAACACACGAACGATCTCCGTGCGGCACTGGCTCTGAATCCAGATGGCCAGCGCCCCGTAGTCCTTCGATCCCGGTCGGGCAACGATCCGGTCGGCCACCTCCTTCTGCACGGTGACGGTCATCGTACACGGTGGGCAATCCAGGGTAAGCAGGTTCGCGATCAACGGCGTGGCCACGTTATAGGGGAGGTTGGCCACAAGTTTCCACCGCCGTCCTGGACCCGCCTCCAACTGCCGCTGGACCGCTTCAAGAACGGTCGGCTCGATCTGGCTCTTGGTCTTCAGTACGTCGGTGTGCAAGAGGGTCACGTTAGGGGTATAAAAAAGTTCCTCGCCGGCCAGTTGGTGCAAGTCGCGATCGACTTCCACGCTCACCACCGCGGCCGCTAAAGGGGCGATCTGCTTCGTCAGACCGCCGGTGCCCGTGCCGACCTCCAGCACGACGTCGTCAGGCCCTATCCGAGCCGTATCCAGCAGCATCTGCTGCAGGTTCATGTCGATCATGAAGTTCTGGCCCAGGTCGGTGCGCGGCTTGATCCCGGCCTGCTGGAAACGGCGCAGCAGGAAGGAAAGCGTCTGCTTGTCGGGGGATGGATTGTCGGGAGAATCAGGCTGCATGGGGAGGAATTGCAAATTGAAAATTGAAAATTGAAAATTGAAAATTGGAGGGAAGCATGCGGGGACGGCGTGTTTGAAGCGACGAGAACAGAATGACCAGCAGCGGCGCAAGACGAAGCAGCAGGGCCAATCCGCTGTGCCTGTTCTCATTTTGCAATTTGCAATTTGCAATTTTCAATTTGCAATCCTCCGTCCGCTTCCGACTGGCGGCCAATTCTCTGCTTCCGCCAGCCGCTGCACATACTTCGCTAATAGGTCGGTCTCCAAATTCACCTTGCCGCCAACAGCCAGCGTACCGAGCGTCGTCACGGCCAGCGTGAATGGAATCAGGGCCACGCTGAAACGATCCGGCTCGCTGCCGACGATGGTCAGGCTTACGCCATCAATGGCGATCGAGCCTTTCGATGCCATTTGCCGGGCCAACGCCCGCGGTACCGAGAACCAGAAGGTGGACCAGTCGCCCGAGTCGATCCGCTCCAGCAGCGTACCGAGGCCATCGATATGGCCGCTCACGAAATGCCCTCCCAGCCGCGCATTAACGGCCAGTGCCCGTTCCAGATTCACCGGACTTCCCGGCTTTAACTCGCCTAAATTCGTCCGGGCGAGCGTCTCCGGCCCGGCCTGGAAGGCAAATGTATTGCGATCGACCGCCACAACGGTCAGGCAGCAGCCGTTCACGCAGATACTGTCCGCAACCGCCGTTTCCGCGGCAATCTTGGCTTCACGAACAATCAACCAGCAACCGGGCGGCTCCGCACGGATTTCGCTCACGGTGCCAAGGGCTTCAACAATTCCAGAGAACATGGGGAAGGGGGGGGGTAGGGATTAGGGATTAGGGATTGGAAAGTTCTGGGGCGACCGCTTGCGGCTTCGCAATTCAGCCATCCACCAGTCTTTGGTCTAGGTATTTCGTCCTTCGCGCTTCGTTCGCATCAAAAGATGCGTTCCTCTTGATATTTTCGCTGCACAACTTTCTCCCACGCGTACCGCAAGGGGCTGTAAAGGACGAAAGTCACGCAAACGATCGACACGGCGTAGTCGCGAAAGACCATGATCGCCACGATACTGAAAATAATGCCTACCAGGTGACGGAGCGGTCGCTGCCCACGAAAAACTTGATTCACCACGTGGGGATAGGGGATTCGCGAGACCATCAGCATGGCTGCCAAGAGGGCGAAAAAAGGGAGTACGAACTGCATGCCGATATCGATCTGCCGCGCGAACATCAGCGGACTATCTTCTTTGCGGAGCGTATAAAACATGATGGCAAACCCGGCCAAGCTCGCCGCGGCTGCCGGACTGGGCAGACCGTGAAAACTCATGTGATCGTCGTCGTCACTCGTCTCCACGTTGAACCGTGCCAGTCGCAACGCCGCGCAAGCGGCAAACGAGGCCGCAATCACCCACACCGCCTCCTTGTGGAAAAACGAAAACTGCGGACACATCTTCACCAGCAAGAATGCCGGGGCCACGCCAAAGGCCACCATGTCGCAAAGGCTGTCCAACTCGGCCCCAAATTCGCTGGTTGATTTCGACAGCCGCGCAATGTAGCCGTCCAACGCATCAAAAACCATCGACAGAAAAATCAGCCATGCACTATCCATGCAGTTGATCGAGTCGGCGGCCAAGGTTTGCGCTAGGCCTTCCTGCGTGGGCGTTGGTATTCGCGATGCAATCACGATCGCAAAGAACCCGCAAACTAGGTTCCCTAGCGTGAACATTGTCGGCAGGATAGCGAAGGTACGGATCGAACGCATGGGGAAGGGATTGGGGATTGGGGATTGGGAAAAACGATTATGAAAACAAAAGCAATCTTCCCTATTTTCTTTATTCTAACTTCTAACTTCTAACTTCTAACTCTTTATACTCCGCCACAACCGTTGCCCCGGCTTTCACTTTCTGCCCTATGCGGACCTTCACTTCCAGTCCGCCCTCCGCGGGCAGAATCAGTTCCGTCCGCGAGCCGAGCTTGATCATGCCGAAAACATGCCCCCGCGGGATCACTTCGCTAGGCCGCAAGTCGCAAACGATCCGCCGGGCAATCGCACCGGAAATTTGCCGCACGACAAATCGCCGGTGTGGCGGCAAGTCTTCCTCCAGGGCGATCCACATATTCTCGTTTCGCAAGGCACTTTCCGACCGCAAGGCGTTGAGGAACTCGCCCGGCAAATACCGCAGGGCAATCACCCGTGCGGCTACCGGTGACCGGTTCAAATGTACGTTAAAAATTGAAAGAAAGATACCGATCCGGACGGCCGGGCCCCCCACAAAATCGTCGTGCGCCAACTGGGTAATTTCGGCAATCGTGCCGTCCGCCGGAGAAACCCATAGGCCTGGCTCCTGCGGCACGCGGCGGGGTGGATTACGGAAGAAATAAACGATAAACCCCAGCATCACTGCCGGTGGCAAGGCGAGATACCACCACGGCCACGGCGACAAGGCGGCCAGGATGGTCAAAACCAAGAGCGGACCGCCCATAAGGAGCAATTCGGCCGTTCCCCAAGGTGCCAAGGGAATCAACCTCCGCCAACGAAACCGATCGTCGGCCTCCGCCCAGGAGCAACCGCAAACATTGCGGCAATATTTCAAATCCCGCGAATCGATGACCTCGTGCGGCGCGCCGTGGCAATCGCCCTGCCGAAGCTCGGCCATCCTCTTCACATAGCCGGGCCGAAAATGAGTTAACCACCACCGCCGCCATCGTCCCCAAGCAAGTTCGATCCGATAACAGGTCCCCCCCCCCGGTTGCACACTGCGAATATTTTCCGGCAGCGGCCGAGGCTCGGCTCTGGTTGACATATTCTGTCCAATTTGGCTGTCATTCATAAAACAAATCCCTGCATTCCCTCCATAATACCCCAGCCAAGCCGAATACGGAAGGAGGAAGGCGGAGGAAAGCCTTTTCGGGCCTTAAGCTGAGTTTGTGGTGCGGGCTCCTCGCCTGCCTAGTTTTTCACAATATCTTGGGCAGTCGGGGATGCCCGCACCACAATCGTCAGCAAACCCGGAGGAAAGCCCTTTCGTCATTCGGATTTCGGATTTCGGATTTTCCTCCCTCCCCCGCTAGTCAATCGTCGGCGGATCGAGGAAAATATACGGCTTTCGTCCCCTGTTTCGTTTGAGGAGAGTGCCATCATGAATGCAGAAATTCTCGATATCCATGCCCGACAGATCCTTGATAGCCGTGGAAACCCCACCATTGAGGTTGACGTAGAGTTAGCCGATGGTTCCGTTGGCCGGGCGGCGGTTCCCAGCGGCGCGAGTACAGGCGTTCACGAGGCATTAGAACTTCGCGACGGTGACAAGTCGCTCTATCTGGGCAAGGGCGTAATGAAAGCGGTCGATAACGTCAACGACATTCTGGCCGACGAACTGGCCGGCATGGACGCCCTGGATCAGGCCGCGTTGGATCGGCGGATGATCGATTTGGACGGCACCGAGAACAAAAGCAAGCTGGGTGCCAACGCCATTCTCGGCGTTTCGCTCGCCACGGCCCATGCCGCGGCAATCCACACCGGCCAACCGCTGTTCCGCTATCTCGGCGGCGTCGGCGCTCGTTTGCTGCCGGCCCCCATGATGAACATTATCAATGGCGGTTCGCACGCCGATAACGACGTCGACGTCCAGGAGTTCATGGTCATGCCCTTGGGCTTCAGCTCCTTCACCGACGCCATCCGCTGTGGCTGCGAGATTTTCCATAATCTCAAGAAAGTGCTACACGACAAGAATCTCTCAACGAACGTCGGCGACGAAGGCGGGTTGGCCCCGAACCTGAAGAGCAACCAGGAAGCTCTGGACGTGATTGTCGAGGCCGTTGCCAAGGCTGGCTATGAATTGGGTAAACAGGTTTACATCGCCCTCGATGTGGCCGCATCGGAGTTCTACGACGCCGCCAGCAAGACCTACACGATCGACGGCAAGAAGATCTCGGCCGCTGACATGGTCAATCTCTTGGCAACCTGGAGCGAAAAGTATCCCATCTGTTCGATCGAAGACGGCTGCGCCGAGGACGACTGGGAGGGTTGGAAGCTCCTGACCGACCGCATTGGCAAGAATATTCAGCTCGTCGGCGACGACCTGTTTGTGACGAACACGAAGCGTCTGCAACGAGGCATCGACGAAGGCATTGCCAACAGCATTCTGATCAAGGTCAATCAGATCGGCACCTTAACCGAGACGATCGAGGCCATCGAGCTGGCCCATCGCAACGGGTATTCGTCGATCTCCAGCCATCGCAGCGGCGAGACCGAGGATTCGACGATTGCCGACTTGGCCGTGGCCATGCGGACTGGCCAAATCAAGACCGGCTCGGCCTCGCGGACCGACCGGATGGCCAAGTACAATCAATTGCTGCGGATCGAGGAGATGCTCGGCGACACGGCCGTGTATGGCGGGCCGTTGTTCAGAAAGAAGTAATTCGTCACTCGGCAAACTCCACAAGGGGCCGTGTCGGTCCCACGAACAAAGCCGGCAAGTTTTCGGGTCATAACCCGTTAGCTGCATGGTAGATGCCGTTGGACTCGCTATAATACGGTTGTAGAGACCCTCCACCGCTTTTCAGGAGGTCGACGATGACCAGATACCGTATCGAGCAGACGTTGGTTTCGGCGTTCGGGGTTTTATTGGGTCTGGCACTCGCCATGCTAATCGCTCCCGGCGATGTCGGCCTGTGGGTGGTGATCGCAATTCTCCTGGCAGTTTTTTGCCGTGCGTTCTTCATTCGTGGGCTGTACGGCGAACTGCTCTGGCCTGTCGCGCACCACCCTGTGAAAAAAGCAGATCCGCCTGTAATGCAGCGGTAGGGCGTTCGTTTCGGCGGGGTCAGGAGACCCGCGCCGAACCCGGTTGTTGTGGCCGGTCTCCTGTCCGAGCCACGCCGTCGACCGGAGGCCTCCCCTTTGCTGGGAGTACAGCATTGCTCTTTGGTGGGGCCATGAGGCCCTCATCGAGCTTGCGCCGAAGAAAATTTTTATTTGCCCCTTGGGACGCTTGCCATTACCCCCGAGAGCTGCGCATAATAGTAGCTTTGGTGTTCCGTACCATCCCCACATCTCCCTCGTTTTTCAGGATTCCACACATGCCCACCGAAGCCAAAATTCGACTCCTTGTTGCCGACGATCAAGATATGGTCCGCCTGGGGGTAAAAGCCCTGCTTTCAGGCACGGAAATTAAAGTGGTTGTCGAGGTCGCCAGCGGTCAGGCAGCCGTAAAGCACGCCCTGGAAGCAGAATTCGACGTTGTTCTGCTGGATGTCCGCATGCCCGACGGCGACGGGCTAACCGCCTTGGGCCGCATCAAGCTCGACAAGCCCAACCTGCCGATACTGCTCTTTTCGGCGTTCGACAACCCCGCCTCCACCGCCAGGGCACTGGCCCTCGGGGCCAGCGGTTTCTTATTGAAATGCTGTACCCGTGATGAGCTATTAGTCGCGATCCGTACTGCGGCCAGGGGCGAGAATGTGTGGACTCGTGAAAAGCTCCGCAGCGTGAGTGGTGCCTTGCGAACGCCTCGGATAGCCAACAATCTGGAAGCCTCCTTGAGCGAGCGCGAGGGGGAGGTTCTGCGGCAGATGACCCTCGGACTCACCAACAAGCAGATCGCCGAAACGATGAAGATTAGCTACGAGACCGTCAAGGAGCACGTGCAGCATGTTTTAAGGAAGATCGGGCTGACCGATCGCACCCAGGCAGCAGTCTGGGCTGTGAGAAATAATTTGGCGTGAAAGGCAAAAGGAGTGGGAAGAGTGGGAAGAGTGGGAAGAGTGGAAAGAGTGAGAAAGGTGAGAAAGGTGAGAAAGGTGTGAAAGGTGTGAAAGGTGTGAAAATGGCAGGAAGGGTGGGAAGGGTGTGAAGAGATGTTCAATTGTTTTTTCGATGGTCATCGTCCTGGCTCTGGTAGCCGGAGCCGGCTACTTTGGACTGGGCTGGGGGCAGCCCGCCCACTCGACGATTAGCGAAACCGCCACCGGGTACGACGCCGTGAGCGAATCGACCACGCTGGAAGAGGTCTTGGTCGGCGCGCATCAGTCGCTGGACGAGATCGAGCGCAAGGTACGCGACTGCTCGGCGGTCATCGTCAAGCGGGAGCGAATCGGCAATAAGCTCATCGAGACTGCGATGTTTGCCAAGATTCGCGAAAAACCATCCAGCGTTTATCTCCACTTCCTGGCTCGGAGTATTGATGGAAAGGACGACAAGAGTACGAATGGCCGCGAGGTGATCTATGTCCCAGGCAAAAATGACGACAAGTTGATCGTCCACACGCCGGGAATCTTAGACATGACCTGGGGCAAAATGACCCTGGCACCCAAGGGTGTCTTGGCCATGCAGGGCGAGCGCTACCCAATCACCGAGATCGGCCTGGCCAACCTCTGCAAGCAATTGATCAAACGTGGCGAGTCGGCGGTCGATGCCAGCCAGGTCACGGTCAAACGGTATCTTCGTGCCCGGATCAACACGCGGGCGTGTACCCTGCTGGAAATCATCTACCCGGTCCATGAGCCGAAAACCTGGGGTTATCTGGCCCGAGTGTTCATGGACAACGAATTGAATTTCCCTATCCGCGTCGAAGTCCATGAATTGCCGCTGGACCGCAGCCAAAGGCCACAGCTTGTGGAGGAATACACGTATCTCGACTTGAAACTCAACAACGGCTACAGCGACGCCGATTTTGATCCGAAGAATCCGCAGTATAAGTTTCCGTGAAAGAAGGACTTAGAGCTTAGGACTTAGTTCCAAGCCCCAATCTCCAAGCCCTAAGCCCTAAGTCCTAAGCTCTAAGCTCTAAGCTCTAGGCTCTAAGCTCTAGGCTCTAAGCTCTAGGCTCTAAGCTCTAAGCCCTAGGCTCTAAGCTCTAAGCTCTAAGCCCTAAGCTCTAAGCTCTAAGCCCTAAGCCCGTGAAAAAACTCTGGAATTGGCTCCGCCCGCGCCGCGAACGCTTTGCCGCACCTAATAATGCGCGGATCGGCCTATTGGAATTGGAGCAGGCTTTAGAGTCGGTCGAACCGGCGGCACGGTTCGTGCTGCCGCGGCTTCTGCGGCGAGTTGTGCGGTTGCACACATCGTTGCCGGGCATGGGTTTTCGCGTGCCCCATGGCAAAACCTACGTCATCCCATCGAAGGCTTTGTGGGAAATTGCCGAGCAGAGCGAGATCGGATTCAGCCCGTCGGGGAACCTCCCAGAAGACGTTATCCTGCTGGAGCGCCCCGGTAGCGAAATTCTCGAAGAATGGCCGCGCGGCGAGGTCCTGCTCTATTGTTGGGAGTTGCTCTTTCACTCGCGGATACACAAAGAGTTTCATCGTCTGGCAAAGCAACAATGTTTCGGTGCTGCGGAATTTGAGGAGCGGTTGGCGGCCTTGGGTAGCCTGGAATTCGACGAGATCCGCAACGTGCTGCGGAACGAGCGATTCCTGCTGCCGCCCTACGACGCCCCGTCGGCCTATGTTGAGTTTGCGGCCGTATACCTGGGCATTCGCTACTTCAAGCCCTACCTCATCGCCAGTTTTTTTCCCGCCCTTGAGTCGCTTGCGAAGATCGACGAGGTGATTGCCCAAGACATTGATGCGAGCAATCTGCTCGAGGCGACCCGTCTGCCCGGTACGCCCGATCCAGAGGAACTGCGAGAAGCGGCACGAGCGGCGGCCGAGGCTTTCGACACTGATCCGCTGGGAATGGTCTCCGACTTTCGCGAAGACGTCGGATCGCGTGGGCAGGATGCCCATTGGACGCGCGGCCGGCAGCGATCGGAGAAGAATTATCTACTTTGGTCGCAGCGTGCCGAACGTCAGACCGCCCGCGGCAATCTGGCGGGGGCCGCCATTCGCCGCGCCCGAGCCGAGTTTTGGGCACCGCGCGAGCGAGCTGCCGAAGCAGCGACCGCTTTACGGGAAGAAGTGCATGGGCTGGTCGATCGGCTGCTGACCGCCCTAAGAATCGAGGACGACGAGCCGCGGCCCTGGCGCGAGGCATTGCTGGCCCTGGCCCATCAGACACCGCGTGGTTTGTGGACCGTCGAAGCACGACTGCTGTACGACTTGCAGAAGGTCTGCGTCGACCAGGAGCGGACGATATTCACGATCGACGTGATGCACTGGATTCTGTCGTTAGGCCGCCGGCCAATCCGTCGGGAACTGCCCAACCAGCGCGAGGTGCTCGTATCGCGGTATCTTCGCAGTGCCCAGCGGCGACTTTCCCGCGTGCGGATTTCCGATCGGCAGCGGCGGCAGTTGACGGACGTGCTGGGCAGGGCAACCGAGGACGCCGAAACCCGATTACGAGACAATCTTCGTCTCAAGATCGTTGCCACGCTCGATGGCATCGGCTTAGTGCCGCGGAACCTGCCGGAAAGGATTTCCCGCACGAAGCTGGTCGAAGAGCTATTGGATCGGATCGTCGATCGCGGATTTCTCACGCTCAGTGAAGTGCGAGATGCCCTCTCACGAAACCAACTCAAGGAGCCTGATTGTTCCGGCCCGAGGAGTTTCCGCCGCGGCGATGCCGCATTGCGGGTGAATCGCCGCTTGGCGGAAACCTTGGACGGCGTCTACGAGCCGGGCGACTTCTATTTGCGTTGGATTTTGCGATTTAGCCATCTCATGTTCGGTACGGTGATCGGGCGGTTTCTCACGCTCTACTTGGTCATTCCCTTTGGCGGTGCCTACGTGGCCCTCAAGGGATCGGACCATCTCATCGAGCTTATCGCCGGCATCAACTCGCAACTCGCGCCCAGCCAATGGGATTGGGACGACTTCGTACCCAATTTGCTGCTGGGCGTCTTCCTGGCGATGGTGATTCATATTCCCAGCTTTCGCGGTATTGTATGGCGGGGTTTGAAGACACTGGGCCGCGCGATCAAGTGGCTGCTGATCGATTCTCTGCAAGCATTCTTCGCATTGCCCTGGGTCCATTGGATTGTCCATAGCGCGGCGGCGCGGCTGGCGATCAACTATGGCGTCAAGCCGCTCGCGCCGACACTGCTCCTTGCGGTGTTCATACGGTCGGAAACGAACCCCTGGCAAAAAATAATCGGCTTGACGAGCATGTTTTTCACGCTGACTCTGATCGTCAATTCCCGTGCCGGGCGGAATGTGGAGGAGATATTCTTCGACGCCATCGGCGAGGGCTGGCAGCGATTCGGCGTGCGGCCGATCGTGGGACTGTTCTGGTTCATCGTTGATTTATTTCGCCGCCTCATGCAACTCTTCGAGCGGCTGCTCTATGCCGTGGACGAATGGCTGCGGTTCCGCAGCGGGCAGGGCCGCACGATACTGCTGGCCAAGGCGGGACTGGGCGTCGTCTGGTTCTTCGTGGCCTATGTCATTCGCTTCTGCGTGAACCTGCTGATCGAGCCTCAGTTGAATCCGCTCAAACACATCCCCTGGGTCTCCGTATCGCACAAGATGCTAGCCCCGCTCTGGCCAACCACGGGCTTGCACGGCTTCCTCAGGTATCACATGAACGCCCCGCTGGCCAACCTCACCATGGCCGCAATCGTTACGCTGACGCCCGGCATCTTCGGCTTCCTGATCTGGGAACTGAAAGAGAACTGGCGGCTTTTCGCGGCCAATCGGTCGAAGAACTTACAGCCCGTCCTCGTCGGCTCGCACGGCGAGACCCTCTTGCGGCTGCTGCGGCCCGGCTTCCATTCGGGCACGATTCCCAAGCGGTTTGCCAAGCTTCGCCGAGCCGAGCGCAAGTCGCTCCGTGGCGGCGATTCCGGCGTGGTCCGCAAACACCGCGAAGTGTTGCATCATATCGAAGTCGATCTGCACCGCTACATCGAGCGGGAGTTCATCGCCTGGTTCCGTGAAAGCCGCGGCTGGACGCTTCCACGCCCGCATGTGGATGAGATCCATCTGGCCACCAACTCTGCGACTATTGAAATCATGATGCCCCCCGCAGTCGAAGGCCCGCTCGTCATGGCATTCCAAGTCGTCGATGGCCGGCTGCAACTCGAACTTTCCGGAAAGGTCTGCAACGAACGCTTGTCGGCGGTGGCCCATCATGTCTTTCGCACGGCGATCATCAACGTGTTGAAAACGGGTGGCGTCGAGAGGTTCTGCCACTCCCAGTGCGCCAGGCTTTCCAGCCTGATCCATTCAAGCGACGAGGCAATGTCGGCGGACGATGCCGTGCCGCCCTTGGAAATTGGTTCCTTGGCCATGCCTTGGCCCGAATGGGTCGCAATGTGGGAAACTGACCGCGATGCGCCGGAGTTGACAGGCTGGGGCCGGGTTTCAGTGATGTGAAGCGGAATTCATGCGGTCATAATTTGTGACCGCATCCAAACGAAAAATATATCGCGCGCCGCTGCGCGGCAGGGGTAAAAGGGAAAAGGGGAAAACGGAAAAGGGTAAAACTGCCAGAGGCCATAGTGTTACTGAGTCCTGGAAACGCGGAACCCCGCGCTGCCGTCCCGGTTGTCCGGCGTGAGCCCGGTCGCGAAAGGCGGAACGGGTGCTGTTCGGCCCGTTGAACCAGGAACCGCCACGAAGGACACGGCCATCTCCGGGATCAGGGCCGTTTGGGTCGTCTACGGGAGACTTGGCATAGTATTCCGCCCCGTACCAATCCGCGCACCACTGCCAGGC
>JBAWVO010000145.1:0-15671 GCA_037147235.1 Planctomycetota bacterium | reverse complement strand
ACCGGCGGTAACTTCGTTCAATCCAAAAGGACAAACCCAAGCACGGGCAGTATAACAAGGGCTGGAAGCCCCAAAGGCTTACCGCCAGGGATCGGCTGGAGCCGCAAGTGCAACGTATCAGAGCCGCCTGCCTTGGGCACGAGCGAACGATTCAAGGTTTCATAGCCGTCGAGCACCGCCATGAGCACAATTTCACGACGGCCATCAGGATCGGCGATCGTTACGGTCCTTACGGCACCGTCGCCTTCGATGCTCACCCCCATGCCTGTAGCGGCCAACTTGGCCCCTGGGGGTTCGATCTGGACACGGTAAACGGCCGGGCTCGCTTGCGGAAGAGGGGCGGACCGGAAGGCAAACGGGACCGCCAGGAATACCATCGCCAGCAGTGCGACGACGCTCACAACGCGAAGAAAATTGTGCAGGATGGCGTTTTCTGGGCCGACCAGGGCGGATAATAGGCGATCGAATTTGCGAAGCGGCCACAGCAAAAAACCCTTACCCCCTGCCCCTCTCCCTCCGGGAGAGGGGAGTTCCACAGCCTCACCCCGCACCATAGTACGAAGATCGGGACGATCAGGGCTACTCCCTCCGGGAGAGGGGAGTTTCATGGCCTCACCCGGTACAGTTCCCGCTGCCGCAGGGTTGTAGGATGGGCTTCCTAGCCCGTCCATTCTCGGTACGGTCCCAACGGCCGTGGCGTTGTAGGATGGGCTTCCTAGCCCGTCCATTCTCGGTACGGTCCCAGCGGCCGTGGCGGGGGCGGTTCCGGTCAGTGCCGCGATAGGCACACTTGGGGCGACAGGAAGTGGCGGCATTCCCACGGGTCGTGATCCGCCAAAGACATAGGCAGCCGTCTGCGGAACGGCCTGGGCAACAGGCACCTGCACCGATGCCGCCAACAGTGCGTTAACCTCCTTCTCCTCAGTCTGCGAAAGCGGCACGGCGTGGCCTTTATCAACTACTCGGTCCAGCCAGGGCACTTCTTCCAGTCGCTGGCCGCAGGCCAACGCCAGGCGGCCGACCAGGGTACGAACCTCTTGGTCGCCGGACTGCCAGAAGGCGCGGAACGCAGGGGAACTGCCCGGCGCGGCGAAATCAACCTCGCGGAAGAGCAAGTTGTCGCCGTTGTTGAACTTCTGCCAAGATTCGCGCCCGCCAACGCTCAGACAACGAACTGATGTGTAAATCACCAGATGCGAGAACCGGTCCACCTCGCCGTTGTAGATTTTCTCACGGAGCCGCCGGGGGTGCTGGTAGGCCGGATGCCCCAACTCACCCGAGCGCATCCCGGCCAGGCTGGGAACATACATTCCATCGTAGTCGATCAGACGCAGCCCCAGCGCGCCGCGATCCATCGGAATGAGCAGGACATTTCCGTGTTGCAAGTCGGCATGGGCCATATTGGCGTCGCGGAGCCTTGCCGCCAGCTTGACCCACAAGTCGAGCAGCATTTCCAGATTCTTCGGCCGGTCCAGGTGCTCCTTAACGAATTGGTCGAGCGTCAGCCCCTCGACCCAATGCATCTTGAGGATCGGGAACCATACACCGGCGATGCGAATACCCTGATCCAAGTATTGGAAGTCTACCGTGAAGGGAAGTCGGGCCTGTTTCAGGTGTTCGGCGATGCTGCGGTAGCGTTCTTGTAGGCTGCGGACCTCGCGGGTAAAACACTTCACGGCCCAGGTATTGCCGGTGGCCGGACAGTGGACCTTGTAGACGTCGGCAAAGCCACCCGACCAGAGCATCGGCAGCCCCAAAGCGTTGCCGGCAACCTCCCCGCCGCGCAACTCTTCATCGTGGAAGGAGACGCGTGGGTTCTGGATTGCTTCGTGATAGTCGGTGTTCTTTGGCCAAGCCATGATGTTCTACAACCGGATTGCCAGGAGTGTGACGTCGTCGTTTCGCAAGCGACCTGAGTCGCGAAGCCCTTCGATCCACTGGGTGAAGGAATTGCCCTCACCCCCGGCCCCTCTCCCGGAGGGAGAGGGGAGATTCACGCCCTCACCCCCGGCTCCTCTCCCGGGTACGGGAGAGGGGGGAAGGAGGGATTCCATTTCGCTCCACGGGTTGCCGCCCGCTTCGTGTTCAGCCAGGCACCAGTGCGCCAAGGCGTCGGTCATTGTCCAGAGCCGGTCGCCGGGCTGCCCTTGGCCGTCGGCCCAGAGTTTCTGTCGATTGCGAATGTCTTGAGCAAACATGCGCGAGCCGACGAGTTTTGGGGCGTTGTCGAACTGGTTGGAGTATTCCAGGGGAAACGCGCGAAGTAGAGCAGTACCGCGGGTGTGGAATAGACAGGTGTCACCCACGGCGATGGCTTGCCAGTGATAGGATGCCCTCACCCCCGGCCCTTCTCCCGAATACGGGAGAGGGGAGTCGGTCAGCATGAATCCCAGAAATGTAGCAAATGCGCCTTGTTTTACGCTAGGCTCGGCGTACCAAGGCAGATTTCGGCCACGAACGTCCGCGTCCCATTGTTCTTGCAAGGCTGGAAGAGACGCGATCCATGGCTCGGCTTCGCAGGCGGCACCATTCACAAAACCCTCGACCAGCAGTCTGGCCCATAGGCCGGCGAAGCAACTCTCGGTAGCACCGTCGGCCACGGCATAGCGTCCCGCGGCATCATTCCCAGCCGATGCGTCCTCGTATTCGGCAGAACTGTTGCCTCTTCGAGCAAGCCAGAAGGCGTAAGAATTCATGGGCATGACGTGTACCGTTCAACTTGCGCTATTATCGACGCGGGTTCCAATGTTCAGGAACATGATGACGGAGGCCAGGTCGGCATTGAAGGCAAACCCTCGGGCACCTTCCTCAACCGTGGCTTCCAAGATTCGAGCCTGGTGAAGCATCGCCGGCGGCAGCGGACTGGACATGTAAAACAGCAACTTCGAGAAGTCGTCGGGCAGGAAACCGTCGTGGGTCGGAAAAAGAATCGGCCTTTCGCCGCGGGCGGAGACATGGGCGTTCAGTAGTAGGACATTACCGTCCTGGGACGCAATGCTTCTTATTGCGTCGGACATTGGCCCGGGGTGACCGTCGTTCGCCGCTCCGTCGCTGATGTTGATGACGATCGGCGGGAAGCAACTCGGGTACTGGCCGACAAAATCGGTGATGAGTCCGTGTGCTGCCTGAAACGCAGCACACATGGGGGTCTTGCCCTGCGCTATCGGCTCAAACCAGACCGGAAACTTGATTCGCTGCTCGATCAGCCCCCCGGCCCCGTCGTCCATCCGCTTGACGCGCTCTTCGATTCGGAGCGGGTTGCCGCCAATGGCACTCACGGGCTGGAGTACATTTTCCGCCAAGGCCTCAATGGGAAAGCCCCAACGGATCTCGCTACCGTAGCCAATCACGCCGATATAGTAGCGGTCGAGGATGTATTCACCTTTAGCACAGCGAAGTACGAGCGTCTGCAAGAGGCGGTTGATCGCGTCGGCGACTCCTTGGGCCTTGCTCCTGCCCGCTTCACCGCCAAATTGCTCCGCCATCGACCCCGACTGATCGACGAGGAAGAGAAAACATGTGGGATTGTTCCTGCTGATTTCGGCTGTATAGCTCATGGCGAGTACCCGTCGTTGTGCGGTTGCCTGCTCCGAACAGACCGCGAGATCTGGTCGGAAAGGTGGATGCGGCCTGATTTTCACCAATCTGATATGGTAGCCGAGGGCAAAAACGGCTGCAAGACGCCCCCTACAATTATTCGTACTCCGTACTCCGTACCCAGAACCGAAAGAGCCGAAATTGGACTTTAGCGCTTCGCGAAAGCGGTCTTGTTTGCGGAGGGCACAATTTGATATACTCCCCCACACTCGCTAGGGATCCCGTGGACCGGATCCCCAATCGTATGGCTTTTGCCGGTTTAAGGAGAAACCGCAATGACTCGGAATGGATTCCGCAATTTCATCGTCGCGCCTCGTACTTGGAGGGCACGGTTGGGCGTGTTCTTCGCCGGCCTGTGTGTATTGGCCGCATGTGGGGTGATTCGCTATGGCTGGGGGACCACGGCGGCCAAGGCGCAAGTTTCCGCAGAGCCGGCTCCGGCCGGTTCTACCCCCGTGACCGCGATGTTCGACGATTTTCCTCGATCCGCGCCAGCCGCCCGAACCGCGGCTTCGGCGATTCCCGGCCGCATGCAGATTCCCGACGTGGTGGCTTCGATCAACGGCCACTCCGTCAGCCGTAATGAGTTGGCCGTGGAGTGCCGCGTCCATTATGGCAAGGAAGTGCTGGAGTCGATGGTCAATAAGTATCTGATTCTCTCCGCATGTAGGCAGGTGGGAATCACCATTTCACGACGCGATATCGAGGAAGAGATCGAGCAACTGGCGAAAAGTTTCAATCTGCCGGTCGAGCAGTGGATGAAGCTCTTGTCCCAAGAGCGGGGAATCAAGCCCGAGCAGTATGCCAACGACATCATCTGGCCCAGTCTGGCATTACGGAAGCTGGCGGGCGAAAGACTTCGGGTTACCCCGAAGGAATTGACCGAAGCGTTTGAGATGGAGTACGGTGCCGCCGTCAAGGCACGGCTGATCATCTGCACCACCGCGGAGAAGGCCGAGAAGGTTCAGGCCCTCACGGCGGCCAATCCGGCCGCGTTCGGCAACCTGGCCAAACAGTATTCGGAAGACGCCCCCAGCGCAAGCATCAAGGGCTTGGTCCCGCCGATCCGCAAGTATGGTCCTTGCCACGAAATCGAAGAGGCCGCGTTCGGACTGGCCGATGGCCAGGTTTCCGGAGTCATCCGCAGCGCGGGTCAATACGTGATCGTTAAGCGCGACGGCCTGATTGCTCCCCGAGCGATCACCCAGGACCAGGCCGCTCCACGATTAGAGAAAATCATTCGCGACCGCAAGACGCGGCAGGTAGCCACTGAAATTTTCCAGGAACTGCAAAAGAAATCTCGCGTGCAGAATGTCTTTAACGACCCACGGCTCCGGCAGCAGGTAGGCGAAGGAGTGGTAGCGTTGGTGAACGGTTCTCCGATCTATCTTCGCCAACTCGACGAAGAGTGCATTATTCGCCACGGCACGGACGTGTTGCAAGGCTTGCTTGGCCGGCGGATGCTGGAACTGGCCTGCAAGCAGAACCAAGTGACCGTTTCGGAGCAGGAGATTGATGGGGAGATCGCCCGTGCGGCCGCGCAAGTGACGAAGCCGTTGCCCGACGGCTCGCCCGATGTGAAGGGCTGGATGGCGATGGTTTGCAAGCAGCAAAGCATTTCGATCGAGACCTACCGCCGCGAAGCGGTTTGGCCCGCCGTGGCCCTGAAGAAGCTGGCTGTGGGTAAGATCGAGGTAAGCGAGGAGGATCAGAAGAAGGGCTTTGAGGCGAATTATGGCCCAAGGGTCCGCTGCCGTGCGATCGTACTGAACAATCTACGCCGTGCCCAGGAAGTCTGGGAGGCAGCCCGCCGTAAGCCGACGGTCGAGAACTTTGGCGAGCTGGCCGGAAAGTATTCGATCGAGCGAAGCAGCCGCGCTTTGGAAGGCCAAGTGCCCCCGATCCGCCGTTTTGGTGCCCAACCGCTCTTGGAAGATGAGGCATTCGCCCTGAAATCGGGCGACCTGTCGGGCGTGATCCAGTTGGACGATAAGTATGTGATCCTTTTCTGCGAAGGCTATACCAAGCCGATCGACGTGGAATTTGCCAGCGTGAAGAAGGAGATCATCGAAGACATCCGCGACAAGAAGGAACGCTTGGCCATGAACGAGTACTACGAGCGTTTGCAAGGATCGACCACGATCGATAACTTCCTCGACCCGGCGGCCAGCCATTCGCCCAAAAAGTACGCGAAAGAGACGGCCGTGGGCGATGCGTCCGGGCAGCAGGCCGGCCCGGTGGTGCCTACCGCCTACGAGATGCCCGTACAAAAGTGAGCGGTTGGCATGTTTGATACCACGGGAACGGCTCCTGCCGGATCGCGCAAGGAAAACACCCTGCGCAAGCTCGATCGCATGAACAAGGCGCTGCGGCACCAGGAACCTGACCGCGTACCGATTAGCGACTTTTTCTGGGGCGGTTTTACGCGACGGTGGCGTAAGGAGCTTGATTTACCTGACGACACCAGTCCGTATCACTACTACGACCTGGACTGGATCGCCACGGTCCCCAACATGGATCCATGGATACGAGCGTTTGACACGATCCATGAGACCTCCGAAGAAGTCGTGATCAAGACCGGTTTCGGGGCTGTCATGCGGAAGTTGTTTCACTTCCCCATGCCCGAGTTCATCGGTTGGGAAATCGACACGCTGGAGAAACTTGAGGCGGCCGAGTTCGACCCACCGGACGATGGCCGCCGCTTCTTCGCTGCGGGCGACAACCAGATTGCCGGCGTGGGCGACGGATTTGAACGCGAATCGCCTCCGTGGGTCGAGACGGTCAAGTCACTCTGGTCAGACTTCCCGGTTTACGGCAGCATGATCGAATGCTCCGAGTGCATGACGCGGCTCATCGGTCCGCAGAACCACATGCTCTGGATGGCGATGGAACCGGAGCGATTCGGCATCGTACTCAACCGCATCGGCCAGTTCTATCTGGACTGCGCGAAGTCCGCGATGGACGCGGCCGGTACTTGGCTGGACGGCTTTGTCATCTGGGGTGACGTGGCCTACAAGAAGGGCACGTTCATGCGGCCCGACTATTGGCGTACCTACTACAAACCCTGGGTCAAGGCGATTGTCGCCCACGCTCATTCCCGTGGCCTGCCGGTCATCTATCACGGCTGCGGCAACGTACATGCCATCTTCGAGGATTACCTCGAAACGGGCATTGACGCCTACAACCCCCTGGAGGTCAAGGCCGGCATGGACGCACTCGACCTGCGACGAAGCTTCGGCCATCGCATTGGCTTCTGCGGGAACAGCGATATCCAGGTCTGGGAGAAAGGCGACCGGGACGCAATCCGCCGCGAGGTACTCCGCAAGCTTAATGCCGGCAAGGGAGGCGGGCTAATTTTCCAGTCCGACCACTCGGTCAGCAGTTCCGTGTCGGGGCATACCTACGACTACATTGTCAACCTCGTACGCGAGTATGGCAATTATCCGTTGAACTTGGGGCAGTTCGACGAGGCGGTGTAGGGAGGCAAGTTGCTTGACAATCGCGAGCTGCGCCACTATCATCGGCTTTTACTCAGTATTTTTTGAAACCAGAGAGAATTCTCGTTATGCAACGCCCCTTCCTTGTTTTTGCCGTACTGTTTGCCCTGGTATTGCCGTGTGGAGGCGGCGAAACCACCGTCGAGTCGGTCGATCGGCCCGATTCGGCCGCAGGCTACTCGCACTATGTGGCGAACCGTGCGCCGCTTCAGCCCAGCCCGGTGGTAAGGCTGCCCTTTGGTTCGGTGCGTCCGGCCGGTTGGTTGAAGAAGCAGCTCGAACTTCAGGCCGCGGGTTTCCACGGCCACCTGACCGAGATCAGCAGTTTCCTCAAGAAGGAGAACAACGCCTGGCTCAACCAACGAGGCATGGGTGATCGCGGGTGGGAAGAGGTGCCCTATTGGCTCAAGGGCTATATCGGCTGCGCCTACCTGCTTGAAAACGATCGGATGATCCAAGAGGCGCAGATATGGATCCAGGGCGCGTTGAACAGCCAACAAGCCGATGGCTGGTTCGGCCCCGACAAGGGCCGCACCGGAGTGGCTACCGATCTGAAAGGCCGCGACGATCTGTGGCCCAACATGATCATGCTCTTTTGCCTGCACACTTACTACGATCGGACGCACGACCCGCGCGTGATCGATCTGATGAAAGCCTATTTTAAATATCTCGGCACCGTGCCGGAAAATAAATTTTTGAGGGGCTATTGGCCAAGCATGCGCGGCGGCGACCAACTTTATGCCATCGAGTGGCTCTACAACATCACGGGCGAGAAGTGGCTCTTGGAGGTGGCGGAAAAGACCCATCGTCGCACCGCACGCTGGGACACCGTGACCGATACGCCGCGCCGCCAACTGTGCGACTGGCACAACGTGAATATTGCCCAGGCATTCCGCGAGCCGACCACCTACGGACTCCTCAGCGGCAAGCCGGAAAACCTCGCCGGCAGCGATCGGGCGTGGCGAAAGATGCGCGAGCTTTATGGCCAGGTGCCCGGCGGAATGTATGGCGCCGACGAGAACGCACGGCCCGGGTTCAACGGTCCGCGCCAGGCGATCGAGACTTGCGGCACCACGGAAGAGATGCTTTCCGACGAGCTGCTCGTTACCGCCACCGGCGATCCGATTTGGGCCGATCGCTGCGAAAATGCAGCCTTCAACACCTACCCAGCGCAGTTCACGGCCGATTATAAAGCACTCCGCTATTTGACCGCGCCGAACCAGCCGCAAAGCGATCATGCGGACAAATCGCCCGCGGTACAGAACGGCGGCGACATGTTCCACATGAACCCGCATAGCCACCGCTGCTGCCAACACAACTGCGGCCACGCCTGGCCCTATTTCACGCAGCACCTGTGGTATGCCGCGCCAGGCAATGGGCTGGCGGCCTATGTCTATGCACCGTGCGAGGTAAAGGCCAAGGTGGCTGACGGGGTCGAGGCAACGATCGTCGAGAGCACGCGTTATCCGTTTGAAGAGCAAATAACGCTGAAGATTTCATTGAGCAAGCCGGCCAGTTTCCCGCTTTATCTGCGCATTCCGGCTTGGTGTGACCATGCGACGTTGGCGATCAATGGCGAAAAGACGGCCGCTCCGCTCAATGCCGGCAAGCTGGCCAAGATCAGCCGCGCGTGGCAGACGGGCGATACGGTCGTCCTTGGGCTGCCGATGGAGGTAAAAACGAAGATATGGACCACCAACCGCGGCATGGCGTCGGTTGAGCGCGGGCCGCTGACCTATTCGGTTCAGATCAAGGAAGACTATCGGCGACACGGCGGCACCGACGCATGGCCGGCATGGGACATCTTCCCCGCTTCACCCTGGAACTACGGGCTGACACTCAAGGACGGCTTCCAGGTGGTCAATGCCGACTGGCCGGCCGACGATCAACCCTTCCGCAACGAGGCCGTACCGGTGCGCATCATCGCCAAGGCCAAAAAGATCCCCAACTGGACGCTCGATCGGAAGGGTGCGGTCCATGAAATGATTGCTCAACCGGTGCAGTCGGACGAGCCGGAGGAATCGATCACGATGATTCCCATGGGTGCTGCGCGGCTCCGCATCAGCGCGCTGCCGGTGATTGGTGAAGGACCGAGTGCTAAACCCTGGCCCAAAATGCCCAAGTAGTTCCTGTTGCGGTTGTTACCGTCGCGATACCTAACACAAGAATGGAATTGATAACAATGAACCACCGAATAACGTATTTCAGCGTAACCTGTGTTGCACTTCTCTTGTTCCCGATGGTCGCTTGCGCTTGGGAGCCGAATGCGAAAGACCTCGATGATGCTATTGGTAGTGGCGATTTTGGTACGTACTCCACCAATGTCACGAAATGGTTGAATCAAAAGACACCGGCCACGGTCACGGAAGACTCGCTCAAGCTGCTGCTCAAAGACGCGGTTTTCGTACACACCCTGGACCAATATCAGTTTATTTCCAAGTGTGGGGCCGACAAGCTGGGGGCGTTCGCGAAAGCAGACAAAGGAAACCAGGCGTTTTTAACGTGGCTTATGAAAGATACCCGTGTCATGGACCTGTATCTCGAAGCGGGTGGGGTTCCCTCCGGTGATGGGTGTATCCCAACCCTCAAGTTTTGGTGCAAGGTCTTCCACGCCGACCCGGACTCGAAAGGGGGAATCTGTCTTAAAATCGCAATCGCGACCGCGATCATGCACCCGGTCCCGTTTACCGACGAGCGAACCCCCCGAATAACGCAACCCTATGAAGGACGGTATCTGTACTATAAGAAGGCTCATCAAGACGGCGACTTGTTGCCGTCGTTCGATCATCTTTCGGTCTGGGAGTGCCAAAAGGTCGTCGAGGGAATGGGCGCACCGCCGGAAGACCTGACTTGGGTAAGACAACTGGTCCGCACCTGGCGACCCGATTTGATAAAGGATAATCGCATTGTAAAGATCGTCAGTGAGGTAAGGTACGGTCACAGCCCAATTCCCATTGTCGACATGGCCTCCGTATTGGACGCCGGCGGAATCTGCGGCAGAAGATCGTATTTTGGACGAAAGACCTGTGCCGCTTTTGGAATTCCCGCGATCGGCATCCTTCAACCAAGACATGCGGCCCTCGCCTGCAAGACCGGCGATACCTGGCAGGTCGAATATGGCGCAAGTTGGTGGGCGTCAACCTGCGAAGGAGGACCGGACGGCGAGGAGTTTGTCGCGGAAGCGGTGGCGCGTTCGCACGCGGCGGAGTTCTCGCAGTCGGAACATTTGAAATGGCTTGCGTCTGCACTCACCGCGAAAGATACCGCGAAGGCGATTACGGCGGTTGCCGTGAAGTTGGTTCCGCGCTCGACGGACCCCAAGGCAATGGTGCATGACTCGGATACCAAGTCGGAAATGGAGGCGAATGGTGTATCCAAGACGACATCCGCCACGAAGTCGTCGCTCGTCCCCCAAGAGGTCTCTCGGGTAGATGCAGGCACTCTCCATATCAATGCAGACAACTTCGACAAAATGGCTAACGTCATGGTCTATGATAGTTATCCTGACGGAACCGGTAAGCAAGTCAACTTTCAGAAAAACCTGGACGCAAGCTGGGTCGACTACACCCTTGACGCTCCGAAAGCCGGGATCTATTCGCTTGTTTTGAAGTTAGCGGCCCCTAATCGGAATCAGGTTTTGAATGTTACCGTCGGAACAGGTTCTGTTGCGGCGATCCATGTTCCCAACACGCGAGGGCTTTGGGGAATGACATCCGCGATTGACATCAAACTGGAAAAAGGGAAACAGACATTCCGAATTGCCGCCCCTTTACAACGTGGTATCGCGGTCAAGTGGATCGAATTGAAGCAGAAATAACCTATCCTGGGATGAGGTCGAATCGCATCTGAGGCGGCCGAGATGAATCGAGGAGAAACATAATGACAACCGGTTTTCGCGGGGTATTCCCCGCCATGCTCACGCCGATGACACCTGCGGAGGAAGTTGACTTCCCCAAGCTCGAAGCCTTGGTGGAGTATCTGATCGGTGCAGGCGTTCACGGTTTGATCCCCCTGGGGAGCACGGGCGAGTTTTATGCATTGAATCCGCAGGAACGCCACGACGTACTCAAAACGGTGATCCAAGCGGCCGCCGGACGTGTGCCCGTGGTGGCGGGCGTCAACGCGGGCGCAACCCGCGAGGTCGTGCGGTACAGCCGCGAGGCCGAGGCCCTCGGGGCGGCCGGCGTGCTGGTCGCCCCGCCGTACTACTCGCTGCCGCGTCCCGACGAATTGCTGGAACATATTCGTCTGGTGGATCGGGCCATCGGCATCCCGATTATGCTTTACAATTATCCCGGCCGGACCGGCGTCGACATGAAGCCGGAAGACCTCGAACGGCTGGCCGAACTGAAAAATGTCCGCTACGTCAAGGAAAGCACGGGGGAGACGGCGCGGATGAGTGAGATCATTCACCGCTGCGGCGACCGCTTGCGGGTCTTCTGTGGTTGCGACTCCGTGGTGCTGGAGAGCTTCGTGCTGGGGGCCGTCGGCTGGGTGGCGGGAATTGCCAACATTTGCGCAGCCGAGCACGTCCGCTTGTATGAGCTGCTTCAATGCCAGAACTACACGGCCGCCCACGACTATTTCTTCCGTCTGCAACCGCTTTTTTCGCTGATCGAGAACAGCGGCAAGTTTACGCAGTTGGTCAAGGCCGGCGCAGGCCTGGCAGGCCGCGAATCCGGCCCCCCGCGGCGGCCCCTGCTGCCACCGATCGAGGAGGAACTCGAACCGCTGCGTGCGGCACTGGCAGCGATTCGATGAAATGGTAATGGGTGGGTCGAGCTTGTGAGTCCCACCAAGGATCATCCTATCCCGGTGGGACTCGCAAGCTCGGCCCACCCTACCACGAGTCGATAGCACTTCCGATATGTCACCTCTCCCCCCCCCTGCCCTGCTCATGGCGGGCATTCCGCAACTCAACTCGGCCCTTTATCACCGGATCCGCTTCCTTGTGGGCGATCCGGTGGCCTACGTGCAACTTCCAGCCGCGGATGGCGGTACGAAGTCAATCCTGATTCTCCGCGATATCGAAATGGACCGCGCCCGCCGTTTTGCTCGGGCGGATGAAGTGGCATGCCCACGCGATTTTACCCCGGCCGTCGGTCTTTCCGGGGATCGTGAGACAGCCACGGCCCAAGCGGCGGCGGAATGCCTTCGTCGCGCCGGCGTAACGAAGGTGGTGGCCGATCGCACACTGCCGCTGATCTTTGCCGATCTCGTCCGCGAGGCGGGTATCGGCGTCCAATGCGATAGTAGCATTGGCGTCGTCGACCGCCGCCGCAAGGATCCCGAGGAAATCGAGCATATCCGCGAATCGCAGCAGGCCACCGAGCAGGTCATCGAGCGGACCTGCCGCCTGATTGCCCGGGCCGAGGCGCGACGCGATGGTGTGTTGCTGCACGAAGGCCGCCCGCTGACGTCCGAATCGATCCGGGCAATGATCAATCACTGGTTCATTGATCTGGGCTATGTGAACCCGCCCTCGATTGTTGCCGGCGGACCGATTGGGGCCGATTGCCACGACCTTGGTCACGGCGCGTTGCGGACCGGCGAGCCGGTGATCGTCGATATTTTCCCGCGCAATGAAACCACGTTGTACCATGGCGATTGCACGCGCACCGTCGTGCATGGCGATGTGCCCGACGAAGTGCTCCGCATGCACGCGACGGTGCGAGACGCCAAGCGTTCAGGGATGGCCGCCGCGCGGGCTGGGGTAACGGGCGAAGACGTACACGCGGCAACCATCGCCGCGATTGTCAAGCACGGCTACAAGACCGGGCTGCCGCCTGCCGACGCCCCGGACGATTACTGCGCCATGACCCACGGCACCGGACATGGCGTCGGCCTGGAATGTCACGAACCGCCGCTATTGGACTTCAAGGGGCCGGAACTCCTTGAAGGCGAACTCGTCACCATCGAACCCGGCCTCTATCGCCGCGACCTCGGCGGCGTGCGCGTCGAAGACATCGTTCTTATCCACTCCGACCGCTGCGAAAGCCTCAACAGGCTTCCGGAAGGACTGGATTGGAAATGAAGGCTACTTTTTCGGAGTCAGCTCGAACCACCGAATCGCGACTCCCCTTTGTAATGGAGCCGAGATTTTCAGGGATTGAGGCCCTTTCTTCAGATTTATGTCCACCGGTTCCATCTTCTTCCACAACCCGGTCGTGCCTGGAATCTTGATCGTTCCAAGCTTCTCGGTTCCACAACTTACGTCCAGAACCTGATCGCGGTTTGCCGCCGCAACCATGATTTCCATGGCGTAGGTTCCTGCTTCCGGAACATCGATCGAGTAGTCGATCCAACTGATTTTCATGTTCCGCGCGAAGTTCACCTGCTTGCCGCCCGTGAAGCAATCGTAGACATAAACATGTCCTTCCTGCTCGGCGGGATAGAGAGGGTCGGCGAAACTTTCGGTGAATGTTTCGGCTTCAACGTGGATTACCCCCGGAGCTACCTTGAACGGTTCTTCGACCGAGTGCAAAGCCGGAATGGTCGCAGGCGGCCCCCACGCAATTGCGTCGATGTCTTTTGAAGGCACCCCCAACGGATTCGACGTGTTCACAGGTTTCCGAATCTTTCCGACCACCGTGCGAACCGCATCAACACGCTCTTTTGAAGAAACGGTTAATGCGACCCAACGGAGATGCGCAATCTGTGAGAGTTCCGCCACGCGGTAGCGTTTGGTCTTTTCTGCAAGAAACTGGGGCCCCCCGCAACCGCCACAGTCCGACACGTGCCATCCGCGCCCCTGCCAGACTTTCCAGACGCTGCCGGGCTGCGGTTCCAATTCGGGATAAGCTGATTTCGCCGCGAAACAGCAATGCGCCGGCTGCCCCACTCCTATGGCCGGGATGCCATTCGCCTGGCATATAAAGCAGCCGAAGAACCCCCGGGGACCGCATTTTCCGCCACCTTCCATCACGGTCACGAAACCGTTTGAGAATGGGAAAGGCGAGAACCTGCGCCACACCTCGCTTACGATCTTGGGAATTTGCTCTTTGTCCAGCAAGTCGGGACGCCAGCACCTAAATATCTGTCGCCCCCAGGCCAGGTCTCTGTCCGAGCCCCATGAGCCGATCACTGAACCATAATCGCAAACCGGCAATTTGTCGAAACTGGGAACCAGTTCCTTGTTCTGATGTGCTGCCTTGTAGTGTTTGTAACGGGGGAACCATTCAATGGGCAGCCCGCTTCCATAACCCGTGCCGCCGGGAGGCCAAATAGCGAATGCCATCCCAAGCCTCAGGTAGATGCCGTTTCTGGAGTCCGGATCCTCGGTGTAAATCTTGTGCCAGCGAGCCAGGGCACCGGTATCAATCTTGAACTCGTTGACATCCGTAGGCTGGTCCCCCGTGGGCGTGCCGGCCTCCAGATATTGATCCATGATTTCGGTACTTTTCATGATCCATGCCAAGAATGCCCTATGGGCTTCGACCTTTGCGAAAGCACTGATCTCCTTGAGCCCATGCGTTACCATGAATTGCCTCTGGTCCAGTGTGTTTCTGAACACCGGATCCTTGATCAGGTCCGTCATCGCTGCTTCCGTGATCTTGCCGGGATCCGCAGGGGTATTCTGGTCCAACCACGTGGAGATATTGGCAAAGTATCCGCTCAAGTCACCCGCGTTGATAGCCGCGTCCAACTCTTTGGCATTCGGTTGCCATGCATGGACAGTCACGGGAAGCGACAACATCATCAGACAAGCAGCAAGCACTTCGACAAACTTATTCTTGTGTGTTTTCATCGTTCTCCACCTTTGCTCCAGTTTCTTTCCATGATATGTGTGCGAAAAACAATAGATCCGCGGCGAGTTGACCGCAACGCAGTCCGTAGGAAAGCCAAATCTCTTCCAGTCCACATCGAACCGCATCTCGACCGGCATGGCCACCTTGGCCACGCAGCCTATCTACACTACTGAGTATGAATGGGCGACCCGGAAAAGTCAAGTCGCCCCAGGAAAGGGAAAATAGGCTAGGAAAACAGATTGTAATGGATGAGACTCGCTGCGCTGCGGCCCCCCCTACTGCTATCCTGCAAACATCTCTGCCAGTACCGCCAAGACGGTACTCTGAACTGCGGGACCGATCCGCCCCAGCCGCTTCACCAATCGAACCTTATCGACGGTACTCCCACTCCTGATCATCCCAAGTGGAAGCTGGCAATTCCGTGACCGGCCGGTCGTCGCCGCACTCGTGCATGGCACGAAACCGGTCTTCCCAACCCTGGCGCGGATGGCGTGCCGAACGGATCACAAGTTGATTGGCTTCTATTCCCAACTCGACTTCGTCGCCTAGATCGAGTTGTTCAATCCAGACCTTGGGAATCCGCACGCCGCGGGAGTTCCCAATGCGAATCAGATGCGACTTTACGACGTTGCCCATCATGTCACCTCACTCTGCCTTGACCTTCTGTAGTTACATTGTGGCTCTTCCGTTGACGCCGTCGAGATCGGCTCGATTTGTTTGGGCGTTCGCCCCAGCACCGTTCGGCGCGGGTCTCCTGACCCCGCCGAAACGTCCGACGGCCTTGATCATAACCTTGCCAACTGCTGTCATTGCTAGCTCGACGTAGGGT
>JBAWVO010000144.1:0-15714 GCA_037147235.1 Planctomycetota bacterium | reverse complement strand
GATATGGACGGTCATCGCCACCTGCGCCCAGCAAAGCCGTTCGGCCTTTCAGTTTGTATTGGACTCGGTTCAAGCCTATCTCTCCGGCACTTCGCCGCCCTCGCTCCTGCCGTCAGGCCCCTGACGGCATTCTTTCGGACCTAGTTTTCATTATCCTCCGCGCCTCTGTGGTGCTTCTCTATATCCCCGTGAACGCTTACAAAAGGAATTACTGCATCCGAATGTGGCGGCGCGCCTTGGCTGAGCTTTTTCCGCGGAGTAACGACTGGAACGACTGGCGGCTGCGGTTTCGCCGGGACAAAGGCGGGTGGGAGCGTAGCATTCCATCTATCCCATGCCTTGTTCAGTGTGTCTACCCTCTCCGGCTGCTCCCCGGCGACATTATTCGTCTCCGCGAGATCCTTGCCCAGCTCGTACAATTCCGGCTTTCCTGGTTTGTTATTAAAGCGCACCGCCTTCCATTGATCGCGAACAATGGCGCATTGGCCGTTGAGTTTCCAGAACAGGTCGCCATGCGGCGTGCCCTGTTTCTTGCCGCAAAGGTACGGCAGCACATTCAGTCCGTCGATCTCTTTCGGCGGCTCCGCGCCGGCCATGGCCGCAAATGTCGGCATGAAATCAAGCGTGCTCACGGGTTCGGCGTAGTCCTTGCCCGCAGGCAGCGTGCCCGGCCAGCGCCAGATGAACGGCACGCGCTGTCCGCCTTCGTAGATGCCCCATTTACCGCCGCGCAACGGCCCGTTATTTCCGCCCAGGCCGATCCAGCCGCCATTGTCGGAGATATAGATGACCAGCGTCTTCTCATCCAATCCCTTTTCCTTCAGCTTGCCCATGATGCGGCCGATCTCCTCGTCCAGTTCCGTGACCAGAGCGCAGAAGTTGCGACGCTTACTATCGTTGACCAACGAGTTCGGAAAATTGGGATCAGTGACTTTTGAGAATCTGGCGGCCACGATGTCCTTCCTGGCACCTTCCAACGGAGTGTGGGCGGCATTGAAGGCGACTTCCAGGAAAAAAGGCCTGTCAGCGTGCCGGTCGATAAAGGCACAGGCTTCCTCGGCAAAGGCCACCGTGCTGCGCCGCGTCTCCTTGACCGGCTCTTCACCCCGGATCAGGCTGGCGGGCTTATAGCTCGTCTCATAGCTGTAGAAGCCGAAAAACTCCTGGAAACCGCGTCGGAGCGGTGTGTACTCTTTGTTGACACCCACGCCGAGATGCCACTTGCCCACCAGGCCCGTGACATAACCCGCCCCGCCCAGCACATCCGCCACTGTTTTGAGGTTCAGATCAAGGCCCTTGTCTTTCGACTCGGCCGGGCGGTTGTTTTCCAGGCCCGTCCGCTGCTGATACCGGCCGGTGAAAATAGCGGCTCGAGAGGGACTGCAAAGGGCTGCGGTCACATATCCGCTGGTGAATCGCATCCCTTCCTTCGCCAACCGATCGATATTGGGTGTTTGTATCTGCGTTGAACCGTAGCAGCCAATGTCTCCCCAGCCAATATCGTCACCCACGATGAGCAGAATGTTCGGCTTTACCGGCGGTGGAGCAGCGGCATGCAGCGAACCTGCAAATAGGGCGAGAGGAATTATCAACCAACGTGCTAAAATGGATTTCATTTTCATGCTCCCTGTTTGTTATCTACTCCACCAGCAGCGCCAGGTCGATATATTGACCGCCTGAAGTCTGGTGCGTATGCACGGCGATGGTGTTTGCGCCTTTTTTCAGTGTCTTTTTCAGTTGTTCCGTCACCAGATGCAACTGGTATTGCGTGACATAGCCGCCCACGCCGAGGATCTTCTGCCCGTTGACATAGACATCGGTGTCTTCGTCATAGAAGATCACGAGGGCCGCATGCTTCACCTCGCCCCCGTCGAAGTTGAATATCTTGCGGAGGTAAATGTCGCCGGAGGTCCATGCGGTCTTGACGACATGGCTCGGCTCGTGGCCGAAGGGCGCCAGGCCGGTCTTCCACGATTTGTCGTCGAACCCTTCGTTCGTCCAGCCGTCCGCAGGCTTGTTCTCGCTGTACTTGTAGGGTGTGCTCAACTCGCCGTCCTGCACCGCGCCCACCAACACCTTCCAGTTGGGCTGGGGGGCCTTGGACACCGGCTGGCCGCTGCGTTCATAAGCCGCCTGCCGCGAAGTGATTTCATGGAACTTCTTCACGTCGAACTTCGGCTTGCGATCATAGTAGTGCAGCCCGTTCTTCTCCTGTTCGACGTCGGTCAACTGCGTATAGCAGAAGCCGAACAGGTGCGGATTATCAAGCATGGCGTCGATCGTACCCTGGTAGCGAGCGTAGAACTCGTTGAAATCCTTTGGTCCCGAGCCATAGCTCCAACCGCCCCCGACGGCCCAGCCGATGCCGCCGATCTCGCTGACCATGAAGGGCACTCCGCGGTCGGATCGCGGCGACGGCTTGCCGACGTAACGCGCAGGCACGCCCAAATCCTCCGCACTCACGGACAGATTGCCCATCCACCGCTGGCGGAGGGTCGCCGGGTTGCCTTCATAGTCATGGGCGTCGAGGACTTCGGGGTGCGGCAGGGTGTGCGTCCAACCGCTGGTCTGTAGTGCCGGCCGCGTCGGATCGACCGCCTTGGTGATGTTCCAGATCATCTGCTGAAGCTCGCTCGCCTTCTTGTCCTCTTCGTTGAATGGACACCAGCCGATGATCGCCGGATGGTTCCTGTCCCGTAAGAGGATCTCGGTCCATTCGTTGACATAGGCCGAGTACCCCTGCGGCTCGAAATTGAATCCCCAATCGGGGAACTCACCCCATACGATGTAGCCGAGCTTGTCGGCCCAGTAGAGGAACCTTGGCTCGAAAACCTTCTGATGCAGCCGCGCGCCGTTGTAGCCGCAGGCCATCGACAGTTCGATGTCTTTCTTCAGGGCCTCGTCGGAAGGGGCCGTCCAGATGCCGTCGGGATAGAAGCCCTGGTCGAGGATCAGCCGCTGGAAGACCGGCTTGCCGTTGATAAGAATCTTCCGCCCGTCGATCGCGACCTTGCGCAGGCCGAAATAGCTCTTCAGTTCGTCGAGTTTCTCTTTGCCGCTATGGAGCGTGAATTTCAGGTCATACAGGAAGGGGGTGCCAGGCTCCCAGAGTTTCTTCTCCTTGAGGTTCAGGACGAGCCTGCTCTGCCAAGGTCCGGCGGCGGTGTCCGATCCCACGAGCTTTCCGTCGGCAAATGCCTCGGCCGTGAGCGTCAAGTCCTTGTCCGAGCCATTGATCTTCGCCTCGATCAGCACGCGCGAGTTGTCCGGATCGGGAACCACCGAAATACTCTCCACGAACGACGAGCCGACCGCTTCGAGCCACACGCTCTGCCAGATCCCGGTTGTCCGCGTGTAGATACAGCCTCCGCTCTGGTCGGGCGACTGCTTGCCCCTGGGCTGGAGGCCGCTTCTGATGTCGTCGGAGACCTTGACGACGACTTCATTCGTCCCGTCCTTGAGGAATTTCGTGATCTCGAAGGCGAAGGCGGTGTTCTCGCCAATGTGCGTCCCGGCGAACTGGCCGTTGATGAAGACCCAGGCCTGGTAATCGACCCCACCGAAATGGATTCTCACTCGCTTGCCTTTCATGGCCGCGGGCACCTCGAACGTGCGGCGATACCAGACGTTCTTCAATAGCTCGTTATTGCCCAGTCCCAGGCCGGAGAGTTTGCTCTCGGGGCAGAAGGGGACAATGATCTTGCTGTGAAGATCCTTGCCGTAGGTCAGGCCGCGGGATTCGCCATCGGCCGCCTTGTCGATCTCGAACTGCCATGGGCCGTTGAGCGACATCCAGTTCTCGCGACAAAGATCCGGACGCGGATGCTCCGGACGCGGAACGTCGGCCAATGTGTTGGCAGCGATAATAGTCAGAACGGTCAGAATGGCAAACTGAACGAACAAGTTGTGGTTTCGATTCATGATTGTCCTAGTTTCTCGTTAAGGGTGTGGTTCCGCAGTTTCGATCGGCACCTCGCAGAACGTGAGCGCGGCAATGCCGTTCTTTCCGTAAAGCAGGTTCTTGGGATCCCATTTTCTGTCTACCAGGTAGGTAATCGTCTTGGCAGCGTTGGTCGCCGCCAGTTTGAGAGTGATCACGTTCCCGGACGCCGTCCCCGCAACGATTCCTCCCTTTGCCCCGTCGAGGTCGAATTGGCTTAGCAACGCATTGTTCCAGGTCATGGGCTGGTCGAACTCCAGGGCGATCTCATCTTTCCAGTCACTCGTAGAGTATGCCTTTTGCAAGTCTGGGGCGGCGATCGGTTTGTCGAGGATCTTCCCGTAGTTGTCACGCTCTAAGAGCGGCGCCATGGAGAGGCCCATTTTCTCGTAATCATCCGTCTTGAAATGACAATATGCACCGCTGGGGATGTCCAGGGTGGGCATGACGCTCAAGTTGGAATAAAGGCGCGACAGGCGGCGTTGCACATCACGCAGCATGTCGCTGTTTCTGGTTCCACCCTGGGAGCAGGCGTTGGGCCAGATTTGGAAAACGTAGTAATGCCGGATGTTGGGGTAGTCCTGTTTCCATGACGCGGTCAAATCGACCCAATACTGCTGATACGTCTCGCAGCCATAACAGTTATCAGGCCCGTCAAGCCCTTGATCGGCTTCACCCTGGTGCCATAGCACACCGCGGATGCCATGCGTCAGTTTGGCCGCCGTCACGCGTCGCAGCAGGTTGCGGTAGATACGGTGGGCGTCGTTAGTGGTGCCGTAATGGTCGGCCGGATCAGGCATGTGCTGGTCGATCCGCGTGCCGCCGACCGCCCCGTTGAGGATGCAGATCGGGATCTTCTCGTCTGCCACGAGTTTCTTGGCCAGAGCCATACCCCAAACACTGATGAAGTGAATGCGGTCCGGAGACGTGGGCGTCAACCTTTCCACCACCGCATTACCCCAGCCACCGGTAGTCGGGTCACCGCCTGCTTCGCCGTTACCGCCAAAGCTACGGATCCATGGGCTGTTCGTGTGGGTAAGGTCCTGGCGTTTGACGGTATTCTCATAGTTATAGCCCACGGCATTGGACTGGCCGTCGATGATGTAAGCGTCGCCGCAAACGAGGTTGCGGACAGTACGCCGGACTTTCTCTTGATTGCCGTTCTTTGTGCCAAATTCCACTTTGTACCTGATCAAGCCCGCTTTGAGCTTCACCGAGAAAGCATACTCGCCATGAGCCGGCTTCTGGGTTTCGGTTTTGATCAACCTGTCATTGGCATAGAGCTTCAAGAAGACCGCCTCGAGGTTGCCTTCGATGTTGCCGCAGTAATAGAGCGTACCTTCATTCTTGTCGTCGCGGGCATAGAACTGGTTGTCGACGGGCTGCTCTTCCTCGTCCGGCTTCCGTTGCACCCACTCATCTTTCGCCGGCTCCTTCACGGCGATCTGAATCGCTTGCGTGGTTGGCTTGCCGCCGTTGCTCACCGTCGCAGTGACGGTCATTGTTCCGCTGTTCTGCGCGCGTTTGAGCAGCAGTTTGCCGGGCGCGTTCTCCTTGATGACCGCCAAACCGGACACCGTATAGCCATACTTCAATGTGCCGGCGCCCTTGGCCCGCATGGCGCTCAAATTGGCAAACTGCGGGACGATTTCGATCGTCTCCCGGCCATCCCAAGTTGCCGGCGCTTGCAGGGTGAAAACGGGGTCCGGGATGTCTTCCTGAATGGTTACCGGAATGTCCAGGGTTTTCACTCCATCCGCAAAAACCGCCTTGCACTGGAGTGTGAATGACTGGTCCCCCGTCACTCGGCCGGCATCGAGCGTGAAATGGAATCGGTCAACATCTGCAATCCTCTCCGATCGGCCATTCTTGATGATCCAGTAGACTTTCCGCGCCCCGCCCGCCCTGGCCGCAACCGTAGTGCTCTTGCCTTCCAAGAGGGCGATACGTTTCTGGAAGACGGAGAAATCGTTGCCCGACTGCACCAGCGGTCCGACGGCGGTTTGCAGGGGCTTCTGATTTTCATACTGCAGTTTCACCCAGTTGGCGGAGCGCGCGACCTTGGAAATGCGTGCCTCGTCGATATCGCCCTTGAACCCGTAATAACCACCCCAGCCGCCGAGATACATCTTCACCGGGCTCTTCAGCGCCATGAGAGAATCTTTGGACGTAACAACACCGTCGAGACGTCCATTCACGAACAGCCTCGATTCACCCTTTTCAAACGTGTGGACGACGTGAACCCATTCCGATTTGGCGAACGAACTGCTGCCGCGTACGCCGGCAGGTCCATAGCAGTCGGCGACGACTTGCGACGGCCGACCTGACATGATCTGGATCATAGTCCGGGGCTCCCCGCCACCCCAGCAAAATATCCTATCGCCCAGCTTGTCGTCCCTGAACCAGAGTTCGGTCGAGTGAGGGCTTTCGCCGGTGGGAAAGACTGTAATGTTTTCACCACAGTTTATCCCCTTGCCTGGCTCAAAGTGCCGACCCCTGCCGATCATCCCAGAAGAAGGGGTGGTGCCTAGATCTTTGGCCTCGAGTGTGCCGACCTCGTCCTTGACCGGATCGTCCATGTGAAAGACGCTGAGATATCCGTTGGATTCATTGAACACCGCGGATCCCCTCGACTCGCTCCGGGCGTCGGCCTTGCCCCAGGACATCTTGAGTTCCTGGTGCGCGTTCCCCTGGAGCCTGGGAATCCGAACCCAGATGCTGGCCGTTCCGTTGACCGCGTCCCACTCGTCCACTTCGTACGCCAACGGCATGCCAGTGCTGCTGGCGAAGCGGATATCATCGCCCTGGGCCTTTGCCTGGCTGAAATCGAACCAGTCCTTGTTTAGTCGCACCAACAATGGAAAGCCTTCTTCCGACGCCGTAGCTGGCAGATTCGCGCCTCCGGGCGTGGTGAGAATGTAGAACGAACCGGAATGCTGCCAGTCCGGAAATTGGGCGAATGCCTTAACTGCAAAGGCAACCAGTAAAGCGATGGCAAGCAAACGGTTATTTTTCATTTCTGAAATCCAAACTCTCAGTGTGGTGACGATACTTAGGGGAATAAATGGTGGACACAGGCAGGTCTTTCTCGCCTTCAATGTTTCGGGCATTGCTAGTCCATTCGGATCACGTCCTTTGCCCGCGATTCCGGCGTGACCTGCAGACGCAGCAATTTGCCCGCCTTGTAAGCACCTTCCACCGTCGTGTTGTACGGCGCATGCAGCTTGAACGAGACGTCCCATGTCTTGGGCCAGGCCGGCAGGACGTAAAGCTTTTTGCCATCGGACTGGAGCAACATGTTTTGCATTGTGGTCAGGATGTTGACACCGTGGTCCTGGTCGGGAATCCAGTCGAAGCCCGACCACATTGCCGGGAAGCGATAAGCTCGATTGATCCTGGCTCGCAGCGCCACCTGTCGGCCGGCCTCGTCACCAAGACCCAGGCAGGCGGCCTGGATGCTGTCCTGGCACCAGCCGAAGTTGATGCGGGAGTGCCGCTGATTATAGGCGGCGCAGGCCATGTCGAGATCAGGCTTTCCCACACCGAACAGCCGGTAGGGAAACACGGCATAGAGTTCTGGATTCTCGGAAGCCTTGACCGCCCCTTGGGCTGAGGCGCGCAGAAGTTTCACCCCATCCACCTCGGCGACGGATAGCGGAGGGAGTGCCTGAAGGATCCTCGCCCAACGCGTCCGCTGGGCCTCCGTAGTGAGGGTATTCGGTAGCGCTAACAGGCGCGGCAGAATGAATCGCAGGCCGGCGATATCCGGCATGGGATTTACCATCCTCCCGGCCTCCAGTGCCTGCGCGGGATCCACGATGATTTTCCCGTCGGCGTCGCGTTTCTGCCAGTACTGGTCGAAGAATGCAACAATCGGATCGGCCAGCGGCAAGAGCGTGTTGCGGGCGAAATCATTGTCTTGCGTGAAGTCATAGCGGTCGAGCATGAAGGCCGTCAGTTCCATGCCGCCGCTAAAATAGTAACGGATGCAGACGTTGCCCGGCTCGGGCCCGGCGTTGCCCCAGCCATAATCCCTGTTGTTCGGCATTCCCCAGAAATTCATTGTCTCCTGAAACGACGCGGAGTTTTCAAACTTGTAGTAGGCCTGCATGCGTGCTTTACTCAAGGGCAGCGCTTTGAGGTACATGCGGAACCAAGGCTCCATCATCTCGAAATCGCCGGTAGCCAGCATCGGCCAGTAAGACAGCCGCGTGTTCTGGAACCAGTAGCTGCCACTCCAACACCGCCAATCGGGATCGCCGTCCATCGTCTCGGGTGATGCGCCTGGAGTCTTTTCCACCGTGAAGATCGAACCGTTGAACTTGATTGGCGAGCCCCCGCGGCCGGAACAGGCATTCATGAAGCGTTGCAACACGTAGCCATTCGTTACTTCCGAGGGCGGTGCCGTTTCGGCGTTGCGTTTGGCGACGACTTTTCCATCGACATAGATGATCCACCCGCCCGACGTGGGCCGGTCGACCGTCACCGCGACATGCTGCCACTTGCCTGCCTTCAGACAATCGCTGGCCGACAAGCTCTCCGGACCAAGAATCAAGCGGAGCGAGGATCCGTTAGTATCCAAGAGGAATCCGTCTGCGTGCCCCGGCGTGCACTTGTCGAAAATCCGCCCGCCTTCCTGCGGCGCTGGCTTGACCCATGCTTCCATGGTAAGCCCCTTCGGCCATGTCCGATTGGCCGGCGCGATCTTTTGAGGAATCGTGGCGGGCTGCGTCGGCGGCTTGCGCTCAAGCAGTTCCGCCGGGCTGAGAACACGGTCATGTATTGCCGCCCCCGCGATCTCGCCGCGGAAACGGGTCTCACCTTTGGAATCGGCGCCCAGGGTTACCGGATGCGCGTTCGCCGGGATCGCCGCGCCTGCATCCTCTTCGGCAAACACCCAGCTTCGGTTCCAGAACGCCTGCCACCACGTCGCCGTCGTGCGCCGCGCCTGGTCGAAACCACTGTGCAACGCAGTCTGCTCGACGCGGTCCAGGGCCTTCAGCCAGGCGTCGGCCGTCTCCGCACGCTGGGCCAAAACGCACACCGTCAGTTGGTGCCGCTTGACCAATTGGGAAGATTTCAGGGCCTTGGGTCCGTCCAAAACCATGTCCTTACCGCGCAAGCTGGCACCGAAGGTATGATGCAACAGCGGGTCCGCAAATCGGCCTTTCAATGCCTCCAGATGCTGGACCTCCAGGCACACCGGGTAGAGGGATCGGGTATTGCGGTGATACCAGACCACCTGCGGCGCAGCGGAGGTCGCAACCATGTCTGGCAACACCGTCAGTTTGTACGACTGTGCCAGCGGGTTCTTGCCGTTGCCGTAACCGTAGTCCGCCGTCGGATCCAACGGCCGCTCGCGCACTCGCCACAATTCCAGTTCAGCGCGGCAACTGACCGGCACTGCCGATTCTGCCTCCACGCGAACCAATGGCTGGTCGGCATCCACCCATAATCGGATCGTGGATGGTTGATTCTGGATTTTCGATTCGATGACGATGACGCCATCGCGGAGTTTCAGTTCCTGGCGGAACTTATCCTTCACCGCCAGCGGCGGATCGAACTTCATCCGCACTCGGCCGATCTTGCACAGGCCCGCGTTCTCATCCCAGGCGTCGGTCTTGCTGACGTAAAACACAAGGTCACCGCTGGCTTCCACCCACGCATTGATGCCGACATCGCCGTTGCCCAGCGGCATCGAGCCGTGCGAATTCTCGCTGGGCGAATTCCAGATGACATTGTAATTGTCCAGCGGATCAAAGCGCGGATCCATTTTCGCTGAAGCCTGGGCTATCCCGCCCGCATCCAACGTAGGGCACGACAGAATGAACGCGGCCAGCACCACGCAACAGTTGATGGAATGCTTCCGAACTCTCACGAAAACCTCTCTTAGAGCAAGGGGCTGTCGGCCCATCTTCTTTTACGAAAAGAGGACCGAAGCGAACGGGCCGGAATGTCGGTGTGATTCTTGTATGCAAGGCGGATTTGTCCGCCGTTGCGGCGTACTTCATCTTGAGTCTATCATCCCATTGTCGGAATAGCAATTTGGGCATCAGAGTCCGTGCATCATCATCTGCCTCAGCCTTCAGTTGTCTGATAACGGCCGCCGTGCTATGCTGTTGTTGCTTGGCCCGTGCGAGACTGGATTTCGGCAGAGTGTTTTTAACCGTTGTGGTTCGGCGCGAACCGTGTCGGGTTTGGAAAGTCTTTTGGAGAAGGAGTTGGTGTGAGAAACTTCGTGATTGGTTGCGTAGTGCTTCTCGCAATGGCGGGGTCTGCTTTGAGCCAGACAAAAGACCCGCCAAAAGGGCTTGCGGTGGACTTGGGCGGCAACGTGAAGTTCAGACTTCCTTGCCTCTGGGGATTTTATTCTGCGCCCAATTCGTAAACTAGGCGGAGGTTGGTGCCTGGGAAGTCGGTGGCAGTGGCAGTGAGTTCGGCGCACAGATAGCGAATAACTTCGTCCTGGGCGTGGTTGGCCAAGTGGTGCAGACGGACGGTCAAGGTTCCCGAAGATTCGTCCGGGTGTAAGTCCGCTGCGGTTTGAAACAAGGATGCCACCAATTGTCGGCCGTCCTCGGTCCGCGACATTTGCTCCCGCGCGATCTGTACCAGTGATGGTCTACAACCCGCTGGACCGCGAAGTCCGCAAAACCCTAACCGTGCCGCTCTACTACACCGGGCTGAAGGGCACGGCAGCGGTACGCCAGCGCGATGGTTCGGCCGCAACGATGGCCCTGGACGCACAAAGTCGAATTTCGCTTCCCATCGCCATTGCCGTCCGTGGCGTGACGTGGTTCGTTTTTGAATAGTGCAAAGCAGACTGTTTCCTGTATGCTGGATACGTCCGGCCCAGTCTCGACAACATTGTCACCTCGCCGATGTGTGGCACCAAGGTTTTACGGAGGGTCGATCTCGGGCACCAGACGGCATTCAGGGCCTCCTGCGTCGATTCTGGCGGGCTTTCCGGCCTTCGAGGCTGTCCTGCTCTATGGCCCTCATAGGGGCTTTGGGATTACCAATCGGGCTATCTCACCGGCACGATCGTTCACGCGGCCGGCTACTGCTCGTACGTACCTTACGTCCGCAGCGAGAGGATCTGTTCCACTTCTTTGCGGCCGATGGCCTGGTGCTCGCCCAAGAGCATCTTGCGTTCGGTCAGTCTCGCAGCCACCAGCGGCGCAGATTCCGCTGGAATCCGATAGTCGGCCAGCCGCGTACCCACGCCCAACGAGCGGAAGAACTCCTCCGTCTTGGCGATGGCTTGGTCGATGCACGACTCATCCTCGCCCCTCAATCCCCAGACCCGCTCCGCGTATTGAAGCAACTTCTTCCGCTTCTGGCCGCGTTGGTGCTGCATGACGCCGGGCATGACGATGGCCAGCGACTGGCCGTGGTCGACGCCGTATAGGGCCGTCAACTCGTGGCCGATCATGTGAGAGGCCCAATCCTGGGGCTGGCCGCAGGCGATCCAGCCGTTCAGGCCGTTCGTTGCGCACCACATGATGTTCGCCCTGGCGTTATAGTTCCTCGGATCGGCCTCCACCTTCGGGGCTTCCTGGATGAGCGTCAAGAGGATGCCTTCGGAGAATCGGTCCTGGAGCGGAGCATCGACGTCGTAGGTCAGGTATTGCTCCAACACTTGCACGAAGGCGTCCACGGTGCCATTGGCAAACTGCCGCGCGGGCAAGGTGAAGGTCGTCTCCGGGTCGAGGATCGAGAATCGGGGGAAGGTGTGGTCCGAGAGGAAGAAGAGCTTCTCGGTCGTCGAGTGGCGAGAGATCACGGAGCCACCGTTCATTTCCGAGCCGGTGCCAGGCAGGGTGAGCACCGTGCCCAGCGGGAGAGCGTCACGAATGAGCGAGGCGTTAAGCAAGAGATCCCAGGGGTCGGGTTCGGTATACTTGGCAGCCGCTGCGATGAACTTGGTGCCGTCGATGACCGAGCCACCGCCGGCTGCCAGCAGGAAATCGACTCCTTCCGCTTTGACCTGGGCGACGGCCTTCAGGCAGGTGTCATAATCGGGGTTGGGCTCGATGCCGCCGAACTCGACGACGTGACGGCCATCGAGAGCGTGGATGATTTGATCATAGACTCCGTTCCTTTTGATCGAACCGCCTCCATAGGTCAGCATGACCTTGGCACTTTCGGGGATGAGGTTTTTGATCTTGGGGATGGTATCCTTGCCGAAGATGATCTTGGTCGGGTTGTAGAAATTGAAATTGAGCATGAGGTGTTCCTCGGTCTTTCATCGGGTTCCTGAAGGGAAATCTTCTTACATCATGGCAGCTTCTATCGCAGCGTCAAGCGGTCTGTCGAGTGTCGAGGAGAGCGGGGTTCTTCTGGTAACTCAAGCAAAGAAATAAAAACATTCCATCCGAGAGGGGAGGCAGCACGATAGTGCTGTCGAGCATCTCGTATCTATGTACTTAGTAGATAGACCAGCTCAGAACGCTCGTTTTCGCGAAATGCGAGTTCCTGGCCGTATCGAGGTCGATTCCAAATGCCAGAAGGCATCCCAGCGTCTATTCTGGGGGCTCGATGACTGGCCCGTGTTGCAGTGGTTGCCACTGCTTCAGCGCGTTTTGAAGGCGGGCAAATCCGTGCTGGTGGATGTCCCGATGGAGGAACTTGACGGATTTATGAAACAAATGCCGCGTGAAGGCATCTTCCTCTGCCTAGGTGTGCAGGAAGGCCAAGAGCTGGAAACTCTGAAGCGCATCGAGCGATGGGGATAATGACCACTTTCCCCACATCCGGTCTTCATTTTCTCGGAGTTCTCCGGCAGCCTCAAGTTGGCGGCCACAGTCCTTGGCGAAAGGGCTTGTCGACCAGGTTTAGAGGCGCGCAGATGGAGACCAGCAAGGAAGGGGGAGAACCAAATGAGCGATGATACCGGCATTGCCATAGAGGATCTGGCAGCCGTGGAAGCCCCGCCCCGGCCAAATAACGGCGGAAGCAGCAACCTGCCGACGCCAATCCCCTACAGATGATCGCCATCGTCGAGGAGCGTGAGCGTATCCTTGCCTAGTGCGCAACAGTTGCGCACTGGGACGCCAGGCTACGGCCGCTGATATGACCGCCGGCACAGGGGCAATGCCGACGGCGGCATACATGCCCACCAAGGCCCCTAGCAAGCCCCAGGATCGCTTGTGTGGATTTGCTGACTTTCTGGTCGATCGGGGTGCTGCAACGCGCAGGGGGGCTTGCTGCGATTCTTGGCGAGGTCGACATGATCACCGGTGTCGGTGTGGCGGGTCACAAAGGTCGTTGGGGCTTCGCATGGCCGACGTCCTACTCCGTGCCCCGATGGCTTGCTCACGGCTTCTGCGCCTTCCGCCACTGTTTCCAGTCCTCTTGGGTCGCCGCAGCCATCGCCTCGGCGGCCTTCCCTAGCCATTGGGAATGTCGCTTCTGTAAATCGGCCAGAATTGTGGCCTTTGCCTGACCGTCGCCTACGTGGACGTTGGCCGTCTCCTGACCCATTGCGTGCAAGAGCTTCAGATCGTCGCGATCTTTCGGCAGGGCCGCCAGTTCGACGCGGCTGCAATCGGGGGCCAGTCGGCGAACGATCCATGAACCGCAGATTTGGACCCACGGGTCAAGCACCCGCACCGACGTGCCGAGAATCTTCTGGTACAGAATCTCACCCCCTGGCTCTGCTTCCTTCTCCCATAGGCAAGCCGAGACGGCTAGGGCCTTCGCTTCTCGGGCAATTTTCCCGCCTCGCCAATCGCCCAGCGCGACGAACCGTTGGCGACCCAGGCTCCCCAGACCCGCAATCCGATGGACGACCTTGTAGGGCAGGCCCTTTTCGGGCAGCCATTGTTCCAAAGTGGCGATTACTTCCGGTGCAACGGTCTCCGCAAGAACAGGCAGATTGTCCAGTTTTTCCCAGAAGGCCACCGGATCGCGAAGGTTGCCCGTCGCCGCTTCCCGCAACCAGCGGTGCTCTTCGGCCAGCACGAAGGGACGACCACCCTGCGTCATCGTCGCTTGGTATCCGTCCAAGATCGCTGCGCAGGCATCGTTCGAGTCGAGGGTAAGATGGTTCTCGCGGGCCGCCAGCAAGGCACTGGTGGCCAACCGTACCAAGTCGTTGGTGTACGGCATTGGGTAGGCTTCGTCGAAGTCGTTGATGCCCCAGATGAGTCGGCCCTCGGTATCCCGCCAGGTGCCGAAGTTCTCGACATGAAGATCACCGACGCCGAGGATCACCGGAGCGGTGGCCAAGTCGGGGCAGACTTCAGGCCAGCACTGGACCCAGCGGTAGAACGTCGCCCGCAGGAACATAAACGGGCTTTCCGCCATCCGCTGGTGTTTCAGTTCCAGATCGGCGGGGATCAAGAGCAGGCGGCTTGACAGCCACGCTTCGTATCGCTCGGTAGCTTGCTGGATGTTCATGGTTGATCTGTCCTTCCAGGTTCTTGGCTCTCGTTTGCCAAGGCGAGCACGGCATCCATCGCCTCGGTCACATGCTTTCCAACACGGTGTCCTCATCCTCGTAGGCTGGTGCGCAGCAGCAGAGGAATTTCAGAATGACCGAGTCGGTATTGCGAATCTGGTGCCGGGCACCAGGCGGAATCGCAATCGCATCCCCAGGGCCGACTAGGCGGATCTCGTTGCCAACCTGCATCGCCCCATGACCTTCCACAACGTAGTAAATCTCCTCCGTTCGGGGATGATAGTGGGGCGTCGTGGCTCCGTTGATCGGAAGCCTTGCTTCGGCCAGCGATTGGTGACGAATACAAGAGTTGCGGTGGGCCAGCAGTTCACGAATCTCCGAGCCGTCTTTGGTGGTAAAAGCCAATACGCGATTGATATTGGTAACGTCCATGGATGCCTCATTTTGGTTCGTATTCTAATTCCAATGGAGCCGCCAGATGCGTGGCGAAACTCCCCTCCTCATATCAATCCTGACCGTCGCAATTCCTGTAGCGGCTCAAATGCCTTCATCAATACTTCTGCCGAGTACCAGAAAGCAGCGACCGTTACCAGCAGCACGGCAAATGTCAATCCAATCTTCCAGATGCGCGTGAAACGACGACTCCGCCACAACATTGGCAGTGCAAGCGGACCGAGCAAGAAAAATAACCCCAGCAGGACAACCACGGGACTCTCCGTCCAGCTCAGTGGTTTCGTTGGGTTCTCCAAAGAGACCGGCGGAGGTAATCTGCTGATCTTTACCATAGCAGTGCCAACCTCGGTCATTCCCCCGCAGTAACGACAGAAGTTGTCGCCAATGTCCAGCAGCTCAAAGCACTGCCGGCACACGGTTTGAGTCACCGTTTCCGGTGTTTTAAGCTCAGGCATTTCGGAATCGAAAGAATCCTCCACAAAGTCGCTCATGTCGAACCTTTACCATCGCTTTGTGTAGGCGGAAGGGTATATTGCTGCCAATCGTCATGCGGGCCTGGGATGCGGACCATGGAGGTGACAGGTTGGTGGTATAGCGACAGGTCTTTCATCGGTTGCTCTCTCCGTAACGCGGGGTTGGTCGTGGCCTCTCAATCTGGTCTGCTTCGGCTACGCCTCAATCTTCGTCCCCAGCACCTCCAGGAACTTCCGAATCCACTCGGGATGCCCAGGCCAAGCGGCTGCGGTCACCAGATTGCCGTCCACCACGGCATTGGAAAACGTCTCGTTGACATCCTTCCAGACGGCCCCAGACCGGACGAGATCGGGCTTGATGGCGGGGTAGGCTGTGCAGCGACGGCCTGTCACCACGCCTGCGGCCAGGAGAATCTGCTGCCCATGGCAGATCGAAGCCAGGG
>JBAWVO010000143.1:0-15769 GCA_037147235.1 Planctomycetota bacterium | reverse complement strand
ACGAATGACGAATGACGAATGACGAATGACGAATGACGAATGACGAATGACGAAGGTTTTTGAATTTCTCTCATTTGTATTTCTTTATTGTTTCGGATTTCGTCATTCGGATTTCGGATTTTCCTAATCCCTAATCCCCAATTCCCAATCCCTTTCCTCCCCCATGTACAAACTCGTCCTCTGTTGGCGTTACCTCTGTACGCGATACATCGCCTTCGCTTCGATCATCAGCGTCACGCTGGGGGTGATGACGATGATCATCGTCAATAGCGTCATGTCGGGCTTCAGCAGCGAGATGCAGGGGCGTATCCGCGGCATAATATGCGATGTGGTCTTTGAAAGCGGAACCCTGGAAGGCATGCGGGATCCCGACTGGCACATGGAACAGATTCGCCGCATCGCCGGCGACGACATCGAAGGCATGACGCCGATTTGCGTTGTGCCGGCCATGCTAAGCTACCAATGGCGCGGCACCTGGGTGACCAATCAGGTCCAGGTAATCGGCATCGAAGAGAAGTCGCAGAGTCGGGTGAGTGATTTTGCCAAGTACTTGCAGCATCCAGGTAATCGCCAGGATATGAGTTTTGACCTGCGCGAAGACGGCTTCGATACCCGCGATCACTTGGCCGACGGCCCGACGAAGGAGCGCGAGGACATGCGTAGTGCCGGCTGGGGCAATCGCCGCCGCATGGCCCGAGAACTGGCGGAGCAGGAGAAAATGATGAGAAGTGTCGCCCCGGTCGCCCCACCCATCGGTTCGACCGTTCCGCCTCCCGAACCGTTTGCCGCGCGTCAAACGCCGTCCGACCCGTTCGCACGTCAGCCCTTCCCGGAACAGGTCAAAATGTTTGACTCGTCGAAGCAGCAGAACGTGGGTGTCGTGATGGGCATCGCCATGTCCAACTATCGGAAGGCCAACGGCGAAGAACACTTTCGCGTCTTGCCGGGCGAGGATGTCCAGCTCACCTTCCCCACCGCCGGTGCGCCACCCAAGGCCGTGAGCGACAAATTCACGATTGTTGATTTCTACGAAAGCAAGATGCTCGAATACGACAGCATGTTCATCTTCATGCCGATCAAAGAGCTCCAGCGGCAGCGAGGCATGATCGATCCTTCCACCGGCGTCGGTTATGTGAATGCGATCGAGATAAAGTTGCATCCCGGTGCCGACGGCAACGCGGTTCGCGACAAGCTGAAAGCCGCGTTTGCCCCCGGAATCTACCGCGTCGAAACCTGGCGAGACAAGCAGGGCGCGTTACTCTCGGCCGTGCAGATGGAGACGACCATCCTCAATATCCTGCTGTTTCTAATCATCGCCGTGGCCGGGTTCGGCATCCTGGCGATCTTCTATATGATCGTCGTGGAAAAAACCCGCGATATCGGCATCCTCAAGTCGCTGGGCGCCTCGGGCCGCGGCGTAATGGGCATCTTCCTCACCTATGGGCTTTCGCTGGGCCTGGTCGGCTCGGGCGTGGGACTGATCCTGGGGCTTTTATTCGTACACTATATCAATCCGATCGCCGACGGTCTGGGCTGGATGATGGGTCGCCCGCTGTTCAACCCGGAAATCTATTATCTCTATCGAATTCCGACGATCGTCTTTCCGGAGACGGTGGCCTGGATTGTTGCCGGAGCGTTGGGCATTGCCATGCTGGCGAGCGTGTTGCCTGCGCTGCGTGCGGCCCGACTACATCCCGTGGAGGCATTGCGCTATGAGTGAAGTTTTGACTCAACTCTCCGACGTCGTCGAGCCGGCCGGCTTTTTCGTGCCCAGGCATCCGGCCGGCGGAGTGCCGCAATTGCTGGCCACGGGGCTGACGAAGAACTATCGCAAGGGCCCGGTCGAAGTGCCGGTGCTCCGCGGCGTCAGTATGGCCGTGCGGCAAGGCGAGTTTCTGGCCGTCGTCGGTCAGAGCGGTTGCGGCAAGACCACGCTCCTGCACATGCTGGGCACGCTCGACGTTCCCGATCGGGGCGAGATCCTTTTTGAAGGCCGGCGGATCGACAATATCTCATCCGCCGAGCGCGACCGTCTGCGCAACCGCCGCTTCGGCATGATTTTCCAGTTCTACCATCTACTGCCGGAGTTGACGACGCTGGAAAACGTACTCGCCCCCCTGATGATTACCCACGGGGTTTGGAGCTACTGGCGGCAGCGGCGGCAATTCCGTGCCCTGGCCGCCGATCTTTTGGCCATGCTGGGCCTGGATCATCGGCTAAAACACCGTCCCCGCGAGCTTTCCGGCGGCGAAATGCAGCGAGTGGCCATCGCCCGCTCGCTAATCGCCCGGCCCAGCCTTTTGCTGGCCGACGAGCCGACGGGCAATCTCGACCAAGAGAGTGGACGGGAGATCATCAAAATCCTCCGCGCCTTGAACGAGCGGCATCTGCTGACTATAGTAATGGTTACGCACGATCCGGCCATCGCCGCGACGGCCGATCGCACAATTCGGCTGGTGGATGGCCGGGTGGCGTGAGAGTGGAGAAAATCCGAATGACGAATGACGAAAAAAGCAATTGGCAACGTCACGCCATGCTGGAGCAGGTCACCCATTTTCATTTTCTTCGCCATTCGTCATTCGTCATTTGAAGTTCGCCATTTGTCATTCTCTCTTACACGTTTTTATCTCAATGTCGTTCAAAATCTATATCGACGGTAAACTTTACGCCAAAGAGGACGCCAAGATCAGCGTCTACGATCACGGTCTGCTGTACGGCGACGGCGTGTTTGAAGGTATTCGCAGCTACCGCGGCAAGGTATTCCGCCTCCAGGCCCACCTCGATCGGCTTTGGGACTCGGCCAAGGGTATCCTGCTGATTATCCCCATGACCAAGGAGCAGATGGCCAAGGCCATTGAAGATACCCTGGCGGTCAACGAAATCCAGGACGGCTACGTCCGCGTCGTCGTCACCCGCGGAGCAGGCTCGCTGGGGCTGGACCCCAGTCGCTGCGAAAAGCCGCAGGTGATCATCATCACCGACTATATCTCGCTCTATCCGGAAGAACTTTACCGCACGGGGCTGGAGATCATCACGGTGAGCGTTGCCCGGAACCATCCCGCGGCACTGAGTCCTCGGATCAAGTCGCTCAATTACCTCAACAACATTCTGGCAAAAATCGAGGGACAGCAGGCCGGCTGTGTCGAGGCCCTGATGCTCAACCACAAGGGCGAGGTGGCCGAATGTACCGGCGACAACATCTTCCTTGTTCGCAACGGCACGCTGCTCACGCCGTCGATGGAATCCGGCATCCTAGAAGGGATTACCCGCGACGCCGTGATCGAGATCGCCTCCGCGGCGGGCATCGTTGTTCGTGAAATTCCCTTGACCAAGCACGATGTCTACATTGCCGACGAGTGCTTCCTCACCGGTACCGCGGCAGAAGTGATTCCCGTCGTGAAGGTTGACAGTCGCCGGATCGGCACCGGCCTGCCGGGTCCGATCACCCGCGATTTAATCGAGCGGTTCCATAAACTGACACGGGAGTAAGGCAACTACCAAAACCATGTTTGAATTTTTAAGCAACTGGATCCTGCACCTCGACAAATCGCTGGGAGAGCTGCCCCAGATCTGCGGTGCGTGGACCTATCTGATCCTATTTCTGGTGATCTTCTGCGAGACGGGACTGGTTGTTACGCCATTCCTGCCGGGCGATTCGCTCTTGTTCGCGGCCGGGGCCATTGCGGCTAGACCGGATTGCCACATGAACGCGACGATCCTCTTCATCGTGCTTTCGGGGGCGGCCATTCTCGGCGACACGGTGAATTATTGGATCGGTGCCTACATCGGCCCAAGAGCGTTCACGGGAAAGGTTCGCTTCTTGAAAAAAGAACACTTGGACCGCACTCATCGTTTCTACGAAAAGTATGGGGGAAAGGCCATCGTGCTGGCCCGCTTCGTGCCGATCGTCCGCACGTTCGTCCCTTTCGTGGCCGGCATCGGGGCGATGAACTACCCCAAGTTCATCTTCTACAATGTGTTCGGCGGAATTGCCTGGGTTGCCATCTTCCTTTGGGGCGGATTCTGGTTCGGTAGCCGTGAGTGGGTGCAAAAGAATTTCACACTCGTAATCCTGGCCATCATCGTCATCTCCATCCTGCCGATGGTCGTGGAATACCTCCGTGCCCGCCATGGCGGCGAAAAAGAGGCATCGGAATAGGGGCGATCGAAAGCGATGGGAGACACTCGGTCGGCCCTCCGTGGCCCTTCTCCCTTTCCTTTCATTTTTCCTGTCCTAATTTTCTCCTCCCTTTTCGTGTTTTTCGTTTCTTTCGTCTTCGTAGAACGGAATTTATTCCGTTGTTTCCACTTCGTAGCACGGAATTTATTCCGTTGTAGCGTTTTTTAGGTAAAACGGAATAAATTCCGTTTCACGTAGGACTACCCGCCCCTTGGAAGCTGCCGGGGTTGTCTGGTAGAATCAGATAAGTATTGTTCCAGTCGAGCCGCTTTTCAGCAATGGCTCGCAAGTAGCAAAGGGACGAGCATTGACCGGTATTGAACAAGGCCGCCCGGCCGAAGAAAATTCGACAGAAGAACTCATTTCAACCCCCTCTGTCGGCGAACTTGCCGACAACCAAGGCCGTGCCGGGAACCAACCGGCCGCAGGAGTTGCCGCATCGGAAGGTGACGTCGGCAACGAAAGCGGGGCCGCCGCACCGCGGCGGATTCTCATCGGCTCGCAGCGTGATCCGGCCGCCTATCGTGCTCGGCGTCAGCGCGACTGGGTTCCGATCGAAAGTGAAGCCCCCTCCCAAGACCCGATCGGCGAAGGTCAGTCGGCCCAGCAACCCGGCATCGCTTCTCCAGGCGGTGAGAGTCCCCAGGGTGGCGAAGGGGCACATCGCAGGCGACCTCGCGGCGGTCGCGTTTCTCGCGAGCGTCATGAGCAAAACCCGCAGCAGCAAAAAAATCCGCCACCGCAAGAATTGCAGCTAAGCAGCGAGCCGAGCGAAAGCATCGCTGCGCCGCCGCAAGCAACAGTGCTGCCGGTTACTGTGCCGTCGGTTACTGTGCCGTCGGTTACAGTGCTGCCGGTTGTTGCGCTGCCGGTTACTGTGCCGCTAGTCGAAGTTGCAAGCGGCGAGGCAAAGCCGGTTGCCACCTCCGACCGATCGGTCGGATCATCCGCATCAAAACCTGTCGTCTCGCCAAAACCTGTTGCCAAGGCCCCCGTGTATGATGCCCAGGATGAAGCCTTGCGGACGGGTGCCGCCGGATTGGCTGGTGCCAACCTAGCCAATCTCAATACGCTGTCGATTCCTCGCCAGCCGCTTCCTCCGCCGGAACCGCTCTTTCCCGAGCCGATAAGGCGTCTGCCAGCCGCCACGGAAGACACCGCACCCGTGATTCCCGGCCGCCGACAAAAGCTCACCGCCAGCATGGAAGCCGAGTTGGAACGTGCCATGGGTGGCCTGTCGCTGGACGACCTGATGTCCGGCGAAGGCACCGGACCCCAAGTTGTCCTGGAGCCGGAGTCGCGACATCGCGGCCGCGTCGTCGCGTCTCGGCGCGATGAAATCTTCGTCGAGTTCGGCGGTCGTGAGCAAGGCTGCCTGCCTGCCCGTTCGTTTGAGACACCACCCCAGCCGGGTGAGATGATCGAAGTCATTGTTCAGCGGTTCAATTCTGAAGAGGGCCTTTACGACTTGACCCTCCCCGGCATGTCGATTGAGTTGAGCAATTGGAACGAAGTCCAGGAAGGCATGCTCGTTGACGCTCAGATCACCGGCCACAACACCGGTGGGCTGGAGTGTGAGGTCAATCGCCTTCGCGGCTTCATTCCAGTGAGCCAGATATCGCTCTACCGCGTGGAAGACCTAGCCCAATTCGTCGGCCAGCGATTCGCCTGCTTGATCACCGAAGTGAATCCCTCGCGAAAGAACCTCGTCCTCAGCCACAAAGCGGTTCTGGAACGTGAGCAAGAAGAGAAAAAGAAGATCTTCTTTGAATCGCTCGCTCCCGGCCAGGTCCATGAGGGCACGGTGCGAAAACTGATGGATTTTGGGGCTTTTGTCGAGTTGGGCAATGGGGTTGATGGATTATTGCACATCAGCCAGTTGTCTTGGGGTCGCATCAAGCATCCCAGCGAGGTCTTGCAGGAAGGTCAGGCGGTCCGCGTCCGCGTCGAGAAAATCGACCCCGAAACCGGCCGCATTGGCCTTTCCTATCGCGAGATGACCGAGAACCCCTGGACTGCGGCTGCCAGCAAGTATCCGCACAACACCATCGTTCGCGGCAAGGTTACGCGGCTGATGGAATTTGGGGCCTTTGTGGAACTTGAACCGGGGGTGGAAGGTCTGGTTCACATTTCCGAGCTTTCGCACAAGCGGATCTGGCGTGCCAGCGATGCAGTGAAGGAAGGCGAAGAGGTCGAAGTACTTGTACTCAACGTCAATCCCGAGGCCCAGCGGATGAGCCTCTCGCTCAAGGGCCTCTCCAAGCCCGAGCCGACGAAAAAAGAGAAAGAAGAGGCCCAGGAGGCCGAGCTTCCCGCCGAGTCGAAGAAAGCCGGCCCTCCGTCCAATCTGCCGCTCAAAGGTGGCCTGGGCAAGTCGGCAGGCGGCGAGTCGGTTGGTCTGAATTGGTAATGGTCACATTTACGCAACCGCCATCGCCGTGGCCAACTGATAGTGTTCGCCGTCGTGGTGGAAGAGGCAGTTTCCGCCCTGTTGATGACCGGCATCCAGGGCAATTTCCGCCTTGCGGAAAAGAGCCACCATGTCGTCGGCACTGCCCGCCTCGATCAGGCCGATACTGACCGTGAAACCAACTTGCGTTTCACCCACCGAAATCGCGACCTGCGCTGCCGCCTCGCGAATTCGATCGGCAACGCGGATGGCATCGGAAAGTTGGGCCTTGGGCAAGAGGAAGGCCAAGCAACTCGTGCTGTAGCGGGCTACCATGTCCATCTCCCGCACGCCGGCGAAAATAACCCGCGCGAGACTTGTTACCAAAAGGTCGCGGAATTTTGTTCCGTGGAGCCGTGTGAGACTCTCGAAATGATCGATCTGGACGAGGACCAGCGTCAATGTCGGGCCACCGCGCTTCCATTCGGCCAAGCGGCCGCGCACATGCTGGCAGAAGGCGGTGCGGTTGAGAAGTTCCGGCAGATCGTCGGCTAGTTTTTCGATCTTTGAATCTTCAAGCACCGGTTCTACCGGCGTTGGGGTGGGCTTGGTTTCCTCATCGAGGATCGGAAGGATTTTTTGGCCGTCGTGCCAGTGACCGCAGTTGCGGCCCGCTTCCTTTGCGGCATACAAGGCTGCATCGGCCCGCTGGATGATCGCTTCCAAGTTCTCCTCACCCATGACTTGGGCGGCACCAATGCTAATTGTAACCTGAAGTTTTCCGCCGGAAAATTCAAAGTCGGTTTCTGCAATAGCTTTGCGCAATCGCGTCAAGGCTTGCTGGACTTCCGCGATCGTAGCGCGGCTAAAGATTACCGCAAATTCTTCGCCACCGTAACGGGTAATGGAATCGCTCTCACGCAAGACGCGCCGCAATACACGGCCGGTGCCGCGCAGAACTTCGTCGCCCGCCTGGTGGCCATAGGTGTCGTTGAACCGCTTGAACTTGTCCAGGTCGAGGATGGCCAGCGCAAAGACCTGTCCCGTACGGTGGAAATCAGCCAGGCACTGGGCAATGTCAGTATCAAAGGCACGGCGATTGCCGACCAGGGTCAAGGCGTCGGTGCGAGCTTCGGTCGTATGCAACTCGACCAGCCGGACCTGCTCGCGGAGCTGATCTTCCGCCTGATTCAACCGTCCCTGCACGATTTTGTTGACATCGACCAGCTTGGTAACCACGTTGAGTATCTTGTCTGGTTCGTGCAGTTTATCGCTCTTCAACTCAACATTGATTTCCTCGACGCGCGTGTTGTGTTCACCCAATTCAACCGCGACGCTGGAAGCCAATTTTCGCAGACGGCCCAGCAATTCCTGGGCGCGGCGAATCTCCCCTTGGTCGATGGGGGCTTCCCGCGGTTCCACGCCTCGGCTCCGCAACCACCACCCGGCAGTCAAGCTGGTGAGCGCAATCGCCAACACAAAGAGGACATAAACCATCAAGACAGACATTGTGATCGCTCCCTTGAGCATTCGGACAGTTGAACTAGGCCGCTGAATAAATTTAGGTTATCAAAACGGCACAAGGGAGCAAATAGTACAACTACCCGCCAGATTACTAAGGAGGTCAGGCTTTCCAGCCTGACCGTGCCGGATAAAGTCAGTCTGGAAAGCCTGACCTACAACGGTTCCAACAGCTTGGCGGGTGGTTGAAAAACAACCCCTTACTCAACCGATGTCTTGCGAGGCCGTCCGCGAGGCCGCACGGTCGATTCAAGCCCTAATTTCGCTACAATCCGTTGCTGCCACTTTGGGTCGCCAAAAGGCGTGCCGCGAACGACGCTGCGCCGCAGTAGGGCCAACTCCTCGGCGGTCAACGGTTGTTGGACCGACTGGAGCCAGTTCGGACCACGAGCCATAGGCCCTGGCTCGATCTCGGGGCGTTCCAACCCAGCCACCTCCTTGCCGACCGACGACCAGTGCCATCGCTCGAGTTTCCGAACTTTCAGTTCCTTCTTGAGCCGAAGAGGATTCTGCTCGACATAGCGAAGAACCGTCAATAAATTTTCGTTCGGCTGAATGGGAAAAGCCCGAAATCGCCCCTCCCATATATGGCCGCTCGTCTGATGTTGTTGGTGATAGCGGCGAACATGGCTCGTCGCGATCCATTGCATCCAGTGGCTGAGATCGCCGTCTTTTCGCGGCCAGAGGACCATGTGGAAGTGATCGGGCATCAGGCAATAGGCCAGCAAGCGTATTTTGCGAGTATCGGTTCCCTGCTGAAGAAGCTCCACAAACCCGGCGTAGTCGCGGGCGTCGCGGAAGACCTCGGTTCCGGCATTTCCGCGGTTGAGAACGTGGTAACAAAGGCCTCCGGCGGAGGCTCTGGCGGTACGTGGCATGTTTTCGATTCCCTATCGAGTGTTTCAAATCAGAAAAACGGCATGTGGAACGTGAAGCGGTTGGCAACTGCCGCGCCACGCGACGCAAACGTCTCAATCAACAAACTCTGATAATACCGCAAGCCTTGTGCCGTGTCAAGGAAACGCTGAATGTCCCAAATGCAACCCCTAACTCACCGGCACGGGCGGTAATGGGCAGGCGAGCGCGGCGGCCACGGCTCGCAAGAGTTCGTTTTCCTCGACCGTCATCTTGCCGTCGGCGGCGATGCAGGCCACAACCGCCTCCAGAATCCGCCGCTTCACCGCTGGACTGGCCTGCGCAAGTTCGCTCAAAGCGGCATCGAAGGTATCAAACGTACACTGCTGTGGCGGAATGATGTGAACCTGGCCGAGCAGATCGTGCGAGCCGGCCTGGAATGCCTTTTGAATGTCGTTCGGCTGGCTCTGGCCCGCGTAGGCCAACGCGGAAAGGATGATCGTCGCCGGCTGCGACAAGGCACTCACGGCCTTATAGCGGACAGCCGGCGCGGGACGTAATCCAAAATGAACGTCCAGATAGCCGAAGAGAATCACACGCAAGCAATACTCAAACAAATCGACTTTGCCGGCCGCGGCCGTAAGGGCCTCGACGATCTGCCGAAATGCCTGGTATTGCGCCGGCGAGAGCCGCTTCAGTGCAGGAATCGTCATATCCACCACGGGCAAGCGGTTCTCCGTAGGTAACGGGTCGATCCGTTCGGAAAGCTGCTGCACAACCCGCACCAAGGGCGGCTCGACGTACGATTGGAGCAGTTGCCACTGCTGGTTGCGGGTGGCCTCGTCTTCGCGACTCAACAGTAGGGCAAAGACCACACCGCGTGCGGTGTAGGGCTCGCGGATCGCTTGGACAACCACCGCCGGCAGGCCCGCGACCAAACGCTCGGCATGTTCCAGATGTTCTGCCTGGGGAGTGCCGACCTGGCCGACGATCCGGTCGCGATCCGTGCTGACCTGCCGGGTTGACCGCAGCGGCACCGCGCCGGAACTGAGCCCGGAGGTCATCGCCGCAATGGCCGCATCCTGCGCGGCCGGAGCGGCCTGGTTAGTCAGGCTGGAAAGCCCAACGTACGCATCTGGAAGTGCCTCGACCCCCGCATAGCTGCCATCAAAATTCGGATCGAGCAACCGGATCCGCTCCTCCAGCGGGGGATGGGTGGCGAAAAGGTTGAAGATTGAGCCGGCGAATGCGTTGCTGAAGAACATGTGGCTGATCTCGTGGGCGTGGGCATCGTTGATCCGGGAGCCTTCGGCAAGGCCGCCGATCTTCTTCAATGCGCTGGCCAGACCGCTGGGATTACGAGTAAACTGCACGCTGGAGGCATCGGCCAGGAACTCCCGCTGCCGAGAGATCGCGGCTTTGACGATATTGCCCAGGAGCACGCCGAGGTAGCCCAGGATGTAGAGTGCCAGGCCGATGAAAAATAGAGCAGCGCGATTGTCGCCGCGACGGTCGCCGGAATCTCGCGACGATGATGAACCTGCAAAACCGGCCGACCGCATCACAAAGTAGCCGATAATCGAAAGAATCAGGATGCCGTAGACGATGCCAATCAAGCGGAGATTCAATCGCATGTCGCCATTGAGTACGTGGCTGAATTCGTGGCCCAACACGCCTTGCAATTCTTCGCGCGTGAGATATTGCAGGCAGCCGCGCGAGACGGCCACCACGGCGTTCTGCGGTTGATACCCGGCGGCGAAGGCGTTGATCGAAGGCTCGTTGTCCAGCACATAGACCGGCGGCACGGGCACGCCGGAGGCCAGCGACATTTCTTCGACCACGTTCAAGAGGCGGCGTTCGGCCAGATCGGTCGTCTGTGGATCGACGAGCCGGCCGCCCATCATTTGCGCAACGACCTCGCCGCCGGCCGCCAGTTCGGAGACCTTATAGAGACTCCCCATAGCGATCACCGCGATCGTGCTGAGTGCTACCGCCAGCAGCAGCCCCGGATCCCAAAAGTTCATCGAAGTGGCAACATGCCGGCCATGCGCATTGCCGCCGCCACCTTGCGTGATCAGCAGGGCGACCACATAGACCGCCGCGATGATCACCGCTACGGCTAGGGCAAACAAAACGATAAGCCGAACCGTTTGCCGGCGTGCGTGATCTTGACGTTCAAAGAAATCCATCGCCATGTCCCACGACGTTTCGGACGGCCTATCCGCCGAAGGAAACCTTCGGTGCTTCGCGTTGTTCTACCTGTTCGATCTCGAACAAGCTGGCCGCCTGGAAATTGAACATGCCGGCGATAATGACCGTGGGGAATGTCTCCCGCTGGGTGTTGTAGTACATGACCGAGTCATTATAGGCCTGCCGGGCGAAGGCCACCTTGTTCTCGGTGGAAGTCAACTCTTCTTGCAGCGCGAGCATATTCTGGTTGGCTTTCAGGTCGGGATACGACTCGGAAAGGGCCATGAAGCGGGAGAGAACGCCGGTCAATTGGCCTTCCGCGCCGCTCAAGGCCGCCATGGTCACCGGATCGCCTGGGTTCTGTGCGGCTTTCTGTCCGGCGGAGGACGCGGCATTGCGGGCATGGATCACGGCTTCCAGCGTTTCCCGCTCGTGCTTCATGTAGCCCTTGGCACACTCAACCAGATTGGGAATCAGGTCGTAGCGGCGCTTGAGCTGCACATCGATCTGCGAGAATGCATTCTTAAAGCGGTTCCGGAATGTTACCAACTGGTTGTACATTCCGATGACAACGATTGCCAGGATCAAGAGGATCCCAAAAAACACGCCAAAAATGATTAGAGCGGGCCACATCGAAAGGTCACCTCCACGGTACGACAGGTGTGAATCAAATAACGCAGACAATTGTAGCAGATCAAGAGAAGCAATCGAACCACCCTTATGGGGAGGCAAATTACCAAATCCGCTTCATTTTCACCGAACAAACTCGTGCTGAGGGACCACGCTGGTTTTCACGCCACACAAAAACTGCTAAAATCGTCAGTTTCCTAGGTCACTAAAACACAGTTATCCGAGTAGAAAGCTATGACAACTGCTAGAAAACTAACGAGCGGAGAAACCAAGCCCAAAGCCATCACCATCGGTGTTGTCGGCACGTGCGACCCGCGCGTTGATGAGGCCTCGCGACAAAGAGCGGGCAATATCGTCAAAACTATCGCCGACCTGGTCGCTGCACAGGTTCGCACACCCGACGGCAAGCCGGTGGATGTCGTCTGGACCCCCGTTCTTGTCGACGGCGAGCCACAGGCCGACATCGTTGGCCGTCAGTTCCGCGAAGCGGGTGTCGACGCACTGATTTGCGCCCCGGATACCTGGGCGTTCCCACAGCTTACGCTTATCAGCATCCTGGCCCACCTACCGCCGGATGTGCCCGTGAACATCACCTGCGGCAATAGCGGACCCAAGCCGGGCGTGGTTTATGCCCATGCCGTCAATGGTGCCCTGGCGCAAAGCTCCCGGCTGACGCACTTGAACGTCGGCACATGGCCCGACACGGGCGACGATCCGAAGCCGACCGATTCGACGGTCGCTGCCCTCATTGACTGGGCCTACGCCGCTGTAACCTACGCCGGACTGAAAGGTCGCCGTGTGGTAGTCTTTGGCCATGATTCGATGGGCATGGAGACCGCGCTGACGCACGTCATCCCCACGCGGCAGACGTTCGGCCTGGAAGTCACCCGATTGGACATGAAGCTCCTGGCCGACATGCTCAATAAGGGTGCCTACGATAAAAAGGAAGTTGCAAGCCTGCGCGGCTGGATCGACCTGCATATCGGCAAGCGGCTGGACCTCAGCCAGCCCGGCGGCGAAGAAAAGTTCAACCAGTCGCTGGCCCTCTACCTGATCATTCGCGACCTGATGGCCGAAGTGAACGCCGTCGGCGGCGGGTTCATGAATCAGCTCGAATGGGGTAGCGATCGCCGCGGCATTCCCATGCCGATTGCCGACGTGATGGAAAGCCTCTTCAATTCGACATTCGACCACAACGGCAAGAAGACCGTGCTGCCGTTCGCCACCGAGGCCGACACGCAGGGCCTTTTGACGATGCTCTTTTCCACCTGGTTATCTGGCGGCAATCCACCGTTGTTCATGGACTTCCGCAAGGTATGGGAGCCGTGGGAAATCCAGGGTTTGGCCAAGAAACTCGGCATTCCGTTCGGTGCCAACGATCTCTGGGCACAGAAGGGGATCGTCGATGGCAACAACAGCGGTTCGGCCAGTTTTGATTGGGCCAGCAAGCCGGGTGACTCGGTCGAGAAGATCATGTCGGGCATTTCAATGCCTGGAGCCGAGTTGTATTATTTCCCAGGCGGCGGAAACAGCGTGACCTTCTTCACCCCAGGCGGCATCGACTGCATCGCGGGCCGTTTGACCTACAGTGCCTTGTCCGGCATGTTCAGCATGTTCTGGGACGAGGCCACCACGGTCGATCTGCCCGAGAAGTTGGCCGACGCCGTGTCGCACACATCGAACTGGTCTTGGCCACACACATTCATCGTGCCCAAGTATGCCACGATGGGCGAGTACAAGCAGTACGCCCCGGCCAACCACTTCCACGCCACATGGGGCCTGAAGCCAAGCCGTTTGCAATACTGGATGGACCTTTCCAACGTGCTTTCCGCCACTCCCTGGTCGCAGCGACCGCAGTGGCTCGAAGGTGCCGACCGTCCTCAACCGCTGCTCTACCTGCTCAACGGCGGCGAGAACACCGCCAAGATGCTGCGAGCAAGAGGCCGGTAAGTTCTGTAGCACTTGAAAGTCAAATCGCGAAACCGCAAGCGTACAACGGCAGTTGTTGAGATAGGTGATGTATTGCCATCTCGCGCTGCGCCTCGCTTGCGGTTTCGCGATAATTCGGAGCCACATCATGGTCGCCAAGAAAACACAGAACCCCGGCCGAATTATTGGCCGGGGTTCAAAAGAAGTTAGTGGATGAAGATTGTCAGTACGCCACTTCTCGTGAGGAGCGGCACTCGCCACGCCTCACGACAAACAGACCGGCGGATCCTGCATGATTGACCTCCATTACGGGGTGCTTGGACATCACCTATCAACCGTCTAACTTAATGATAACGTAGCCTGGAAAAAATGCAATAGGCAGATTCAAGAAAACGGAGAATTCTAACCGAGGGCAGCCCAAAAAACATACCAAAGCTGGGTGAATGCACCCCCTGAAAGAGTGTTTTGGGTTATATCGAGGGGAAATATCGGCGCACGGACACGTTACCTAATTTGGTTGTTCGCGTAGTATTGGCTTTCGGCCGGGTTTCTGTGGTTTCACGGGGCAGCCCACCAGGGGTTCCAATCGAACGAGGAACGTCTCGTCGCCATGTGGCCAACTCGTGCGACCGTGGTCGCGAAGTTTTCCGAGTTCCTCCTCGCGCAAGGCACGGTTCAAAAAGCCCTCCCAGTCGTCGATCATCGAACCCAGCGGAGCGACTTTCCCCAAGCGGTCGTCGTGGCCCGACAAGTGGGCGCGGGCACTGCTCCGAGGCCGCTCGCCTGCATGGTTCGCGAGTTTCGCCCGCACGGGATTCAACTCGACGTACCGAGCCGCTGCCAACAAATGCGGTTCATCCATGACCAACGAAGCGAAACGTCCTTGCCACGGCTGGATCACGACCGCTTCTCGGCAACCATGCCCCTTGAGCATGTCCAGCAGCCAAGGACTCATGCCGCAGACTTCCAGGATGGCGAGAAACCCGCCCTCCGGCCGGGCTTTCTCGGCAAGATCGGCAAAGAAGGGGGAACGTGTTGCTGCGTGAACTCGGCGATAAAATCCAGCGGATCGAGGATCTGGAAATTCCGCTTCGACCCGGTCGCTAGGTCGTTACGCTGAGGGTCGGGGAAGGCCCGGCAGGCATCCTTCTCCGCCTTGTAATCGAAAAGTCGCTACTTTGCACGAGCTGATAAAAGGATAGAAGGAATTCCGGCAACGGCCCCCCGCCCCTGCCGTCGCCGGAAAAGCGTATCAGCCTCCGCTCTTGATGCTGCCCCCGCTCCCACGCAAAGCTAAGGGAGAAAGGCGATAGGTACTCACGGCCCTGGCTCGTGGCAAGTCTCGCGATTCAAAACCCGTTGCTTCAGTCCGTCGAAAAGCTCACCCAGGCTTTGGTCGTCGTATTCCGTGAATTCACCGCATGCCAATTGCGCCATGCTTTGCCGCACAGCGTCACGAAACTCGTGGTTGATCGGTATGGGACACGAAAGTCTGAACACCACGGCGCGATACACGAAACGAACGGAAGCGGCGTTGGCCGAAGCGAGCGAAAGACTGAATTATTGAAGGATTTTGGTATCATTGTTCAATTTGGGATCTCGGTATCCCAACGGGATTCTGTCCCCTAGCCTAGGGTTGCTGCGCAGCAGCTACCCTGGGAACAGGAATAAACGATGCCCTACCCCAACGGGGTTGTGTCCCCTGGACGGTACGAATGATTGGATCGCGGAGAAATGGCCGACTCCAGGAAGGGGGCTCAACGCCGTTGGCGTAGGAAAATAAATGGACCAGGTCGGGAGCCCCGCGCCGAACCAGGCCGAATACGTTAGGAGCCCCGCACCGAACGGGAAGGATACACCCCGAAGGGGTCGCAGACATTAGCCCCGGGTCGCGCAGCGAAACCCGGGGTACACGGATCAAAAAAATCGACGACCCCGAAGGGGTCGCAGTCAGGCCAGGCCGTGCTACGACCCCTTCGGGGTCGGAATATGCGTCGTGCCTCGAAACCGGTGGTGGCGTCGCTAAGCGACCGCGCAAAAATAACCTGAACAATTTTTATCTTCGTGGTAACAGT
>JBAWVO010000142.1:0-15878 GCA_037147235.1 Planctomycetota bacterium | reverse complement strand
AATTCGCCAGTTTCGGTGTCGATCTCGATCTTGTCGCCAATTTCGATGAAGGCGGATACCTGAAGTTCGTGCTTCGTACCTTTCAAGATCGCCGCCTTGGTAATCTTGCCCGAAGTATCGCCGCGCGCCGCCGGCTCGGTGTATTCCACTTCGCGAACGATGACCTTGGGCATGACCACGGAAATAGGACGACCCTCGTAAAAAGTGACTTCGCAGACTTCGCTCATCTCGGGCATCAGGTACTTCCCGAGGTCCGGGATGGTTTCAGAATCGATTTCGTACTGGTTGAATTCCGAGTCGACGAACACATGATTGGGCGCGGCGTAATAGGAATAGGCGCAATCCTTCCTGTCCAGGACTACGGTCTCCATCTTATCTTCGGCCTTCATCACCGACTCCGAAATGCGGTCGGTCATCAGGTTCTTCACCCGCAACTTGACCACGGCCGCATTTCGGCCGGATTTAGTGGTTTGCCTCTTCAATACCACAAGTGGATTTTTCTCGACGATAACGACGTTGCCCGACTGAAGTTCGCCGGCGGTCACAACACTCATTGCAAAGCTCCCATCTTGACTTTCAAAGTTAAACACACCGGCCAACCGAGGCACTCGATGCGTAGCGACGCCCATCGGCGCGCATATCAAACTCCGCGCACGAAGCAGACTAGATTGTTGGCTAAATCGCTCATTTGGTCAAGTGAGCTTGCCCAGACTTTGCCCTGCCGCTCAATGGCCCCTCGATTGGCGATGAAATCTGCCCAGGCCGAGGCGATATTGTCCCCGCCATTCCAGGCATGCCAGCATCGCCGCACAACCGCGGGTTTCTCGAAGCTTTTGAGATATCGAGTCAAGAATGCCTCTAGTTTGACCAGGTGTGCTTCTTCCCCCTGGGGGTAGATCTGCCATACAAATGGTCGCCCGGCCCATTGGGCGCGCACAAACGAGTCCTCGCCGCGTACGAAATTCACGTCACATGCCCATAGCAGCCGGTCGAAGTTCGATTGCGGCAGGAATGGCAGAGGGTAGGCCGCCAAGGATGACCGCCGAAGTGGCGTTCCTGGCAAGAACGGCTTTCCGAACCATTCGGCTATCTGATCGGCGGCCGGTCCCGGTGCTGCCAGTAGGGTCACAGGGTCATGGCCGTCGGCCCAACACTGAAGCAAGTCGGGCAAGGATGCGTTCTTGTAACAGAACATCGAGACTCGCAATTCGCGATCACTTCGGGCCGGAACCCCCACGCTGCGCCAAAAATCTGCTTCGGCGGCCGAATCGTATGCGGCACGGTCGTCAAACAGGTCGCGTTCTCGCAATAGCCCGCCTGTTCGCGGAGTGAACCCTGGGAAAAAAAAGTATTTCGTCAGGGGCCATTTTGTCCGCAGCGACGACAGCCGATGGCAGCCCTCGACCCAGGCTTCCGCACTGAGATATTCCAGGTTGATCCACACCGGAGCCACGGTCTGCCGAGCCATCTCCGCGATGTAGCTTTCGGGCAATTCGCAGGCGAACGCCTCGATCACGACGTCAGCCACTTCTACCTTCGGAAAGTCGGAGTGCCAGTGGCAAATTTCGATCCGGCCGACATGCTGCTGGTCGGCGTTGGTCGAAACGGCCGGACAGAGCCGCGCGAGGCTCTGCACCTGGTCAACCCACAACCGGACGTCGGCCTCGTGTTCATTCGCCAACTGCTGGGCCAGTCGCCAGCACGTTCCGATGTCACCATAGTTATCCACGACCGTACAAAAGATGTCCCATCGCCACATGTTCTTTCGATCACCTTCGTTGGCGGATAGGAATCCTTTGCCAGCCCATCGCTGACCAGACAGGATTCCTACGCGACTGCTCGGAGAGTCGGTCGCCTGGGACAACCTTGGGAATCTCGGCGGCCAGCCTACTTATCAGTCTCCCATTGTAATGATGTTGAACGCCATGTCAAAAAAGATTGGGTTTCCGGAAGATAAGAGTAAAGTGGAAAGTGGAAACCTGCCCCTGCGTCACTGTGAGGATGGCGAATCGCGAAAAGGCAACCTAGCTTCGTAGAGCCGAATCCGGGCGCGAGTCGATTCAGCCAAGGCCGGCTTGTTTTTTTGCGTGGCAATGTCCACGGCCTTGCGAGCCGTTTGAACGGCCTCAGCGAACTGTCCCGTCTCGGCATAGGCGGCGGCCAGTGTCCCGAAAAACTCTGGAATTTCGACGTCGGAAAGCTCGATTGCTCGTTGGGCTAGTCCAACGGCCTCCGGGCCATTGCGCACTGAGGCGTTTGGATTCGTTGCCAGCAACCATGCGGTATCGTTCATGAGTGCTGCGTCCTTGGGACGCGAGCGGAGTATTTCACGCCGTTGGGCAAGTACCGTTAGCATGTTCTTCTGATTGGACCGAGCCATATCGAGGTTCTGGCGAGCATTAAGATCGTCGGGCTTGATTTCCAGTGCCTTCTGAAAATGGACAATTGCCTCATCGCCCCGCCCGCTGCCGGCAAGCACGCTACCGAGATTGTCGTGGGTTTCCGCGAGGTCGGGCTCGATTTCCAGGGCTTTTTGGTACTGGGTAATGGCCTCATCGACCTTTCCGCGGCGAGCCAAGGCGGTGCCGAGGTTGCTGTGGACTTCCGGGTTATCAGGCCCGATTTCCAGGGCCTTTTGGTAGTGGGCAATGGCCTCATCCATTCGACCTTGGCCCGTCAGGACGTTGCCAAGGTCATTGTGAATTGAGATGTCCCAGGGCAGCTTCTGGACCGCGATGCGAAGGTGCTCAACGGCCACATCGGGCCGGCGTTGCTGCATCGCCAATTTGGCGAAGTGCTGGTGCAGACTCCAATTGCTGGGAGCTTTGGCGAGTGCAGCCTCGTACGTCCGCCAGGCCGCCTGCATGGCTTGCGGCGTTGACGCCTGTCGGCGAAGATCGTCCCTCCACTTGAGTGCTGCGGCTTGACGGAGGCTGTAGTTGAGCTGATTCGTGAATGGTTCGCGGGACGTTATAGCCACCATTTGCGCGGCCAACCTGTATTCGTCCCACGAAGTCAGTGCCAGCAATTCCGCGCATTGCTCCCGCGAGGGGATCGCGCCGGGCTTGCCAAGATCGGTCCGTTGCGACAAGGCCGCACAGACTTGGTCCAGAACGGTCCGAGCAAGCAAGTAGTTTCCATCGAAGGTCAAGTGGACGTGCTCATAGAAGAGGTTTTCTTTGGAGTGCGGTGGCTTGCTACCGCTTTCCAAAACGCGCGGTGAGCTTTTTGGTTCGGAATCGGCCGTGTTGGAAAGCGGTGGCAAGCCACCGCACTCCAAAACCTGTTCGGCATCGACAAAACGAACGCCGGCAGCTTCTTGCTCAGCAGCCACCTCGCGGATGATGGCATTGATGCGAGAGTCAGCGCGGAACCGCAGGACATCCAGGTCACGGGCCAACTCGAACCGCTCCCGCGCCTCGGCCAAGCGGCTCGCATGGAGCAGACAGTTACCAAGACGGAACTGGAGTTCCGCGAAACGGTCATCGATCTTCGCTGCCACCTCGTACTGCTGAAGTGCCTCCGGCCACCGGTTGCTTGTCTCTAATTCTCCTCCCGCCTTGTAGATCGACTCCCACTTCGCCAAATCCTCGGGAGTCAGACCCGGGCGGTGCAGCGAGGCGAAAGGCGGGCAGTCGCGGAGGTTCACGGCCACGGTCGATAGGACGACCGCGGCACCCGCTCGTCGTGCGATGCCGCAGATGTCGGTCAGGTTTCGCCGGTAATTGTCATACACGGCAGGCATTCGAGGGTCATCGGCCGCAACGGGGTTATTCAGGAACATCTCCATGCCGCGCCAATGGGCCGAGGTATCTTGGCTACCATGGAAGTAACCAACGATATCGCCGAGCAACTCTCCGACGCGCGTCGATTTCACCCAGAGACTGCTCCGAATCATCCGCAGGCTCGGCGACCAATTCTGGAAGACGGTTCCCGGACCGTAAGGCCCGACCACTTCATTGTTCCCCAGGTAGACGACAAAAAGATTCGGCTCGCGGGCCGCGCAATCGCGGACGATCTCCCGGGACACATACGAGTTGATTGCCGTCATGGCCCCATTGATAACCTCGAACTGCACGCCCGGATACTGCTCGCGGAGCATAACGCCGAGGATCCGACCGAAGCTGAACGCTGGATCGGGTGTGCCCATGGCGGCCGAACTTCCGAGGACAAAGATGCGGATCGAACCGGCCGGCTTTGCAGAGAGAATGCACGGATGCGGATCCCGCGCAAGCGGTCGAGGGAAGAACCGCCATCCGAAGCGGTAGTTGGTCGTACACGTGCCGCTGGCGTCCGGCCCAAGGAAGAATCCCGTCGGATAGCCATAGCCCCCCAGTCGCAACCCGGCTTCGAGGAGGCCGAAGCAGAGGACTGGGGCGAGGACGAAAAGCGACAACCGCAGGAGCCAACCCCGCCAACCGTGCAAGCGGCGTGTCTTGCGGCTGGGCGGGCCGGGCGGCGGACTGGCAGCGGGACCGGCCGCCTCGACGGGGCGTTGCATGTCGCCCGTGTCTAGCGGTTTTTTCTTCTTTGATCTTCGCCCCATTCGGCTACCTCACGGGTGGAAAGAACCAACGGCCGCACTCAGTGGCAATCCGAGTCGACAAGAACACCCTATTCTCTCACATTTTCGGAAATTTTTGTAGGGTAGGTCAGGCTTTCCGTAGGTCAGGCTCTCCAGCCTGACAGAGAACCCCAAGGTCAGGCTGGAAAGCACTACGCCGACCATAGATATCACATGCAGTCTTTCTCGTGCGGTCTTTCACTTGCCTCCTCCCCACGGCGGCGTTAAAATGCGAAGACAGTCGGATCAGGGATCGGGGGACAGGTAAACAATAGGTTGAACCACGAAGCAGACGAAAAGTGAGAAACCATGTCTCGTGACGATTATGACAGCCCCTGGAAGCAGGCCCTGGACGTATTTTTCCAGCCGTTTCTGGAATTGTTCTGTGCCCAGGCTCACGCCGATATCGACTGGAGCCGCGGCATTGAGCCGCTCGACAAAGAACTCCAGAAAATCGTGCGGAAGGCAGAAATCGGACGGCGTTTTGTCGACAAGCTGGTAAAAGTCTGGCTAAAAAGCGGTCGCGAACAATGGGTATTGGTCCATGTCGAGGTTCAATCCAGCGAAGATACGGATTTTGCCCTGCGGATGTACGTCTACAACTACCGCCTGTTCGATAGGTATAATAGAGAGGTGGCCAGCTTCGCCATCTTGGGCGACGACAATCCCCAATGGCGGCCGGAAAGCTACGGCTACCGCCGCTGGGGCACGGAGGTCGGAATAAGGTTCCCGGTGGTCAAACTGCTGGACTTCGCAGCCAAGCGGCAGGAGTTGGAACAAAGTCCAAATCCTTTCGCGACCGTTGTCCTAGCCCATCTGGACACTTTGGAGACACGCCAGGACCAGCATGAACGGAAAGACCGGAAGTTTCAATTGGTCAAGGGCCTTTCGGAACGAGGCTTGAATACGGAACAGATTCGACAACTATTCCTGCTGATCGACTGGATAATGGAGCTCCCCGGACCCGTGGAAATTGAGTTTTGGAAAGAAGTTGAAAACTATAAAAAGGATAAAGAAATGTCTTTCATTTCGACCCCGGAGCGATTCGGATTACAACGGGGGCGCATCGAGGGCCTCAGCCAGGGCCTTAGCCAGGGCATTGAGGGAATGCTCAGACTGAAGTTTGGCGAGCCGGGCCTGCGGTTGATGCCGGAAATTCGCGAGATCAAGGAAAGCGAAAAGCTGGAAACGATCCTCCACTCCATCGAAACGGCTGCAAGCCCTGAAGATCTGCGACGGATCTGGGCTGACTGACCGCTACCTGTTGTGGCCAGTCTCCCGACCGAGCCACCACACCGACCAGAGGTATCCCATACTCAGGGTTCCATCTCGGAGATCGAGAATGGCCCAGCGATTGTCGCTATGCTGTGGCGGGTGGGGCTCGTTTCACTCGTCCCCATCCCACGCTTGCGGTTGCCCCTTTCCGCAACAGAAACTAAGTCCTACAGCGAGTACTCGGCCAGCGAGTTTCTTTGAAAAGATCGACCATGAGGAAGTAGTGACTGCAATTCTAGGTATTTCTGCATTTTACCACGATTCGGCTGCGGCTCTGGTCGTCGACGGCAAGATTGTGGCGGCTGCACAGGAGGAGCGATTCACAAGGAAAAAGCACGACCATGAATTTCCCGCCGGGGCCGTTGCGTATTGTCTGGAAGCCGGCGGACTGAGACCGGAAGATTTGGATTATGTGGTCTTTTACGACAAGCCTTTTCTGAAGTTCGAGCGACTCCTGGAAACTTATCTCGCTTTTGCACCGGCCGGATTTAGATCTTTCCTCAAAGCCATCCCTTTGTGGTTGCACGAGAAGCTGCACATCCCACGGGAAATCAGTGCCGGGCTAAACGGGAAGTATCGAAGAAGCTATATCTTCACCGAACACCACGAGTCCCACGCGGCCAGTGCCTTTTTTCCATCTCCCTTTGAGGAAGCAGCGATCCTGACCCTTGATGGCGTGGGCGAATGGGCGACCGCAAGCTATGGATATGGCCGGGGCAACCAAATCACCCTGACGCATGAGCTCCGCTTTCCCCATTCGCTGGGTTTGCTCTATTCCGCCTTCACCTACTTCTGCGGGTTCAAAGTCAACTCGGGCGAGTACAAGCTCATGGGGTTGGCTCCCTATGGCAAGCCGATCTACGAAGACGCTATCCGAGAGAAACTCATCGATCTGAAAGCCGACGGGTCTTTTAGGATGGACATGCGATACTTCAGCTATTGCCAGGGGCTCCGGATGACCTCCCGAGAGTTCGCACGGCTCTTTGGAGGACCGCCCCGAAAGCCGGAGTCTCCGCTGACCGAGCGTGAAATGGACTTGGCTGCATCGGTCCAAAAAGTGGCCGAAGAGGTGATGCTGCGCACCGCTCGCCACGTACATGAACAGACCGGCATGAAAAACCTCTGTCTTGCGGGAGGTGTCGCGTTGAACTGTGTCGGGAATGGTCGAATTCTGCGCGAGGGTCCGTTTGAAAAAGTCTGGATTCAACCTGCGGCCGGAGATGCCGGCGGTGCATTGGGCGCGGCACTCTTTGTTTGGCATCAACTTATGGGAAACGATCGGCATGTGTCCAAGGAGGATTCGCAGCATGGCTCCTTGCTGGGACCTAGCTTCTCGAATGAACAGGTACGTTCCTTCCTCGACGCAAGCGGCGCGATCTACCGTTGCTTCGACGACGAAGATCACCTTTGCAACTATGTGGCCGATCTGCTGGCCTGCGGAAAGGTTGTGGGGTGGCTGCAGGGGCGGATGGAGTTCGGGCCGCGGGCACTGGGGTGTCGCAGCATCCTGGGCGATGCGCGCAGCCGCGACATGCAGAAGATCATGAATCGGAAGGTCAAGTTCCGCGAATCGTTCCGCCCCTTTGCTCCCGTCGTCTTGCGGGAGCGTGCTGCCGAGTATTTCCAGATACCGAGCGGCACGGATAGCCCTTACATGCTCCTGACCGCTCCGATCAGCGACGAGCAACGGATTGCGCCGCAGGGCGAGGAGGCTGCCGGACTGGAGAAGCTGAACGCGGTTCGTTCCAAGATTCCTGCGGTCACGCATGTGGACTTCTCGGCCCGCTTACAGACGGTCGATGCGGTGCGTCACGGGCGGTTCTACCGCTTGCTGAAGGCTTTTGAAACGCGAACGGGGTGCCCCGTGTTGATTAACACGAGTTTTAACGTGCGCGGCGAACCGCTGGTCTGCGCACCCGAACACGCCTACCATTGTTTTCTGGCAACGAACATGGATGCCCTGGTGATGGAGGATTTCGTGCTGTTGAAGGATGAACAACCCCAGACCGAGGAACATCGAAGCGATGAATACGTGGCGCAGTTCCCGTTGGACTAATTTCATGGAACGTAATGATCGAGGTGGTACATGAACCTGATCCGCATCGACCCCAACCCTTCACGACGCCAATTGTTTGTTTTTGGCGCATGTTGGCTGTTCTTCATGGGTATCGTGGGCGACTTGGTCCTGCGGCGCGGGGGTTCTTTGACGACCGCGACGATTCTTTGGTGCGCTGCCGCCGCGGTTCCCCTCGTGGGCTGGGTTTTCCCGAAGCTTATGCGAGTGCTATACCTTGGCGCGGCCTATCTCACTCTCCCCGTAGGCTTCGTGGTATCCTACTTGATCTTGGGCGTGGTCTATTATTTTGTGTTCACGCCCGTTGGATTGCTAATGCGACTGTTCGGCTACGACCCTTTGAATCGCGGATTCGATTCCAACCGAGAGTCCTATTGGGTTCCACGCAAGATTCAGTCGGACTTGAAGCGATACTTGCGCCAGTTCTAACAGAAAACCCTCATGGAGCCAGAATCGTGAGTGACAACCCCCAAAAGATCGACCTTCAGAATCGTAGCCATTCCGAGTTTGAGAAATACGCCAACCGGCCTCAGAGCGGATTTGTTCGTGAATTCGTCGATTTCCTCTTGCATAACAAGAAATGGTGGCTCACGCCCATCATCCTTGTGCTGTTGCTGGTGGCACTACTGGTTGCTCTGGGAGGGACCGGCGCCGCGCCGTTTATTTATACGCTTTTCTGAATAAACGAGGCCCTACCCCGACGAGCTTGTCCGACTTACTTCGGTGGGGCAGGCAGGGCAAGCGTGGGGGTGTTGCGGGCAGTGGCGGTCGAAGCGGCGACGTATCGCGTCAACCATTCGTGCGTGGCGCGGAACTCCGCACGCTGGGCCAGGAGAGCATACTGGGGGTCGCGGGCAACGGCATCAAAGCGAACAAGCACCTGTTGAAGGCTTTGGACACTGGCCGGACGGTCGCCGGCATAAACTTCGGCCGGCATGACCAGATAGCTTCGCCAATTACCGTCGAGCACCGTATGCAACCGGAGTGAGGCCGCAGCCAGCTGCTGCCGCAGGGCCTGAAGATCGGCTGCTGGTGTCGGCATCCCGGCCCCGGTAGGCGTAGCGGCTTGAGTCGGTGCAGTCGCCAGGGGCGCGACCGAGAGCGAGAGCGACTCGCCGGGCGTCCCGGCATAGTACCCGACTTGCCGCATCAAGGCGATGGCCGAAGAGGGAACGGGAATGGCTTGGTTGGGATCCGTGACGTTCGCGCCACCGTAGAATGCCGCATTGGCCGCAGGATCAATTTGCAGGGCAGAACCGTCCAGCGATATTCCGGCAAATAGGCCGCGGCTGCGAGACCAGGTGAGGATTTCCGCCCGCAGTTCGGTATCGGTTGCCGCAGCCGCTTCGCGTCCAACCGGACCAGCGGCAGCCGCCGCGTCGGCTCCGAGGGTGAACTTTCCGCGCAACAGGCCCTGGACACCGCTGCGAGTTTTGAAAACGAGTACGATATCGGTTACTTGCAGGCCGATCTGCCAGCCGACGCTGCCGCCGGTGAGCGTAACAAAAGACGGCGGCCGCCAAAAACCCCGCTCGTCGCGAACCATGACAATGCCACGCCCGTGCCGCACGCCAAGCACGAATCCACCCTTTACCAGGTCAGGAATGATAACGATGCCCTGAGCATCGGCCAACAAGGCCCTGGGAATCCCGCTGGCCGGAATCGCCATGATTTCGCTGAGGACTTCCCGCGAATCATTGACAACGACCGTTTCGCGATTTTGGGCTTCTGCCGGCGCGGCCAAGAGCAATAGACCGGCAATCATGCATGCACAAGTAGTAGAGTTTTTCATAGGACGCGGATTGTAGCGAGCGGCCCCAGGTAGGGCAACGGCAGTTTGTGCCCGCAAAGGGACGGGTGATTGTTGAAATTCGGCAGCTTGGTATACTATGCTGTTAAGGGCGACGGGATGGTCTCGTTGCCGCGGCAGTGCATCACTCAACCATCTACGGGGGAGGACACCATGGCAAGCAGTCGGGTTCCGCTGATCAAGACCGATACCGAGGCCCAGAGTTTGGCTGACAAGCTGGAAATGAGCGCGGCGGAGATCGGGCTGACGGTCCGCACGACGAACTGTTTAGAAGAGCGAGGTATTTTCACGGTCGCCGACCTGCTGAACTGTACTCGAGAGGATCTGCTGGCTATTACCAATTTCGGCGAGAAAACCTTGAAAGAAGTCTACGAGGCCCTGGAGGGAGTAGGCTTCTATCGCACGCCCAAGCAGGCAACATCCGTCAAGAAGTCGTCTCCGCCCACTCAACCGCGGTAAACACCTTGCCGTTAACTCCTTTCGCAACAAAAACTACTTTGAAAAAACGCTTTTGTGGCTCGTAACTTTCGCTACTTTGAAAAAAAGCGAGGCCACCGACGGACCGGCTCCCGGCTGTTGGGTAGCGTCGGCGAGGCTATTTTCTTCGCCGTTATGCTGGTGGTTGGCTGCGCCACCATCTATTTCGGCATCGCTTGGCTGATCATTCCCGAATGGCGCGTCAATCACGAGTTCGTTGAGCATCCGTGCAGGGTCGTCGAAAAACGGGTTGTCAAGGTTCCGAGCGAAAGGGGGATTTTTTTCAGGCCAGAGGTCAAGATCGATTACGAGGTCCATGGCGTTACCCACTTGCCATACACCTACGATATCCATCACACGACGCGAAGCACGTGGGATCAAGCCCAATCGGTCATTGACGGATTTTCTAAGGGAGAGACCTATCCTTGCTGGTACGATCCAGCCGATCCGAATATCGCAGTACTCGTGCGGGGTTACCAGTGGTGGATCTGGCCTGCACTACTGATTCCCACTTCCTTCGTCATCATCGGCATCGGCGGACTTGTCTTCACGATACTGCACTGGGGCAAATCGGTGGAGCACCGCGCCTCAGTGGTGCGGAGTGTGCAGGCTCCCGAGTTGTTCGACCTGCCGGTAGCCGTCAATCCAAAATACCCTTATACCCCTGATTGCAGCGAGATCACCAGCAGTCCCGGTACGCGACTGGCCTATCGCCTGCCGCTGGCGCAGTCCCCCGGTTGGACGCTGTTGGGTCTCTTGGTGGCCTGCGTGGCCTGGAACGGCGCGGTATCGGTCTTCGTGGTGATGGTCCTACGCAGTTTTTTGGCAGGAATTTCCGACTGGCTGATGATGCTCTTTATCGTGCCGTTCCTCGGCGTCGGCATCGCCTTGGTGATCGTATTCGCTCGACTGCTGCGCCATACCGCCGGCATCGGACCAACGCTCGTCGAGATCAGCGATCATCCCCTGCTGCCCGGCCATGGCTATCGCCTCTTCCTCTCGCAGTCGGGGAATTTGAAGCTGAAATCGATCGCCGTGTCGCTCATTTGCGAGGAGGAAGCGGTCTTTCGCCACGGCACGAACGCCCGCAGCGAAACCCGCGAGGTCTTCCGCCAATCGCTCTACTCGGGCACCAACCCGATCATCCGGCCGGGCGAACCGCTCGAGGCCGAGTGCGATCTGCCGATTCCGGCCGAGGCGATGCACTCCTTCCGCGCCAGCCACAACCAGGTGCAGTGGAAGCTGATCGTGCATGGTGAAATTCTCGGCTGGCACGGTTTCCAGCGATCATTCCCCGTCGTCGTTCGGCCCTTACCCGTCGCTCACGTCAGCGGAAGGGCAGGCCCATGAACGAGCCGGAAATCATCATCCGCCTGGACGAAGACGGCCAGATTTATTCGCCCGGCGCGACGCTTTCCGGCAAGTACCGCATCGAGGCGGTGGAAGGCCCGACCCTGCAGGCCGTCGAGGTCTCGGTTCTCTGGTACAGCGAGGGGAAAGGTGACGAAGATCTCGCCGTCCACGAGTTCTGGCGGAAGGACGCGGACTCCGGCGAGCTGGGCAATCCTTGTCGTCCCGACCGCTTCAGCACTACCTTGCCGCTAAGTCCCTTAAGCTACGACGGCCAAATCGTGAAGATCCGCTGGTGCGTCCGCGTGCGCGTCCTCTTCAAGCGAGGCCGCGACCTCGTGGCCCAAAGGCTCTTTCGGTTGGGGAATGTCCCGCCAGTCAAACCGATCAACCCTGATCCGACCGATCGGACGGATCGGACCGATCCAACGTCGGATGGGCTGAGCTAAACCGAACATGCTTAATCCTCTCCTCCCCTTCGATGTGAGCAACCCTTTCTGCGCCTCGCGGTTGCGACCAGGCACGATCGACTACGTCTTTGAACGGGGCAAGAGTCTCGAACAGCTCGTCAATACCCTCGAAGTCAATGCATGGCATGGCCAAATCACCGGTGGCCACGGCACCGGCAAGTCGACCCTGCTGGCCGCCTTGACGCCGGCCATGGAAGGCCGCGGCCGCTTGGTCAAATCCATCACTCTCGTGGCTGGGCAACGCCATCTGCCGCGAGAATTTGTCAGGTCGTTACGATTCTCTGCCGGCCTGGGAGTGGCTGCGGTCGACGGCGTCGAGCAACTCCATTTCTGGAACCGCCTGCTCCTGAATCGATTCTGCCAGACTCAAGGCGTTGGCCTCGTGGTAGCATCGCATCGTTCGGCTGACTTGCCCAATCTTTATGAAACGGCCATCGATGAGGCCCGGGCATGGAGTGTGGTCCAACGGCTCCAGAATGGCTTTCCGTCGCGAATCCAAAGCCGTGATCTTGTCCAGCGACTGGCCCTGCATCAGGGTAATCTGCGAGAAGCGTTGTTTGATCTTTACGACCTCTACGAAGATCGATCGCGCGGGTAGGTTTTTTTACATTTTTCTCCACGATCTGTTCGGCGTGGGTCTCCTGACCCCGCCGTCGGCGGATTGGGATCTCAACCGCACACCGGGCGTGGTCGGGAGACCACGACCCAACAAGAGACCACGACCCAACAAGGTTTTTTTCATTTTTCTCCACGACGCAAATCGTGATCTACATTTACTTAGGTGTTGTTGCGCACCTGTTTCCGTGATGCCGCTACGGTGCATGAGACCAGCCACGCGCAACAACCGTCACAATCGCTACCAAGAGAAAACTTAACCAAATGTGCGGCCAACGGCGGTCGCTCCTTGACGATTCGATCAAAAACGGGTGAGATGAAGGGATCGTCGAGTTTGCGACAGACAAAGGAGACTCAAATAATGAACTGGACAAATCTACGCCGAGTGATGATAACCTGTTGCGCGACAGCCGTCTTGCTGGGTGCGCCGCGCCATGGTTGGGCGGAGTGCGCCTTGTGGAATTGGTTATTCGGCAACGGACAAACGACCTACGCGGCACCCTACTGCCCGCCCAACGTCTACGTCCCCACCGCTTTAGCGTGTGGCTGTGCTCCGACCCAATGTGCTCCGACCCAATGTGCTCCGGCTCAGCCGGCTTGCCAGTCCTGTACGCCAACTGCCACCTATCGCATTTCCTACCGACCGGTGCCTACCGTGGCCTACATGCCGGTCGTCGGCATCGATCCTTGCAGCGGTTGCGCGGTAACGACCTACCGTCCGACCCGAGCCTGGACCTATCAGGCCTCGTTGTTACCGTACTCGACTTTCCGAGTTGGCTACGCTCCCGTGGGTTTTGGTTCCTGCGGCAGTTGCGCCCCAAATAACGGTTATTCGGCATCTTACGGAGGATGTGTTCCTCGTGGCATGGGCGGTTGCTCATCATGTAACACCGGCGTCTCCAGCGGCTATGTCCCATCGAACGGATGCTCTTCGTGTGCATCGAGTCCGGTGCCTCTCTCCGGCACACCGTTGCCTCGTCCCAGCGACATGAGTCAGCCGCCGGTTGCGTCACCGCCCTTGACTGCCCCATCGCTGCCCGCGACGATTGGTCCGCCAACTGCGGCACCCTTGACGCCCGGCTCATCCTTGGAGGTGCCCAAAACTTATGGTCCCGGCGCCACGAGTGCCCCGATCTCGCCGAGTGCGCCCGGTGCCGGCACTTCCTCCGGTACGTTTTATCGCGGCCCGGTGTCCAACGAGGGAAGCAGCGGCGTCGAGCCTCTGCGGATTCAGAACATCCCCCCCATCTCGAACGGTCCGCAACTGAGTCCCTCGCCCAACGCGCGTCCTGAGAAAGAGAATCGCACGACCTCTCGACACGTTTTGCAGGCCACTTACTTCCAGCTTCTGCAATCGCCGCCGGCATCGGTTCCGGCACAAATGATCGCCACGCCGGTGCGGACCACGCCCCAGCCCGTGGACGACAGCGGCTGGCAACACGCCGATCATTGATCGGCGTTTTCCGGTTCTATCGAACGGGCGGCGGAACCCTCGGCGGTAATCGCCACGGTCACCGGCCAAAGCAGATCGCGCTCGTCGCGCACATCCACTCTCGTTACCGGGCCTTAACTTCGTAGCACCAAAGCGTATCGTGGTAGCGCAGGTATAGCCTGCCGTGGAGTAAGACCGGGTGTGCCCAGGCATCGTTGACCTTCTGGGGTACGAGCCGGAACTGGCCGTCAATCTCGAACCGCTCAGGTGTCGGCCGCAGCAGTGCTACCCGCCCATCCTCTGCCAGACAGTGTAGCCGTCCATCCGCATACACGGCCGACCCGGTCGTCAGATCCTTCAACTCGTAGCGCGTCTGCCCGGACTTCCAATCCAGGCAGAGCCATGATTTATGCTTCTTGTAGCCGCTGCCGTAGAGCATGCCGTCCACGAACAGCACCGTACCCGTGCAGGTGTCCAAGGTCGTGTCCCATGCCTTCTCCGGTTGCGGTCCCTTTTCTCTAGGCTGCAAATGGTAGCACGTCCCGTAGATGTACGGCGTCACGTGGAAGATTCTGCCCTCCCCATAGACAGGCGTAGCGATATTCGCGCCGTAGGGGCTGGGCAGCGGCACGGTCCAGAGCAGTTTCCCCGTGTCGGCATCCACCGCAAATCCATGCGACGAAGAGCAGTTGGCGATGATTCTCTGTCCCGCATGGCGGAAAAGTAGCGGCGAAGCGTGCGAGGTTCGGTCCTTGGGAAGCGGCTCCGTGGTCCAGACCGTCCGGCCGCTCTGCTTGTCGAGGGCGGCCATCAGGGCCTTCTCGCCCCCCGGCGTCACAATCACCCGGGCACCATCGACCAGCAGGCACTCGCTCATCGCCCAGGTGATATTCTGCCCCTGGAACCGCTCCAGCACGTTGACCGCCCAGAGTTCCTTGCCTGTGTCCGCTTCCAGGCAGACGACGCGGCCATGGGCGTTCATGTGGTAGAGTTTGCCCGCGGACCAGGCACAACAAGCCCTCGCCCCGTGGTAAGAGCCTGTCCACGAGTGGCCATTTTTGACCTTCCACAGCGGCTTGCCCGTGAGGTCGAAGGCAAAAATGAGCAGATCGTCGTCCACGTCGCCGGTGACATATAACCGGTCGCCGACGATGATCGGCGATGACCAGCCGTATCCCAGATTACCGATTTTCCAAACGAGCCGTGGCCCGGCTTCCGGCCACATGGGTAGGAGGCCCTTCTCGGCAGAAATGCCGTTACGTCGCGGGCCGTTCCACTGCGGCCAGTCCGGCTCTGGCGAGACAATAGGGCCATCCGCCTTGGCCTCGCCGCAAGCGATTGGGGCAGAAGGGGCATCACTGGGTGACTCCGCGCGACACGCTACGTTCAGCATGAAGAAGTAGCCCAGCAAAACAGCAGCCGGATTCACCCACGCCAGCATCGTTGCCAGCCCGATTACCCAGGTCCGCGTTAGTTTCATTTTTCTCTCCATGGCCGGCTGCCCGGCCGGAACTAAGAAATTATCTCAAAAGGTCTTTTTCACCGCGGAGGACGCGGAGGTACGCAGAGGACGAATCCTAATTGAGGGTCTCTGCGATTCTCTGCGCCCTCTGCGGTGGGTTCTGAGATGGATTCTAAGTCATTCAAGGGCCAAAAAACGTCTGCCACCAAGATATGCGATGGAAATCCCTTTCGCCAGCGGGGCCATGCCAGACGACCGAGTTCTGCCGCCATACGTAGCCGGCAACCCTTGGTCCCGCCAAGTTTGTGGTGCGGGCGTCTCGCCTGCCTGGTTCAACCACAACATCTTG
>JBAWVO010000141.1:0-15916 GCA_037147235.1 Planctomycetota bacterium | reverse complement strand
ATAGCATCCCGCACCCGGAACTGATGCTGTGCATCGCCCGTCGCGTGAGCGACAAGAAGAGAAAAGGTGGCATCGACCAAAATTGGTGCGGATGCACAATATGGGAAGCTTGTGGTGCTGGATGAACCCGAAATTTGCCTGTTTTTCTCTGTGACCTCTGTGACCTCTGTGGCTAAATAAAGGAAGGAGAGGGCGGGGGGAAGGGAGAGAATCGCGGATTGACAACACGGTGCCTGGCTGCGATAATTTGATAGTGCCGTGCTGCACTTCGGCGGTCGAATGCTATTGTTGCTCGCGATTCGGCTTGAGAGCGAGCGTTTTTTCTACAATGAGATTCTCCGCATCGCCGAGGCATACCGCGACGAGTTCCTGCGAGAGTGGTTTCAGACGTTTGGGGGCATGCAGCCATGAATGATCTCCGTATCCAAAGCGTTTCTTTCGCAAGCGAGTCCATGACCGTCGAGTTTTCCGACGGCTGCGCGATCTTCGTGCCCCTGTGCTACTTCCGGCGCCTGCAAGAGGCGTCGCCCTCCCAACGCGACCAGTGGCAGCTTATCGGTCGCGGTTTGGGCGTTCACTGGGAGTCGGTGGATGAGGATTTGTCTGTCGAGAACGTCCTCTTGGCATACAGTCGCTCCAAAAAGGAGGAGTACGCGAAGGCGGCACAAACGTGACGTGAGTGCCCCTTTTCCGGAGCGTCACAAAACCAGGCTAGGGGTGGCATCGACCAAAATTGGTGCGGATGCACAATATGGGAAGCTTGTGGCGTTGGATGAAATAATATGTGGCGGCATTTATGTCCCGCACCACAAGTGGTGGCGGACATAAATGCTGTCAAGGTGATCGTTGAAAATTAAGGACTTACGACGCCGCCGGACACAAAAGCTGTCAAGGTTGAGACACAAATCTTGGCCAACGGACCGGTTTAAGACATAGTATTTGTCAATCAGGCATACTGTCTTTCACATGATTATACCGGTCGGCAGGTAACCCAGCGCGGGCACCGTCCCCTTCCGCACCAACGACCTGGGCATCATGGACACCCCCCCCTATAGTGGTAAAGTGGGTATCAAATCGCCATTTCTTCGCTTTGATCGACCGTGTCAATACTCCGGGCTAAGATGCCGAGATATCCGCACGATGCTCCTGTGTTGTTAAAGAAGTGGGTATCAAATCGTCAAACTTTGCTTCTTGGAGCCGATCCGCAATATCCTATAACTCTGCCTCTTGGCAGAGTCCCAAAGGCCACCTCAAACGTAAAGAATCTTTTGGTCAACAAATCCTCAATTTTCCAGTAGTCCGACTGGAATGTCTCCGCTTCTATTGTGGGACGGCTGCACATTCCCTGCCAATACCAGTGCAGTCCGAGCTATCCAATTACTACTACAGCAGAAGGCTTTCAACTGGCCTGCTTGCATCCTTGGGTTCTCTTGAAGCATCGGACACCAATCACCTCTAAAGAAATCTAAACCGAACGCCGAAATAAGTCAAGCCGTTTTGCTTTCCGCCCGCAGCACTTGCTCGACTAGGCGAGCATCGACATCACGCATTCCCTCCCCAAGCTGGTCGGTCAATATCTTCGCAGTTCACGAATCCTTGTTTCTTGACGAAGTAAAATCATCCTTGATGAGGCCGAGGTCTGCTGCTCTGGATTCCACCGTTTTCAAAATGGGTTCTTTCGACACTGCACGATCGCCTTTGCTATCTTTACCAACAGATCCGAAGTCTTGACGAACTGCTGGAACTCCTCGTCCGGCAGGCGGCCCGGCGGTCTTACCGCCCCTCTCTGGTTTGGAGAGGTCGTCAACTTCAAGAGGAGCTGGATGGATTGCATATGGGACATCTGGCTAGTTGTCGCGCCTAGCATCAGCAAATTGCGTTCGGCTGCGTCTTCCGCACCCTCGAGCTGTTCAAACCAAGGTGCCGTAGTCTCGCTCTGGATCAGTTGCGAGACTCTCTTCCAAGCTCGTCTTTCGTCGTCGGCACTGCGATTGGAACACGAGACCAGCTTGTGCAATCTTTGGATCGCAGTGGCCAAGTCCGTGGGCACATCGTCGGCCGTCCACGGAGGGACCAGGCTCTTCCTGCACGACGTGAGACTCTCGCTGATGGCGGCCTTTACGGCCTGACGGTCGGTGTGTTCCAACCGAAAGACGATCCCATCCAATTCCCCCTGGGTTGGCTTCCACAAGGAAAAGTTTTCCAAACAGATTCCCAAATGACGTTCAATGCCTGAGAAATGGGATACGATCTTCACGACGTCTTCGGGCTCCTCAAGGCTTAGCGTTGCAGGAGACCATCCGACGACCACCACGTGCGGGGGAGGTTCTTCGTCCATCACGGCGATCTCATGCTTTTGAGTCGCAGACTTACCAAGCTTGAAGCATCGGAAAAAGTCCTCCAAGTAGTTTCCGCTGAGTTGTGCCATGCCGTTAATCAACGTCGTGGGAATGCCAAGTGAAAGCAACGCCACCGCGTCGGCCGATGAACAAGCGGCGTACAGCACGGAGTCGCTGGCCTTGAGCATTTTCTTAATTTGACCGTCTTTCAAAGATGCACAGAGAGGCATCTCGCCGTTGGCGATGCCTCCCCGGTCCGTCAACAAATCGTACGGATCTTGCTGAGGCGTTTTTCGCAATGCAATGATTGCAGTGTTTGCATCGCACAGTGCGGGATCCAGTTGAACATCCCCGTCTGGCCCCATCGTCGCGACGCCCGACTCCTGTAACGCGGCATCGGAGTACCGCGCTTGGAGGTCCGCCAGAACGGCTGCTGGGTCCTGGGGCGGCCGGCGGATATTACCGGGTACAGGACTCGTTTTCCAGAGGCCATCATGATCGTACTTGGGGCACTGGGAGAGCGTTTGCCCGTAAATCGATCCGAAATCCTTTTCCTTCGACATTGCACAACTCCTTTACTTCTAAATGGGCTGGGTAGCCCCCATGGAGCCCACGCTCCACGGTACCACTATCATGAACGGCACATTCACCGGCGCTGCCGTCGGTAAGACGGTCTCTCGCTCAGGCTCCATCGGCAAGGTGGGTGGCTTCACCATGGATCCGTCGGCTTTCGTCCAGTATAATCGTGCCAGGGGCGAAGTGGCCGCGCGAGCTTCGGCCTCATTCCGCTCTGCCAGGTCCAACGCCTTCTTGCGGGCCGATTCCAACTCACAAGCATACTTTTGACCTTCCCTCCTTAGCGCGAGCTCCTCGGCTTTGCGAGACTCTCTGGCGGCACGGCCTTTCTCGCGTTCCAGAGCCGCCTGTGCCCGGATATGGGCCAGTTCGTGCTTGCGCAAGGCTTCGTTACATTTCTCTGTCAGCCCCTTTTCCAGGATCTCCAGACGGTTCTCTTGCACTTTCAGGTTGGGGTAAAGTCGGACAAAGCGAAAGTCGTGTTTCGGGCCTTCCGTCATGGTCATCGCACGGTCATACTTCAAATGCAGATTCAGTTTCCTTTGAAACAGTTTCTCTCCCGCAGTTATCGGGGCGCGGGAGCCTGCATCTAAGATTGCGATTGCCCCCCGCGGCCCGACCGCGGCCACGAGTCTCAATTTGGTGACAAGATCGACGTTACCGGCGGCAAGTTCCGGATTGATGATGTGTGTCACAACCCAGCCGAAGGCGTCACGCGACTTGCGAGCGTCATAGAATAGTGCCTCCCATGTCGAAACTACTGCCGCGTCCACGCCCACTCGCCGGGCAATCTCGGCCGGGTCGAGGTCGCCAAACACGCAAATCTTCAGCTTAGCGACCTTGACGGCATCTTCGTCGAGTGCCAAGGCGGCCTTGATCAGGGGATACAACGCATGGGCCTGCTTTACACCAACCGGACTGTGGTTGACCAGTTCCAGGAAATGGTGTGCATTTTGGACGTGTTCATCGTACCGCTTCATCTGCGGGTCCCAGCGGTTGAACGGCAATTCCTCGGCGAGTTTCCAGCGGTATCGTGGTCCACGCGACCCGCGCATGACACGGTCGTAATCAATGGAATCCTTTACTACTTTGTCTGCGTTTTCAGTCATAGTTTCCCTTCCTTGGATGTCTTGTTGGCTTCCGAAGGGGAACTGGTCTCCGTCACGCCGTTCCACCCGCGGACCTCGAACCCTTTGCGGCTGAGTCCCACCGATGCCAGATCCTGCTCCCACAACTGTTTGCATTGGCGGAGTTCGGCCCTCGCTTGCCGATTCAGCCGCGAGAATTGCCGTTCATGCTGCATTTCCCGGAGCAGACCCTTGACCCGCTCTGCGAGCATGATCGACCGGCCAAGGTAGAACGCCGACTGCCGCCCGCTCACACGATAGCGCAGTGAAAAGAACGGGCCCAACCGATGGCCACGGTAAGTCCGCCAGCTTGTCACGACGCTCCCCTGCCGGAGAAAAACGTGCCGGTGACTGAGGATGAACTCACGGATCGCATGGAACTTCGGTTCCACTTTTTGGTCAACAAATTTGCGTTTTTCCAAGGCTACAAACCTTTCTACGTGGGGGGCTGGCTGTCGCCGGCCGGCGTCGGCTGTAGCTGCAGCCCGGCCGCTCCCGAGCCGGTCATCAACTTGTGCCGGTATGCGAACAGCCGCAGCAAAAAATCTGAGGCCTTCATCTTGGATCCGGCCAACCGCAACAGGCGGGCGATCGACCTCTCGTGCTTCTGGAGGCGTTCGGACTCATGGCCGGACCCCATTAAGTCCTGCCCCAGCTCTGTCTGCTGCAAGGCTTCGAGCCAAAGCAAATGCACGATAGTCATGCCCGTGCTCTGCTCCAGCCCAGGCCGTGCGGCCACGACAAGCTTCTCGTAGGCCGGCATCAAAACGCCGCGGATCACGGTCCCTAGTTCTTCCGACAAGTTCTCCAGGGCGACACCGGGCGGCATCCAGAAAGGCTTCGCGGGAGCACTGTTTTCGTTCACACTGTTGTTCTGTTCCGTCATGATTTTGGTCTCCATTAAATCGGGGGATTGTAATACTTTTTCCTGGGTTACACCCCGATTGAACCGCTATCGTCCATCAAGCCGTGGACCGTGGAATTGCACACGTTTCACGTCGCACGACGGTGAACGATAGGATAAATACTGAGCGTTAAACCAGTTAGCCTCTAAGAATCCAGGGTACGAAGACGCCGTCACGAGTTCTTCACGCGCGCATCGGCAGCATCGACTGAAGATCAAGGGCAAACCAGAAATGCCCTCGACCGGCTATTGGGTTTCGGCTGTCCGCCGCCCCGCTAAGTGGTCACACTTCACTATCACCCGTGCCGTTGTGACCGACCTGGTTATGCAGTTGGAGGACGCATCGCCTCTCAGCGAACACATCCTCTACTATTAACCATAACAGCTTGGCAAGTATTGTCAACCCCGAAACAGGAAACTTTTTCGCCTGAAGCGAAGGAATTGATGGCTAGAAAGATCTATCAGTCCAAAACGTCTACCTTCGGGTTACAGCGACCGGGGGAACTGAATACCCACAAGTTATTGGACGACTCTTGTCGGAGCCGCAAACCAGCTACGGAAGCTGCCAACTACGTCCTCAAAAACCAGGATTATCGACTACCGCACCGGGACGCCCACAGCAGACCGAGACAATATGTGTAGGGGCTTCTGCATGTGGGCCGCCCGATCGGGACCATGGCCGTGTTCTCGCCTTTTGGCTAGAGCCAAGCGGCACCCGGGCCAGCGCGCCGTTGCTGGTCGACACGCCGTCGAGTCTCGTGGACGGCTGGGGAATTCTCGTGCCTAACGCGGCTTCGGTGGCGTGGTCGACGTACGGGACGATGTCAAACGGTGGTCCAACATCGCCAGCCGGTCGATCTGCCGTGCGATCCGCAGGTAAGCGTCGATCGTTGGGACCAACTTGTCGATATGCTCGAGCGACTTCTTACCAAGCGATTCCTCGATCGCCACTGTGAGACGGCACGCCATTCGCATTAAATCGGCAGATACAACGCCCAAGTTTGCCTCAAGCGTATCCACCTTGTCAAGCGATTCGCGAAGAAGGTCGTCGACCTTCTTCAATCGCTTTGCCGTCAGCCCAGCAGCATTCGCTTTGGCCTCCGGCTCATTGGCCGGCGCAGTCTCGGCCGGCGTCGTGCCGTCCGCGACTGTTTCCGTGACTTCAGATGTCATCATTCTTTTCCTCCCTGGAATTGGGTTCAAACACAGAAGAGCCGGCAGGAACATCCTGCACGGCGGTAGTCGTCAAATGATCTCTGCTACGCCTAATGGCATAGCCGTGGAATTTTAGCCCCACGCGGCGAAGTTCTCCTTCCAGCCGCTGCTTCGACTTCCGGAGCACATCGTGGGCCTCGTCCGCAAGGCGGGCCAACTCGCGGTCGCCTCGCCGATCGGCCTGGAGTTGCGCCAGTTCCCGCCGAATCTCGTCGGCCAACCATGCGTTTGTGCCGAGATACACAACCCGTTGCCTACCATTGACCCGATATCTCAACTTGAAATAGGGCCCACGGTCGTGACGGTATTCCGCGGCCACGAACCCTTGCTGTTTCAAGGCATCCCGGTCGGCTGAACCAATCGGCAGAATTCCGAGGATTCCCCGCTCCAATCCGTAGCTGGTTCGAGCCATTGGTTCGCCTTTCACCAGGTTTGAATGCTTATCACTCACGCCGAAGCTCCCGTACGAGTTTCATGACAACATTGATGCGGTTTAACTGGGTTTCAGGCACGTCATTGTGGCCTGCCTGTTGATCCGTAAATCGCTGATCAACATAGGGTGCCTGATGATGTATGGTCCGAAACACGTTTGCGGCGGTAATGCACAGGTTGCGCAACAAAGGATCAGCAATGACGGTGGCCTGATCGAGAATGGGTTCAACGAGATCTCGTTCTACCAACGAATGATGCCGAGCAACCGCATGGGCAAGTCGATCTTCGCTCACAGCGTCGTTGGTTCGTGCGTCGAGGCAGCGTCGCAACTCCGCCTGCGCCGTAGCGTAGTCCTCGGCGACCGGGCGCGGGCCGATGCGTCGGTCGATCTCATGGGACACCTGGAAAGTGGACTGTTTGATGCTCTGGTGCATGCTCGTGCGGATCTGCTCGTTGCCGCCATGTCGAATGCAGAATTGCATGGCCGCTAAGTCATTTTCCGACGGCCACCAGACCCCAAAATCCGAAAGATCGATGCCCATGTGTTGTTCTGCATTGGCAAGAAACCGGACGATCGGCGCCACCTCCGGCGGCAACTCGATTTCAAGCGTAACCGGCTCCCACGCCACCAGGATCACCGCCCGGGGCAAAACGGACTCCTCGGTAGCATGATTCTCGCCGTCCTGGATGCCATCCGTGCGGAACTGTGATTCAATCTCTGTAACCCCGGAACATAGGAGGCTCGACGCCTGAATGGTGCCGATGTCCACTTGAGTGTTCTGATTGATAGGGTCGATGGATTCGGTGTCATGGGCGGCAACATCCGAGGGCTCTGCCAACCGTTCCATTCCCGTACAGGGAGAGGTGTTGCCGGAAAGCATCTGTACCAGGCTGGATAACTGTCCGCAATCCAAATCTTCCAACCCGGTCGCCAAGGCGACCGGCAGGCCCATGCTCCGGAATAGTACATACGCGCTCATAGAAAGCACTGCTAAGAGTATTCCGTCCAACTCCCGCAACGCCACCACAGTGCGATGATCGCGGCAGGCCGCAAACATCGGCAGATCGCGACCCGAAAGCAACCCGCTCGACGTGACAATGTCGAACGGCGGATCGTATGGCCGCTCGCGCAGGAGAATGATCTCGACACCGGGGGTTGCCAGCGTTTCCGCTAAAAGCAACTCGACTCCTTCTTCACGCCGGGCAACACCCGCAGCCAACAGATCTTGCTCGGAAAAGCGTTCGCGGAGCCGCGCAAGCATTTCGGTGGTATGCGGCGGCAGACGACGGCAATCCTCGTCGACCACCAGTCGCAGCCAAGGTGTCCCTAGTATGCCACACGTGGAAAGCTCCGCGACGAGCTGATAGATTTCGCGATGTCTCTGACACATGGTATTAACCTCTCTTGATAGGTGCTTTGTTGATGGATTTCCCGGGACAGCAATCTCGAATCACATTCTGCGAACGCCCGAATCCGCAACGGCTCTTACGACTGACTCAACATCGCTAACGCCCGCGATTTCGGTGGATTAGTTTGCGCCTCGAATCTCTAGGGCCCTTCGATGTTGGATTCACTGGTTGCAGTACCTCGGTAGCCTGTGTCTCGGATGGCGGCGACTCGGCAGGCGGTGCCTGCGGCGTGGTCGCAGGGGCCGGGGTGGCTGGCGGTTCCTGTTTGGTAGTTCGTTCCGCTGCCGTCGGCCGGGGTGGGAACGTCATGGCCAGGATGTCGGCCTCGTTCTCCAAATTCTGACCCATCGAAACCTGCATAAGCTCGCCATAGTTCAACTCAACCGGGGAGGTCTGGAACTTCCGCAATTCAGACGGAACATTCTCGCTATCTCGACCGCGCACGTTGAAGGGCAATGCGGCCATCATCGCCTGGAAGTGCTCTTTCATCCGATCGGGCGGTGGATCAGCTTGCTTGCCACTGCCCTCGCGGCGGGCGTAAGTATTGATCAGATCGGCCGTGGCCCGATGATTGTGCATGTCGTGTTTACGGAGGGCCAAGAGAACCTTCTGTAGGAACAGAAACCGTGTTTCTTCCTGGATGAGATTGAGCAATTTACTGGTACTGCCAATCTCAGTTCGTTCCACAAAGTCGTCGAGTGCCGCCATGCCGTCCAAATAGGCAACCAGTTTCAGGAAACCTGCGCGGGAGCCCTCGCCCTTATCTGAGAAAATGACCTCGTGAAGAATGAACATCGCTTGATCCAACCGATCGGCCACATCGAAGAAGGCCGCGGCATAGGCATGGATAACTTCGGTAGCGATCCCTATTTTTTCGGAGATTGTCGAGACCGATTCGCCCGTGAGCAAATAAGCCTCCAGCAAATCACGTAGGCTGTACCCCTTCGCGTCATAAATCCTAAAGGCAAGGTCCATGTGCGGCATTCGCTCCGCGAGTCGCTGTTTGGCGGTGTCCGTTGTGCCTATTATTCGGGCCCGTAGGTATTTCGCAATTTTCATCACCCAAGGGTCGGCCTTGTGGAGCAAGATGAATTGTCCCGAGTCCACTAATTGACTTGCCAAACGTTGACGCCAATCAGCAAGGCGGATCGGATTCTGCTGAGAATCGTTATTGTTCATCGAAACACCCTCATTGAACCGTGGTTAAAGCAAGAGAATATTAAACGTGCGAAGGCATTCTCGTCCGCGAGCTGTTCACTGGCCCCAACATGTGGCCCAAAACGCCCGTGATCGAGATCAGCCCTATTCGAGTGCTGGTCACAAAAACCGACCAGCCCGCAACGTACTGCGTTGCGCAACTTTATCAAGCACCCAAGAGGCTCGATTAGACCGATGCCATCGGTCCCAAACGATCAGCCGCCTGCCGGGAAATCTGTTCTCGGCTTCGGCAAGCGTTGCCGGTGTTACCGGCACCGATCCGCGCGCTATTGCACGCTATTAATACGCAACACGAGGTTTGGTTCGTTCAAGATCTCCGTGTTGCCGCCCATTCGACCCGGGCCAACCAGCGTTCGCTGGAGTCAACTTTGACTTCCATCAATATGCAATAAATTCGGGTTTGGGACAACGGGAGTTTGAAAATATTCTCGTTTGGCGGTGACGTTTCGCTCTGGAGATGAGGCCGTCTTACGGACTGAGAATCCAAGGAACAGTTGTAACATGTTCACTGGCTTGAGGTTGCTTCGGCAAAGGAAATCTAATTCTCATGAGTCTTGCCATAAGTGTCTACAATCGACCACTTTCACCGCGATTCCTCATTCAACGGTTTGCCGCGCAGACTCCACATGGATTGCAGGCAAGACGACGTGTCGTTGCTTGAATCGCTCGCGGAACCTGGACATAACTGTTGGTCCTTCCAATCCATAGCCGAATTCTGTGGCACTCGGTAAACCCCTCTCGCATTAGTTGGTCACTGCACCGATGAAAGGGGTTTCTGCAATAACCCACTTCCACCTGATTTCCCAAACCCAGCCGATGATACTCTTCTTATCAGGTCGAGGGGTAAGGTGAGGGTTGTACCAGGTCAGATCAAAAACACGGTCCCAACTGCGCCTCACGGTGATTTGAAACTGCTCATCGACGTGTTTAATGGCCGTATAGACAGGCCGAGGACGATCCGGGAAACTCGCCTCGAAGTCCTCACCATCCGCCCCGGATTGAGGTATGTACCAATGATTTAGGACGAAGAACCACAGCTCTTCGTCGCATAGCAAAACGTCATCACCAGGACACTCAAACTCGATCCGCACCATTCTCCGTCCTTTTGGCCTGTGCCAACGAAACGTGCGAAGATCGAGATGGTCCTTCCCATTGTTTCAACGTGTACACGGGGTACAAGCCATTGTGCGGAGGCCGCCCCACTCGGCGGCTCATTTCATCTCGTATCCACGGGTCAGAGCAGCCCTCAGCATTAATATCGGGGCAATCTCCGGAATGAGCTGCGAGTTACTGTTGCTTGAGTCCTGAGTTGGCCACAGTGAGCTGTCACCGAGAACTCAAGTGCTATTGGTCCGATGTCTTTGACATGGTGGTGCCTCGCCTCGCCTAGCACATCGGATTGACGTTTTCAGCGTGCCATCCCGTCTGATCGAGAAGCCGCCGTAAAACACTGGTTTTCCCGAGCAAAATGGCGAAGAGGTAATAGGGCATCAAATGAGTGTAGCCGCCCTGAATGCACGGATGCCAGTTGGCCTGGGGACGGCTATCCGCATGCCGCCTAGCCACCCTTTGACTTACTAATATGCACTGGCTAGACTCAGAGCTTCAGAAAATCAATTTTCCTTCTTTTAATTCAGGTCTTGGGCGGAGGGATTTTAGTATTTCTCGCTGGTATTTTCATTGGCAGTGCGTAGCAAGGAGGATCATTCACCATGCGTTGGGAAGAAAGCGGCGAAAGCGAAAACGTCGAAGATCAGCGGCGACTGCCCGTCGGCATGGCCCTCGGCGGTGCAGGCACGGTGATTGCGGTGGTGATCGCCCTGCTGTTGGGCAAGAATCCGCTGACCTTGCTCCAGCAGGCCCAGAACCAAGCCGCCCCGCCGGGCGTTCATGCGCCGCGGCAGGAGAGTCCCGAAGAGGCGCGGAAGGTCTCCTTTGTCAAGCACGTACTCTTCCAGACCGAGCAAGTCTGGGGCGACCTTTTTCAAACGCAGGTTCCGCGACGGCCGACGTATCAAAAACCCAAGCTGGTTCTGTTCACTGGCAAGGTCAATTCGGCCTGCGGGCTGGCCGACTCGGCCGTCGGCCCTTTCTATTGCCCTGCCGATCAGAAAGTTTACATCGACCTTCAATTCTATGATGAGCTGAAAAATCGGTTCCACGCGGGCGGCGATTTTGCAAATGCCTACGTGATCGCCCACGAGGTTGGTCATCACGTTCAGAATCTGTTGGGGATCAGCATCGAATCGAAGCATCGCAATCTGCCCCACGATACCGAAAACCAACTCTCTGTCCGACTGGAACTCCAGGCCGATTGTCTGGCTGGCGTCTGGGCCCATTACGCCGATCAAAAATGGCACATTCTGGAAGCGGGCGACGCCGAGAAGGCGATCACGGCCGCCCAAGCCATTGGCGATGATAAGTTGCAAAAGCAGGCCCAAGGTTATGTCGTTCCGGAAAAATTCACGCACGGAACCTCCAAGCAGAGGGCTTACTGGTTCAACGAGGGTCTGAATAGCGGCAATCTCAAAAAGGCCGATCGACTATTCAGCTTGCCTTACAACAAACTCTGAGCTGACATGGTTGCCATCTTCTCTCTTGTCTGGCTGGAGCAGAAGGGCTTGGCCTGCGAGGAGCCTTGAGACCTCCGCAGTGATCCGCTGGAGTTGAAGAATCTGGCCACGAGCCATGAACACAAGACGGTCCTGGAGCGGGTGCGTCAGGAATATCAGAAATATCAGGAGAGTTTGAATGTGGACGGCTTTTCTCTACGAGTTGCACACCGGCAAGTCGCCGGCCCGTTTCGCCGGATGCGTCACGCCCGACGAGACTGCCCTAAGCCACCGCTTGTTTACGGCGGCCTTGGAGTCCCATCAACGGACCGCGGTCGTCGCCATCGACGGAAGCGGAGCCTGACGCACTCAGCCCAGAACCCGTTTCCATCGCGCTTCGTTCCAGGCTTGCTTCTCCGCTGTGGTCATCGTGGAGAAGTCGGGTTCGGGCTCCGAATTCCCGCGTGGCGGGACACCCGCGGCTGGCTTGGCCCTGGTCGCGGGCACGGCCGCTGGAGTGGAGGTTCCGTAGGCACCCGCTCGCAAGGTCGCTTGCAGGTCGTCCTCCAACTTGCGGTAGGGCCGGATGGCCAGCCTGTCCAAATCCGCATGGTACGATCGCACCGCCTCGCGCGGCTCGATCTGCCCGTCGGCCAACATGCGAAGGTGTTTGATGAACGACGATTGAAGCTCGGAGTGGTTGATCATCCGTCCGTACAAGGCGGCTCGTGCCCCGTGCTTCCTGGCCTCCCAGAGTTGATGGAAGGCGTCGAAGGTCGTACCGGACGAGCCGCCGAGGATGCCGACGATCAGCCGCGAATCGTAGCCGGCCAGTTGCTCCATTGCGGCCGGGCCGTGGTAGACCATTTTCAGGAACAACGGCCGCGCCTTGCCGACCGCGCCGGCCAGTGCCCGCGCCGTCATGTCATTGACAAACCGGGCCAGGTCGGGGACCGGCACCTGGATGGCGTTCGGGTCGAAGACTTCGAGGAAGTGGCGAAATCCCTTCGCCGCCGCTTCCTCGCGGAACGCTCGGTAGGCGTCCAGCGTGCGGTGATCGAGAGCCGTGTCGTTGTTGAAGGTGACGGAGTAAAGGCCGAGATCAGCACCCCGGTTGCGCTCGTCGGACTCGCACCGTGGCTTGCCGCACATCGCCGAGTCGATGGCGGCCGAGCGGAACGGCAGTGCCGGGTGACTGGTGTAAACGCCCCCCTGAGCCGCCCATATGTCGGTCGTGTCGTTGGCCCTGATGGCCGGGGTCACGGTGCTGGTGTCGAACATCCGCTCGTGGAGCGTCAATACTTCGTTGGTGCTGGCACTCATCAGTATGATATCGACCAGTCCTTGCCGCACGTTCTCGCGAATCAGTTGCCGATACTCGTCCAGCGAGCGAAACCGGCCTTCCTGCGAGTGGTGCTCGGGGCTGCGCCCGGGTGCCGCGATGCCGAACGCCATGTCGGCATCCTTCGCGTCGGCCAAGATGAAGTCCTTGCAGGAAGGATCGGCGAGGATTCGGGCGATTTTCCTGTCCAGCGATTTCTGCACGACGGAACTCCTTTTCGGACCCGGGTGGCCGGTCACGGTTTTTCCCATTTTCGGGGTGTTTCGACTTTTTGGTATGTCTCGACTTTTTTGGGTGTCTCGTCGAGATCCCCCAGCGCGAACTGGATGCCCGCCAGGTAGTGCTGCAAGATGTTTGGCCGCCAGTAGACGTCCTTTTGATGGCCGAAGGCGGAGTAGAACACCCGCCCCTTGCCATAGGCCCTCGTCCAGCTCAAGGGAAAATTACCGCAGGCGCGTTTCACGCCGGGCTTGCTCATGTCGGTCTTTTCGGTATCGATGCTCAGCAGGACGCGGACCTTGTTCCGCGAGAAGTGATCGAAGATGAAAACCTCGTCGGTGTGGGGGAACGAGGACGTCGCGACGCCACGGAGCAGCGGATGGCCGGGCTCTTCCAGTTTGACAGTGACCGTGCTGCCGGCGTTCCAGGGGTGGTCGATCGAGTAGCCGCCGAGCATGTCGATGTACTCCGGCCAGTCGAGGTGCGCGGCACAGTGGATGCCCACCAGTCCCCGGCCGGAGCGGACGAACTCGATCAGGTTGGCCCGCCGCCGCAGATCGACGATCGGGTTGCCGCAGTTGTTGTTCATCACCACGGCATCGAACTGGGCGAGCGGCTCGCGATCGAACATGACGAGATCGTCGCTGAGCACGGCGGTGTACGCCCCGGTCTTCTCGCCGAGGATCCGCACCGCCGCAGCTCCCCAGGGGATCGTGTCATGAACAAAGCCGTCGGCCCGAGAGAAGACCAGCACCTTGCGCGGTTTCGCGACGCGTGCGGCCGGTTCCGCCGGGGCCGCGCTGCGAATCCGCTCCATGTCCTGTGGCGGAACTTCGGCAGCACGGACACCGACTGCGACGGTCGCGTGTACAATCACGACCACAAGAACGCCGCCGATTGCAGTTCTGGCCCAACTACTTGCTTTCACGCAACTCCTCCAAGATTTCCCAAAAGCGGTCCACGATATAGTCTACAACAAGTTTGTCCGCCAGGAGTGCGAGTTTGGTAAGGATGGTGCTGTGCCCTTCATGGTAGGTGTGCGCCCGGACCCAAAGGCCCCGTTCCTGGCAGCGGTTGTAGAAGGCCACTGCCTTCTCCACGTTGGGGAACTTCAGTCCCGCCATCAGCCCCCGGCCACGGACATCGACGACTTGTTCTGGAAACGCCAGCGGCAGTTCCATCAGCCGGCGGAAGTAGTATTGCCCGATCTCGCCAATCCGCTGCTGGTCGCGTTGGATCATGGCAAGGCAGGCCAGCCCCGCTACGGCGGCCAGTGGCGCGTTGCCGTTGGTGCTGATCGCGTCGTACTGCGCCAGCCGGTCGTACTTCCGCTTGTAGAGCAAGGCCGAGAGGGGATGAAAGCCGGCCGTCATTCCCTTGCCCACGATCAGCATGTCCGGCACGATGCCGCACTGCCGGAACAGGAAGACCTCGGGATACCAGAATCCGGTCTGGATTTCGTCCAGCACCAGGCAGGCGTCGTCGCGGTCGCACAGGGCGCGGGCGTCGCGTAGAAAGGCGGTCTCCAACACGATCGCCTCGCGGTTCATCAGCACCGGCTCGGCCAGAAAGGCGGCGACCCGGCCGCGGCAGGCATCGAAGGCCGAACGCAGCGAGTCCGCGTCGTTCGGTTCGATCTCCATCACCTCGACATTTCGGAAGTAATCCTGCCACATTCCACGGAGCCGCTGGGCCAGCAAGTCGGTGCCATGGTAGTTGCCAGCGATGACCACGAAGACCGGCGGCCTGCCCGGCCGAACTGCCTCGTGGTGCCGCAGGGCGATCTTCAGCGCGCTGGAGGCCGCCACCGATCCGGTGCAGATGCCCAGTAGCACCGTATCTAGCACGTCAGCGGAACCGCAGTTTTCCCAAGTTTCGCTCGCCGCGCCGTTGGCCGCTTCCAGCAGGCGACGGGCGAGCATCTTGATCGTATTGCCTGGGATGTTGCTGTGGTTGTCCCAGACGACGCCCGAGTCCATCGCCCCTGTCACTGCAGCCGTCAACTCCGGATGCTGGTAACCCCAGGGCACCTGGTAGTGGCCCGACGTGCAATCGAGCACAAGCTTCCGGGCCTCGGTGAGATAGAACATCCCCCGGCCAGTGAGCATGTCCTGCGACGGATCTTGGGGCCCGACGCGGAACGACGCCTGAATGAACCGCTTATCGAGGTGCTCCGCCTCGGGGATCTCCGTGATCGTCTGCCCTACGCGACCGAGCAGTTTTTCTGTTGAATGGCCGTGAAGGAACTCGCCGGCAGCGCGGAGGGCTTCACAAAGCACCGGCCCTCCGGGACCTAGCAGGCCGGCGAGGGAAATCGGAACATCTTTGGGCATCTTGGTGTGGGTATCCTGTCTGGGAACCTGGTGTGCTTGTGGAACGCTTCCGTCCAAAATCGCTGTCCCTTTCGGCTCATTTACATCTGCTACACCCGCCACGGTGGCCGCATCGTCCTTAAGAGCATCCCGTTGGCCTCGTCGTCGCCCGCGAACTGCTCCTTGGCCGGATCCCATCGCAGCTTGCGTCTCAACCGCGTGGCGATGTCGCTCAACTGGCAGACGATGTTCGTGCGATGGCCGACTTCA
>JBAWVO010000140.1:0-15985 GCA_037147235.1 Planctomycetota bacterium | reverse complement strand
AGGACTTCCCGCTTTTTTTACAAGACCAAAAATCTTAAGTTGGTTCGTATGGGGGAGAGTGAAACGAGCCCCACCAAAAGCGGACCGCAACAGAATTGGTGGGGCTCGCTGCGCTCTCCCCACCCTACAATTATTCGCGCCGGACTGCGGGGGAATCTCGCTTATTCTCCGTAGAGCGGTATTCATTCCGCCGCGAACGGATTGAAATCCGTTCTACGAAAACCCCCAGCCCCTATTGTCAGGGGTAGACGCGTTGTACAATCAACCTTGGTCCGGCCGTGCCGGCCCTCTCGCGTGAAGGAGCTATCTTATGTCGGATTCCGACACCTCGGCGGATTTCTTCATCCGTCTGAATGACGGCACAAGTTCGGCCGTGGAACAGGCGGTCAATCGCTATCGTGACAAGCTGTGCGGACTGGTGGCGCGGGAGATGGGTTCGCGGTTGGCGGCCCGCGAGAGTGCGGAAGACCCGGTCCAGTCGGCCCTCGCCTCGTTCTGTCGGGGCGTGCAGGAGCATCGCTTCCGTATCGATCACTCCGGCGCGCTGTGGTGCCTGTTGGAGACGATCACGCGGCACAAAATGCTGAGCCACATCAAGACGCAAGCGGCGGATAAGCGAGACGCCGCCCATGAAACCGGCCGCGCGGGAGATTGGATGCTCGGCCGGGAACCCTTGCCCGAGGATGCCGTGGAGGTGGCCGATTTCATCGAACGCGCGATCGACGGACTCCAGCCGCCGGACCCCGAGATATTTCGCCTGCACCTGGAGGGTTTTACCTGCCCGGAGATCGCCCCACGATTCGGCTTTACCGAGGCCCCCGTCCGCGGCAAGCTCGACCGCATCCGCGCCCGGTTGGCCAGGCTGCTGCCGAGGGAAGATGGAGAATGACTAACGACACCGACCATCCCGAGCCACAGTGGGACGACGAGACATGGTCGCTGGCCCTCTCGGCCATGCAACGCCTGGAGGCAGCCTGGCGGGGCCCAGGTCTGCCGAACCTGGACGATTTCGTGCCGGTATCGCGCGACGATCCCCGCTTTGTGGCCATGCTCGTCCGCCTGATCGGTACGGACCGCCAGTGCCGCTGCCGAGTGAATCTCCGCAAGGAACCGGCGGACTACCTGGCCGAGTGGCCCGAACTTGAAGGGCTGGCCCAGTTCGCCGCCGCCTTCGACGATACGGTCGATCGTGGCACGGGCTTCCAGCCCGTGTCTCCGCGTGGTTTAGGCTTCCAGCCCGTGTCGCAGTCCACGGGCTGGAAGCCCGTGCCACAGGATGCCCAGCCACTCCAGCCTTTCGCCTTCCGCATCCACTGCCTGCATTGCCACAACCCGGTCGAGATCATCGACCAGGACCCGCTCGTGGAGATGAACTGCCCATCGTGCGGCAGCAGCATGAGCCTGATCGCTCGCGGCGTACCCGTGGACCGCTCGATTGCCGGGCAGGCCCGCATCCGCCGCCGGATCGCCCATTTCGAGTTGATCGAGCAGTTGGGCGTCGGGGCCTTCGGTTCGGTGTGGAAGGCCAAGGACACCCTGCTCGACACGGTCGTGGCGTTGAAAATTCCCCCAGCGGGCAGCTCGATGCAGACGAGGCGGATCGGTTCATCCGCGAGGCCCGTGCCGCCGCGCAACTACACCATGCGAACATCGTGGGCGTGCAGGCGGTTGGCCGCGACGGCGAGTTGCTTTACATCGTCAGCGAGTTGATCGACGGGCTGCCGCTCGACCAATGGCGTGGAGACCGGCATCTTAGTTCCGACGAGGCGGCCAAGCTATGCGCGAGGATTGCCGACGCACTGGACTATGCCCACGAGCATGGGGTGATCCATCGGGACCTGAAGCCGCAGAACATTTTGATCGACGATGGTGGCGAACCGCACGTGGCCGACTTCGGCCTGGCCAAGCGGGAGGTGGGCGAGATGACCATGACCGTCGAGGGCCAGATTCTGGGCACGCCCGCCTATCTCTCGCCCGAGCAGGCGGTGGGGCACAGCCACGAGGCCGACCGGCGGTCGGACGTCTATTCTCTGGGGGTGGTGCTTTTCGAGTTGCTCACGGGCGAGCGGCCCTTTCGCGGCAGCCTGGCGATGTTGCTCCGTCAGCACATGGAAGACGACGCCCCCAGTCCGCGGCGACTGGTGACCGGCATCCCCCGCGACCTGGAGACGATTTGTTTGAAGTGCTTGGAGAAGGAGCCGCGGCGGCGTTACCCGTCGGCCCGCGAGCTTGCGGCTGAGTTGCGGCGTTTTCTCGCCAAGAAGCCGATCCTCGCCCGGCCGATCAGCAAGCCCGAGCAGCTTTGGCGGTGGTGCCGGCGGCAGCCGGTCGTGGCAGGACTGGCGGCAGCGGTCGCGCTGACGCTGGTGGCAGGAACGGTGATTTCGTCGATTTTCGCCGTTCAAGCCAACACGAACGAGAAGCAAGCATCTGCGGAAAGGGACCGCGCGAATACAAACGCTGATCGCGCCGATCAAAAGGCGGACGAATCGGAGGAAAACGCGAAACAGGCCAAGGCAAACGCCCAACGCGCGGACACGAACGCCCAACTCGCTGAGCAAGAAGCTAGGGAAGCCCAAGACGAAAAGAAACGTGCCGACGCGAACGCCATCGAATCACAGCGAAAAGCCAAGGAGGCATTAGACGAAAAGCAACGCGCGGAAACACAACTCCTCCTCGCCCGCACGGTGCAATACGCAATCCAAATCGGCTTAGCACAGCGAGATATAGCCGAAAATAATTACGCGGACGCGGAAGACCTGTTGAACCGTTGTGCCTTGGATTTCCGTGGGTGGGAGTATCGCTATCTGCGAAACCTCATCAACAAACAAAGGACGGTCTTCAAGGGGCACACGGGTCGTGTTCATTGCGTGGCCTTCAGTCCTGATGGCAAACGGATCGTAAGCGGCGGTTATGACAATTCGGTAAAGGTCTGGAATGTGGCGACGGGCCGGGAAACGCTTAAGCTCAAGGGGCACGCGGGTTGGGTTCAGAGCGTGGCCTTCAGCCCGGACGGCCGGTGGATCGCCTCGGGCGGCAATGACAATGTGGTGAAGGTCTGGGACACTGAGACCGGCCTGGAAACACTCACGTTAAAGGGGCATACGGCAGGGGTCAGGAGCGTGGCATTCAGCGCGGACGGCCGGCGGATCGCAAGCGGCTCCGATGACAAGACGCTCAAGCTGTGGGACGTGGCGACAGGCCAGGAAACGCTCACGCTCAAAGGGCACACAGGAGAGGTTACGAGCATCGCCTTCAGCCTGGACGGCCGGCGGATCGCCTCGGGCAGTTGTGACGGAACAGTGAAGGTATGGGACGCGGCGACTGGCACGGAAATGCGCACGCTGACGGCGCACACCGCTCAGGTTTGGGGTGTGGCGTTCGGCCCGGACAGCCGGCGGATCGTTTCGGGTAGTGAGGACAGATCGGTGCGGGTCTGGGACGCTGGGACCGGCCGAGAATTGCTCGCGCTCATCGGGCACACGGAGGCGGTTCAAAGCGTCGCCTTCAGCCCAGACGGCCAGCGGATCGTCTCGGGCAGTAGGGACAAAACGGTGAAGGTGTGGGACGTGGCGACGGGCCAGGAAACGCTCACGCTCAAAGGGCACACGCTTTGGGTTTGTAGCGTTGCCTTCAGCCCGGACGGCCGACGGATCGCCTCGGGCGGTGCTAGGGGCGACGGAACGGTAAAGGTCAGGGACGCGGGGCCGGAGGAAAGTGGGACTAGTAGGAAGACACAAGTTGTACATAGGGGAACGCTGGCCGTAGACGAGGTTGCGCCGACGACGCCCAAGAAGAAGCCGGAAATGCCGGCCAAGCCGGCCGAAGCGGACAAAAACGTCTCCTTGGATGGTCTCGTACTGGCCGGTGACTTGCCGCAGCCGGGCAAGGGTGCCAACGACGCCGTTTCTCTCGGCATCCCCGCTCTCGATCCCAAGCTGACGGTTGACGTCGAGTTGATTGGCGGCGCCGCGGTCGCCAAAGGCAATCCTAAGTTTGAATTGCAAAAAGAGAGCGACGGGCCAACTCCGGGTTGGTTGATCCAGATGACCAACAAAAACAAAGACCCCGTGAAGATTGCCCGAGTCTGGCAGGAGGAGGGCGAGTGGAAAATCCAATGGACCGCCGATGCGAAGGAAAAGGCCACACTGGTTCGCTACTGTGGCCTGCAGTTCTCCTGTAAGCAGAAGACTCGCTTTGTTCCTTTGTGCCTGCCCAAGACCGTTCAGCCGCTGGCGATTAACGTCGATACGGGTGTTGTCCGGGTACGATTGATCAAAGATATTCCCCTGCCCGACCCCAGCGTACTCCGGCTGCAGATATTGCCTTTGGATAAATCAATGCCGAACCACGAGATCAAGATCATGGAGGCCAAAGGGCCCAGCCGCCCAGCGAAAGGGAAGCCCATCGAGCCGGCTTCCGGAAACACGGTGCATGTCAAGGGGCGTGTGATTGTGACGCTCACGAAAGAGAAGACCCCTCGCGTCTTCTTCGGAATCGGGTTTGATACGAAAGACAAGGAAGTCCGGCTCGACATGCAAGCAACCTGTGATATTTCGGGTAAGGAGCGTCCATTCAACATCAGAAGTATTGTGGGAGCTATCGCTGAGGTCGATACGTGGCTCAAGGTAAACGATTCAGACAGTACTCCCAATAACGCAAAGATGAATGAACAGATTCAGGCCGCCAAAACAGCCAAGGAACAACTGAAGGCCCTGGGAGAATTGGCGACCGAGCTGAAGAATACTTCGATTCCGTTCCGCGTCTACGCCGTGCTGGGCGAGGACGACGGCGAGGCTGCCCCTCGGGTCGTTATCTTCCAGAGTGGTCAACCTGATAACCCGTAGGCCGCCGGTACGAAGAAGAACCCCAAAGCCAAATAACCGAAGGGCCGCGCCCGAAAAAGATGAGTTGAAACTTCAGTGAAATCGCTCGCTGTTCTGATTCGTTTTCTGCCGCCGTCCACTGCTATCAGCCAGTCACCGAGTCGTCTCGGGCTGTTGGAACGAGCCGGCCAAGGTTCGGGATGCGGGGCCGAAGGAAGCCTCGGCCGATCCAAATCGCCCGGAAGACAAGGAGTAGAGACCATGGCTTCAGTGCATCCGCTATCCGCGACATCCGTGTCGAGCACCGCGATTGCGTTGTCGGCGGTTCTTCTCCTGTTGAAAAGGCGATTCTGTTGCTAAGGACCGGCGCACCAATAACTGTCGTGTTTTGCGCATTCGCCGAGCGGGGGCAGACGGCACACGGAGTGTGCCTGCTACTTTTCTTGCGACACTTATTGATGCGCCGGTCCTAATCTCCAAATTCTTGCGATTTTTCTGCGCTGGCCTGCGAAGAGATTCGGCTTATTGAAGTGGAGGAGACTCCATAACACCCATCACTTCAAGCACAGGAGAAACGCAATGTTCGGTCTGAAAAGGTTTTGCCCATCGGGAACTGGACGCTATGCGTCTTTCCGTAAGGTTATCGCGATTGCTTTTTTGATGGCGGCTGGAGCGGTACTCTGGTCGGCGCACACACGCGGGGACAATATCTTTGTCGTCGATAACAATGGCAGGAAGGGGGGAGGGGCTGGCGAATACACCACGTCGGGGGCAGTCGTGAACGATGGTCTGTTCGGCGATGACGTCGCCAACCCCGATGCTCCTGCGAAAGACAGTGCTAAGCCTGCCGCCGTTAATCCGTTTGACGAAACAACGGCGCCTACCCCGAAACCGAATGCTGACGAAGCAAGGGCAATCGCCGAAATCGTGAAGCTGGCCGCCGCAAAAACCGCGGCGCAGAAACGGACCCTCGCCAAGACGCTGTTGCAAAAGAGGGAGTCATTGACGAAATCCGGGGACACGAACCGATATTGACAATTTAGGGAAGATTCGGTATACTCTGGACGGGTGCGAATAATACTAACCCGAAGCGCAAGCGAGTCGCGTAAACCGTTACCTCGCTTGCGCTTCGGGTTAGGATGCTGATGGCGGAGAGCTGAAAAACCCAAAGTTTCGGGGTGTCATTCGGCAACGAAACGATCGAGCGAAACGGCCTCGCTGGAAAACTCGCGCAATATCCGCTTATCCAATTCGTCGAAACTCTTCCGCATTCACCTGATCATATTCTCCCAATGAGAACAACCCATGAAACATACCCTCCACGCCCTCGCTGCGGTGCTGCTGGTGCCGCTGGCCGCGCTGCACGCAGCCGACGAGTCGAAACTACCCACCAAGCCCAATATTATTTACGTACTCTGCGATGACTTGGGCTACGGCGACGTCCATTGCCTCAACCCGCAGCGAGGCAAGATCGCCACGCCACACGCGGACCAACTGGCCGCACAGGGCATGATGTTTACCGAAGCACACGGCGGCTCCTCGGTTTGCACGCCCAGCCGATATGGCATTATCACGGGCCGGTACGCTTGGCGGACAAAGCTTCAAGCAGGGGTGCTCGACGGCAACAGCCCACCGCTGATTGATGTTGATCGGCTCACCGTGCCCAAGTTGCTGAAAGAACAAGGCTATCACACCGGCTGCATCGGCAAATGGCACCTCGGCATGACGCTGCCCGACGCCAAACGACTCACCGAACCAATCCAAAACGGCCCAATCACGCGCGGGTTCGACTATTTCTACGGCATCAGTGCCTCGCTGGACATGCCACCCTATGCGTTCATTGAGAACGACCGCTATACCGAGGCACCGACTGCCACGAAACAGTGGATCCGCAAAGGCTCCGCTGCGCCAGGCTTTGAGGCGGTGGATGTGTTGCCCACGCTCACTCACAAAGCCGTCGAGTATATCGACCAGCACGCCGCGGAGAAGAAGCCGTTCTTCCTCTACCTTGCGCTCGCCTCGCCACACACGCCCATCGTCCCCACGAAGCCGTGGCAGGGCAAATCCGGCCTTGGCGCCTATGGTGATTTCGTCATGGAAACCGACTGGGCACTCGGGAAACTTATGGAAGCGATCGACCAAACGGGCATCGCAGACAACACGCTCGTCATTTTCACTAGCGATAACGGTTGCTCACCGGCGGCCGGCGTGGACAAACTCGAAAAACAGGGGCATTTCCCCAGCACCGACCGGCGCGGCTATAAGGCCGACATATGGGATGGTGGTCACCACATCCCTTTCATCGCCCGTTGGCCCGGCGTTGTCAAGCCCGGCAGCGCGTGCAGCCAACTCACCTGTCTTACGGACTTGATGGCGACCTGCGCCGATATCGCAGGTATAAAGTTGCCGGACAATGCGGGGGAAGACAGTGTAAGCATCCTGCCGCTCTTCAAGGGGCAAGATCAATCGGTTCGGGAAGTCGTTGTGCATCATTCAATCAACGGCATGTTTGGGTTGCGCCAGGGCAATAATAAACTCATCTTTGGTGCCGGCTCCGGCGGTTGGAGCAAAGGCTCGCGTGACGACGGCCCCATCCAGCTTTACGACATGGCGCACGATGTGGGTGAACGCCGGAACCGACAGGCCGATGCCAAAGCCGACTTTGCCCGACTGACGCAACTGATGGAGAAGTACATTACCGAAGGCCGCAGTACTCCCGGCAAGCCACAAAAGAACGACGCAACCATCAACCTCTGGAAACAAGGGCGGCCCGCCCCCAACACCACCGAATGAAAGGGCAATCCATGAAACGCATATTTTCCATCCTGACTGGGGTGCTGCTGGCACCCTTGGCCGCGATCCAGGCCGCCGAGAAGCCCGCCCTATCGGCCAAACCCAATATCGTTTTCATCATGGCCGATGACCACGCGGCCCATGCCATCAGTGCCTACGGCAGCCGCATCAATCAAACGCCCAACCTCGACCGTCTCGCCCACGAAGGCCTGCGCCTTGAAAACTGCTTCTGCGTGAACTCCATTTGCACGCCAAGTCGGGCCTGCATCCTGACCGGCAAATACAGCCACAAGAACGGCGTGCCGGTGTTCAACCATATCGACAGCACACAACCCAACGTAGCCAAGTACCTTCAGGCATCCGGCTATTACACGGCCATGATCGGCAAGTGGCACCTCGGCAGCGCACCAACTGGGTTCGATCGCTGGATGATTCTGCCGGGGCAGGGCGTCTATCACAATCCGGCTTTCTTTGACTCTCAGGGAAAGCACGTTTTTCAAGGCTACGTTACCGACGTCATCACCGACCTGACGATCGACACACTCAAACAGCGGCCGAAGGATAAACCATTTTTCATCATGTGCCATCACAAGGCCCCGCACCGCAACTGGGTGCCGGATGCCAAACATGCTGAAATGTACGTCGAGCGCGATATCCCTGAACCGCCGACCTTGCGAGACGACTACGCAACCCGCACCGACGCCGCCCGCGAGGCGACGATGACAATCGGCAAGCATTTGACTCGCACCGATCTCAAAATGGATCCGCCGCCGGGCCTCAGCGGCGACGCCTTGCTAAAGTGGAAATACCAACGCTTCATCAAGGACTATCTCCGCTGCATCGCCTCGATCGACGACAACATGGGCCGCCTCTTGAAGTATTTGGACGACAGCGGCCTGTCGCGGAACACCGTGGTGATTTATACCAGCGACCAGGGCTTTTTCCTCGGCGACCACGGCTGGTTCGACAAGCGGTTCATTTACGAAGAATCGATCCGTATGCCGTTTCTTGTTCGCTGGCCTGGGGTGATCAAACCGGGCAGCGTCGAGAAGGCGATGGCCCTGAACGTCGATTTCGCACCGACTTTCCTCGACATGGCCTGTATTGCGGTGCCCGGTGATATGCAGGGCCGCAGCATCGCGCCGCTGTTGCGCGGCGATCTTCCGGCCGATTGGCGCAAGAGCTGGTACTACCGTTATTACCACGATCCGGGGCACCACAACACCCGGGCCCATTATGGTGTACGGACCGAGACCCATAAGCTCGTCCACTTTTGGAAGAAGAACCAGTGGGAGTGCTACGACCTAGTTCACGATCCGCAGGAACTGCGCAACATTTACGAGGATCCGGCCCAGGCAAGCCTGATTGCCGAACTAAAGAAGGAGCTATATCGCCTGAAGAAGGAGTTGCAGGACAACGACGAATTCGCCGAAAAGCAGCCGCCCGACGACGTCGACGGCCCGCCGGGGGCGATAAGCAAGAAACGCATCCCTGCCGACGCCTCTTGACAACAGTATCAATAATGGTATCATTTAATAATGGCTGGCATTGATGGAATTGTCGATCAAATGCTACGGAGTCCGCAAGGGATTCGTTTCATCAATCTGTGTCGCGTTTGCGACCATTTTTTTGGACAATCTCGTCAATTCGGTTCAAGTCATCGGATCTACAAGACACCGTGGGAAGGCGACCCGAGGGTGAATATCCAGAACGCCAAAGGAATGGCCAAAGCATATCAAGTTCGCCAAGTCCTCAAGGCAATCGAGAGGCTAAAACGTGAAAACGAAAAAGAATGACCATTATACTTATCGCGTAACGTGGTCGGAGGAAGACCAAGAGCATGTCGGCCTGTGTGCTGAGTTTCCGAGCTTGAGTTGGCTGGATTCCACACCCGAGGCGGCTTTGCGGGGAATCAGGACAGTCGTCGCCGAGGTCGTCCAAGGCATGCAAGCCAATGGGGAATCAATTCCCGAGGCACTTGCTTCGCGTCATTTCAGCGGAAAGTTCATGGTTCGTGTGCCACCGGAAGTTCATCGGCAGTTGGCTGTTGAAGCAGCGGAGGCTGGCGTTAGTCTCAATCGATTGGCCAGTGCCCGGCTGTCCTGATTGCTGTTCCCGATTTTTCTCCAACTTCTTGGCCTTCGTAAAATCTCTTTTCGCGCGTGACGCTTGCCCCTTTTCTTGGTAGCATTTGCCTCGGCCCCGGTATGCCTCGGCATATCTTGGATCCAGTCGAATCGTTTTCGTGTAATCCGCGGTCCAATTTGCTGCGGCGGCCACTGTTTCGGACCGGCGAATCAATAACTGTCGTGTTTTGCGCACTCGCCGAGCGGGGGCGGACGGCACACGGAGTGTGCCTGCTACTTTTCTTGCGACACTTATTTCTGCGCCGATCCTTACGCTACGCCGTCTTGCCGGGTGCGGGCATGGGTGCCGCGGGCGGCTTCTTCGGATTGACTTCGATGCCAAGCTTCTCCGTGGTCAGCAAGCTCAGCAACGCGCCGAGCATGCTCGATTGACCGCCTTCGCTGCCGCTGCCAAAATTGATTAGTTGTGACGGCACGAGCGGCTGCTGGCTCTGTCGCAATTGATCGGCCACGATGGAGACGGCGTAGAGCCGCGGATCGCGATACGAATCAATTTTGAGTTGCAGGACCTGGGCCTCGGACTGGCCGATGGCGGCAATCTTCTTGCCTTCACCCTCGCCAATCAGAGCTGCCTTCTTGCCTTCGCCTTCGCCCACCAGCGCGGCTTGCTTGGCCTGGGCTTCGGCCACCACGAGCAGACGTGCGGCCTCGCCTTCACCTTGTAACCTGGCCTGCTTGGCCGCCGCCTCGGCCTGGACGACCGTTGTTTCCGCAACCTTACGGGCCTTGGCCAGTTCGGCATCGCCGATGTTCTCGGAAATGCGAATCTGTACCTGCGACTTGGTCAGTTCGGCTTGCAATTGGGCCTGAGCCAATGCCTCATTGAGCGACTTCTGCCGGACGGCCGCATCCTGCTGCTTCTGGAAGGTTTCCACCTGCTCGACGGCAAACTGCCGCTGCCGCAACTGTTCCAGCAGGTTTTCGATCTTCGTGTCGCCGGCCTTGCTCTCCGGTCGGCCGATCAGCACATCGACGCATTGGACGTCGAAAATCTCGAACCTGGAACGCAGTTCCTCTTTTGCCTGCTTCTGAATATCGGCGCGGCAACTGATGAGTTGCAACATGCTCTTCTTATGGGCTACGTCGCGAAAATAGGCACTCAACATAGGATCCAGCGTCTGCGTGATCAGTTGCTTGACGTCGCCAAACCGCTGAATCACCGAGGGTGCTTTCTCATAGTCGATGTGTACCACCACCGATAGCGGCAGCATCGGTTCGTAGGCATCGGACGTGATCAGTTCGATCGATTTCAGCGAATCGTCGAAGTGATGGCTTTCGGATCGGCCTGTGATCCAGTGCAGGACGAAGTTCGTGGTCGGCACCTCCACGACCACGCCCGCCGCCGTGTTGAATGCGTACTTGCCGGGGCCGAGGGCCGTTTCCCAAACGCCTTTTTCACCTTCCCGCACCCGCTCGCCGTGGCGGAACTCTTTGCCGGAGGTGTCGGCCCCTTTTTTGCCGTAGAAACTGACAACCACTCCCACATAACCGATCGGCACAACGCACTTGGAAACCATCTCGACCGTGGCGAACCAGCGGTTGATGAAATAAGTGCCGTCGATCAGCGGTGTATACTGCACGCCGCGGCGCCCGCCAGCGCGGAGGAATGCCTCGATATCTTGATAGACATTATGGAAGTTGGGCTGGTCCTTGTCAGTTCCCACGGCCGGTGCGATCAATTCACCCGGCGGTAGCGTAGGACCTTCATGGACCGTCACGATGCCGATTTCGTCCGACTTGCCCGAAATAATCAACGGGCTGAACCCGCTCAGTTGCCGGAGTTGATGCTGCCATTCTTCCAGGCTCTTGGCATATTCCAACGTAAAGACGCGGTCTTCAGTGATCACATTGAACAGCGATATATTAATGGCATACACGCCTTCGCGGAGGATGCCCCGCTGCCGACCTTTTTGCCCGCCATGGGCGAGGAACTTGCGGGCGTCCTGGAAATTATTACATTCGACGACTTCGGCCAAGGTCTGCGACGGTTCGAGTTGTTCGCCGCCGCGGGAGAAGACATAGCCGATCTTGCCCTGCTTGATGGTGATCAGCGGGAACTTGTGAATGGCATATTGCCATCGCCAGAGTCCGAAGTGGAGTCCGCCGCGGAGGATATCGGCCTGGTAGCCGGCCTCGCTGCGTAGGGCGATGACCGCGCCTTCCGTCAGCGACCCCGTGGTGGACCAGAGTTTTTCCACGATGCCGATGCGGTTGTTCGGGATATAGCGCGTGGTTAGCCAAGCAACCACGAGCAGTACGAAGAGTATCGGAGCAATGTAAATCGCGGTGGTAATTATCATGGAAATCATGGAGGTTCCTCTCTTTAATAAATATCTTTGTAGAACGGAATTTATTCTGTTCAAACGGATCGAAGTCCATTTTACGAAGAAACTGCGAACCGCGGAATTGTTCTTGGACAGGCACTAGTCTACCTCATGCTGTGGCGATTGCAATACGGAGACACCAGGCTAGTGTTGTTCATGGTTGTGGCCGGTCTCCGACCGAGCCACACGACCGACCAAAGGTCTCCCTTTTGCTGGGGAGACCTGCGGTCAGTTGTTTCGGGCCTCGATTATAACCTTGCCAACTGCTGTCGCTGCTAGCTCGACGTAGGGTGCGTGGAGCACGGATGCCCGCGAAATGGTGCGTTACGCGAACCGGTCTATTTCAGGGTAGACGTTCTCAAAGTATTGAGTCCGTGCGCAACGCACCATTTCCCGGGTGTTGGTTCGCTTCACGCACCCTACGGGTTGCCGTCACTGCTGTCACCGCTAGCAATTGGCAAGGTTATGATCGCGGCCGTTGTTTCGGCGGGGTCAGGAGACCCACGCCGAACAAGGCTTGCTTCAGGAAAACCTAGGTGTTTCAACCTGTTTGGGTTATCAATCATTATCCATTATGGTCAGTCGAACTAATTTCAGGCCGCGTTCTCGGCCTGCTGGCAATCCCTTTCGCCGTGAGTACAATGGTGATTGTCACCCACCCGTGCCAAGGGGAATACGCCATGCTTACCTTCTGTCAACCGAATCCCGCCCGACGGCAATTTGCCACCGCGATATTGTTTGCCTTATCGCTGCTTGCCGTACTTACGGCACCGCAAGCAAACGCAGCGGAAAAGCGGACTCCGGGTCGCCTGCTCGTCGATTTTGAGGATCTTGCTGCCATTCATATCGCACCTTCGGAGTCCTCCGCCAAAATCATTTCCACGAGCGGCAACCACGCATTGCAGATTACGACCAAGGCCGAGGCGGCCTACCCGAGCGTGCTGCTGGTGCCGCAAGCCGGCAAGTGGGATCTTAGCGGGTTTGAGGGCGTGGAGATGGACGTCGTCAATCCGCAGAACTTTGAAGTCCGCGTCCTGCTGGCGATCAATAACCCAGGCTCCGACGGCGTGCATCATTGCAACGTCGCATCAGCCACCATTAAGGCCCATGGCAAGGGCAACGTAGCCGTGCCCTTCGGAAACTGGCATGGCAGCACCGGCCATGATCTCGACCTGAAGAATATTGTTTCGCTGAGTGTGTTGTTGGATCGTCCTGGCAAATCCCATACATTCCTGGTCGATAACCTCCGCGCAGTGCGGTTCGACAGTCGTGGGCTGGACTCGATTCTCGCCGATCCATATTTCAAACAACTCAAGGCGGGCATGGGCCGCGGCGTGAATCTTGGCAACGCGCTGGACGCACCCAATGAGGGCGAATGGGGCATGACGCTCAAGGAAGAGTATTTCACGAAGATCAAGCAAGCTGGCTTTGACTCGGTGCGCATCCCCGTTCGCTGGTCGAACCATGCCGGCCATGCGGCCCCTTACGCGATCGATGCAAAATTCCTCGCCCGGGTCGATTGGGCAGTCGGCCATGCCCTCAAAAATCGGCTCATCCCCGTGCTCAACATGCACCATTACGAGGAAATCTTCCAAAATCCCGACGGGCATCGCCGCCGCTACCTGGCCCTCTGGCAGCAGATCTCCGAACACTACAAATCACATCCGCCGGCCCTGATTTTTGAGTTACTGAACGAACCGCACGACAAGCTGAACTCGGATAAGTGGAACCCAATGCTGGCCGAGGCGATCCAGATCGTGCGGCGCACCAATCCCACGCGCGAGATCGTCGTCGGCCCGACCGGTTGGAACAGCATCAACGACCTCGATAGTCTGGAACTGCCCGAGAACGATCGCCACCTGATCGTCACAGTCCATTACTACAATCCGTTCCAGTTCACGCACCAGGGCGCGGGTTGGGCTGGACCGGAGGCCCAGCGTTGGCTTGGCACCCGTTGGACCGGCACGCCCATCAAGCGGAAAGCCATTTTGAAAGACTTTGATAAGGCGATCACGTGGGCCGTCGAGCATCGCCGGCCGATTTACCTAGGCGAGTTTGGTGCCTACAACAAGGCCGACCTCGAATCGCGTACACGCTGGACGCGATTCGTCGCCCAGTCGGCCTTGGAGCGGAAGATGAGTTTCGCCTACTGGGAGTTTTGCGCCGGCTTCGGCGTCTACGATCCACAACGCAACGTCTGGCTCGATCCGTTAAAAGATGCCCTCGTTGGGACTAAAACAGCAAAGGAGAATTAACGCTTCGATAGCCGAGACGAGCGTAGCAAGCCCCACCATTTTTACTTTTTACTTTTTACTTTTTACTTTTTACTTTTTACTTTTTACTTTTTACTTTTTTCTCCTAACTCCTAACTCCTAACTCCTAACTCCTAATGAACCAAGACACTATCATCCCCCGTCGTACGTTCCTCCATCAAGCCACCGCTGCTGGCATCGCCTTGACGGCCGCTGCAACGGTCCAAGCCGAGGCTAACTCCATTCCCGCCAAAATCGACCGCAAGCTCAAGGTGGGCTTGGTCGGTTGCGGCGGCCGAGGAAGCTGGATCGCCGGACTTTTCAAGCAGCATGGCGGGTACGAGTTCGTCGCGGCGGCCGACTACTTCCCAGACCGCGCGGAAAAAACCGGCACGGTGCTGGGCGCGCAGAAGTCGAAATGCTTCTCTGGTCTGTCGGCCTATAAGAGGCTGATCGAAAGCGGTGTGGAGGCCGTGATCCTCGAAGTGCCGCCCTACTTCTTCCCTGAACATGCCGCCGCCGCCGTCGAGGCCGGCTTGCACGTCTACATGGCCAAGCCCGTGGCCGCCGATGTGCCGGGCGCGCTCAAGATCGGTGGGCTGGGAAAAACGGCCACCGAGAAGAAGCGGGTTTTTCTCGTCGATTATCAGATGCCGACCGATCCGTTGAACATCGAGGTGCGCAAGCGACTGCACGAAGGTGGGCTAGGCGCCTTGCAGATGGTCTTTTCCGTCGGCAACAGCGGCGGTGGTGGGTTCAACGATCCGCCGTTGGGCAAGACGATCGAGAGCCGCTTGGCGGGCCTGATCTGGGTCAACGACGACGCCTTGGGATGCGGTTACATCGGCAACTTCGACATCCACGCCATCGACGCCATGATCTGGGCTCTCGATCGCCGGCCCGTTTCGGCTTATGGCCGCGGAACCCGCTGCCGCAAAAATCCGCATGGCGATACGTTGGACAGCTATTTCGTGACCTACGCCTTCGCCGACGGCCTGACCTGGAACCATCACAGTGCTATCGGCTCCACGCACGACTGGCTGAAGCAAGGTTCTTTGGAAGCCTCGATCCAAGGCAGCCAGGCCGCTGCCAGGCTGTCCTACTGGGGCAAGGCATACCTTCGCGGCGGTCCAAAACATTTTGGTGGCGGCACGGTTGCCGATCTCTACGCGGCCGGTGCCAAGCGGAACATCGTCACTTTCCATGAGAATGTGCTTGCGGGCAACTTTGGCAACGAAACGGCCCAGCGTTCCGTTGATTGCACACTCACTTGCATCCTCGGTCGCGAGGCGGCCCGCCGCGGCCAACTCTTGACCATGGATGAGTTGATCAAGGAGAACAAGCGGCTGGACGTGGATTTGAGCGGGCTAAAAACGTAGCGAAGTAAAAGTGCGAGCCCCGGATCGGCGAGGGTCTCCTGACCCCGCCGAAACGCCTGACCGCAGGTCTCCCCGGCGAAGGGGAGACCTACGGTCGGTCGTGTGGCTCGGTCGGAGACCGGCCACAACAGGGGAGACCTGCCACAACCGGGGTCGGTTCCTTGCTTTCTTTCCTGTTTTTCTGCTCCTCATATTTCTGTCGAAAGATCTTATTAGTATTCACCGCGAGAGAACACAAAGGGCGCAAAAGAAAGAATCTATTCT
>JBAWVO010000139.1:0-16019 GCA_037147235.1 Planctomycetota bacterium | reverse complement strand
ACCCTCAGGGAATGGTTAACCCTTCCGGCCGTGCAATCCGGCTAGGACACCAGGCAACTTCGAGGTGAAACGTCAAATACTTTGCAGCATCGTCAGGTAACACTCCCAAGAGAAAGCTACCCAATTCCTGCCGCGTGGGGCAACTCAGCCGATGCCGACGCCAGACTTCGCCTAGCGAAATCACGCCCGAATCACGCCTCGCAAGGATGGCCGCCAGTTGCCGGGCCAACGATGGATCGTCGCGCAGGGCTTTCTCGATGCGCGTCATCTCCTCGACAGGCAATGCCTCGTCCAGGTAGGCTTCAAAATCGGGTTGGTGAAATGGGTCGAGCATGAATTCTATGGGTACAGTTCGGGGAAAACCTCTTCCGGCAGCCCTTGGCCGCGAACGGCGGAGCGGAGCCGGGCGATCGTTTCAAACTTGTAGTTGGCCACGGTCTGCTCGGAAATACTTAGTTGCGCGGCGACCTCCTTGTTCGACCAGCCGCGGACCCAAAGCAGCTCGATACATTGCAGCCGCTCCCATTGCCCTTGACGGCGCCAATGGTCGATCATCTCGCCAAGGGCGTTGACCAGCGCGGTTTCTTCCAGGCCGTGCCGCTCATGGCTGCGGACGATGCTGCTGGCGCAGCGACCGCGGTCAACCGGTTGCCAACCGTCGCTGCTTTCCTCGGCTATCAGCGGCAGCGTGGGCCGGCGGCCTTCATGACGCAGGAGGTCCGTCAACTTGTGGGCCGCGATGGAGAACAAATAGCCCTCCAGCGATTGATCGGGATCATAGTTGGGTAAGCTGTTGAGGAATCCGACGAAGGTCTCCTGGACCAAATCTTCAGCCGCGGCCTGAGTAATTACCCGGCGAGCAACGAAGCCCAGCAGCCGCCCTTCGTAGCGAGCAATGACTTCGTTCCATGCGTCAGGCTCGCCGGCACGAATGCGAGAGATCAACAAAGTTTCAGAACTGCTCGCGGACATGGGATACCATCAGCTTTCTGCCTGCCGCCTCGTCGCCAACTTCAAACTGCCCCAGGCCAGGGCCAAAAAACCTAACACTCCGCCGAAAACCACGGCCGCGCCTTGCACCCGCTGGCCGATCACGAGTCGCTGGGCCTCGGACTTGATCCGCTGCTGCATGGGGAGGTCGAAAACGACCAGGGCGTGCAACGAAACCATGTCCTGGTGGCCACCGCCGATTTCCACCGGCCAAACCTCGGTCCATCGCTCTTGAACGAGTTGCTGCAAAGCATCGTCCGGCAGGCGGACTGCGGCGGCCTCACGGCTGAGCGATAACTCGGCATACTCGCTCACGGCACCTTGCAGCGATTTGACCAGCTCCCGTTCACATTCCAACGGCGTCGTGAAGGGGCCTACCCGCACGCTTGTTCTATACCAATTATCTTGCATTATTGGCGCGGCATTGACCCAAGCGGGCGGCTGCGGCTTGGCTGGCACATCGGGATGGCTGGTGTTCGCCGGCTTTTCCGGGGCCTCGGCAATCGATGCTGAATCGCGAGCTGTCCAAGCCTGAACGATGGCCTGACGCAAAGCAGTGATTACCGTCACCTTCGGCTGCTTGGTCTCGGTAGCGGAACTCTTTAACGGCAACGGTGCAGGTGGCATCTTGATTACTTGGTTGGTCGCGACCGAGCGCGATGCCGATTCATGGATAGGGGGGATCCGTGTTCCTTTCCAAACAAAACAGAGAACAAGGAACCCCGCGCCGAGTACTCCCAGGACGATCACGAAGGGGCGCGTGCGAGGGTTGGCCAGTCCCTTGACAAGCACGTAGAGCAAGGCCACCACCGCCACCACGGCAAGCCAGGATAAATTAAATCGCATGATAGTCTTCCTCCACTAAGGATCTATCTCAGAACTCACCGCAGAGGACGCAGAGAATCGCAGAGGCCCTCAATTAGGATTCATCCTCTGCGTACCTCCGCGTCCTCCGCGGTGAAAAAAACCTTTTGGGATAGTTTCTAAACCGTTGTTTTCCGTTGGGGACGCAGGCGGGCGTAAGTCGGCACCCAAGGACTGGATAGTTGTACGGAAACCGACATGCAACCGGCAACCATCATCAGCCACGGCTTGGGGAACTGCCATGCCGTGGCGATGATATATGCGAACACGACGGTAACCAAGAGCGACCAGAGGCTCAGTCGCGTGCTGCGCAGGGGATCGGCATCCTGCCACCACCGCAGAACACCCAAGAGCGTTGCAAAGGCTGCCATGTAGGCCATCGCCATCGGCCGGCTGTCTTGGTAGAACACGGGTGGAACCCAATGGGCTGCCGCTCGATTGGCCAGATCATGGTCGATCGGTAGCCGGACCAAGAGAACTTCGGCCATGCCAAAGGCCACTAGGCCCAGGCCAAGCCCGATGGTCATGAGGATAAAGTGCCTCACCATTCGTTCGCCACGCGAGCCTTCCCAAAATTTCGCGGTTATGAGCACGAACCAGGCACCGGCGAGACTTACCAGATAAAGCCACGCGCATTGTTCGATTTGCAGGGACACACCGCGATAGCCCAGTATCAGCAGCATCACAACGCACATCGCGGCCGTGACTGCCGCGGCCACAAGCAGCGAGCCGATCAGGTCCGTCACCCGCACTAGCGGCTTGATGACGAAAGCCGGAATGGACGCCTCGCTCGACACCGACACCCGTGAGGCCTTGACCACCGTCACGGGAAACGCTGCCACCGTCGGCGACGCAATAGGAATGGGGCAAAAACAGAGCCGATAGACGAAGCGGATCATGCGATATCCTCCGTAGGCGATCAACGCGAGCATCGTCAGTGGAAGCACGATCTCGGCCGTGACAAGAAACAACAGAATACAGACCGCCACGATCAACCGCTTGGCCCCCGGGTGCAGGCTGGACTGCTGCCAACGCTGCCTTAGCTTCTGCAACTGTAGTGCGACAAACAAGGCGATCGGCTCCTGGTCCGTGTACGCGTCGCTGTCGTTATGACCACCCGTGGCACGGCCATCCTGGCCGTCAATACTCTCCGTTCCTCGCTCTCCGAACCGCTGCTCGGTTGCTCCGCCAGCTCTCTGCTCCCCGCCGCCAGCTCTCTGCTCCCCGCCCCCCACGGCAGTCGCCATTTCGCCCACCGTTGCAAACCGTCGGGCTGGGTCCTTCTCCAACGCCCGAGCCACCACGCTGCGATAAGGCTCCGCGATTTTCGATACGTCGGGCTGGGCCGTGAGATGCTTCATGAGTACTTCGCCCACGCTTTCGCCGTCAAACGGTACGTGACCGGTGAGCAATTCGTAGAGAATCGCGCCAAGGGCGTAGATATCGAGTTCCTTGCCGTAGCGGCCATGGGCCACTTCAGGTGCCATGTAGTGTATGGTGCCGATGCTTTCCGTGTGCCCGCTGCGACGGCTGCACGAGATGAACTTTGAAAGGCCGTAGTCGCCAACCTTCACCACACCTTCATCGCAGAAGATATTGCCCGGCTTCAGGTCGCGGTGAACGATGCCGTGGTCGTGTAGATAGGCCACGCCGGCCGCGATGCCATGGAACCAGACTAAGGCATCTTGCAGCGGCAACCCCTGGGGATGATCGGCTAGTTCGGTCTCCAGACACTCGCCCGACATGTACTCCATCACCACCCAGGTGTCACCGCTATCGTCCTGGCGGATGTCATGGAGACTAAGCAGGTTCGGATGTTTGAGATTGAGGCACTGCCTCATGCCGCGAAGTTCGGTATCGAGATTGCGGCGGATGAGCTTCAGGGCGACTTCCTTGCCGGCGTCGCTGATGGCATAGTAAACTTCGCCAAAACCGCCGCTGCCCACGCCGCGTTTGATGACATAGCCGCCCAACGGCCGGGTTCCGCTGGCATACTGAAACAGACCACCGCCCCGCGGCGACGACTTCTCGCCAAGCGGCATGGCATGATCGCCTGTATCGCCCAATCGCTCCTGCACGGCAATCCCCTGTGAGAACATGATCTTTCAGCCCCAGGCTTGGAGGCGACCTTTATATTCTAGTCAACAACGGATTTACGTTCCACCGGTTCCAAACTGAAGGAAAACCCCTCCCCGATAACGCGGGAATTTGCCTGCAACTGGCCACGAATTTTACATACCACGCCGTCGATTTCAAAATAGCCGGCGGCGTGGCAATAGAACTTCTCATCGTGGCGGAATAGGATGACTTCGCGGGTCCAGTCGCGGCAGACGATATGGCTCTGCGGCCTGGGCCCCAACACGCAGGAGTCGGCCAGGAGCAATACCGCGTCGGCCGGCGGCTGCGTGCGATGCCGGCTGAGGAAATCCAAGCGGGCCGTGAGGCTTAGGGGATGCGCGCGACGCATTTGCAGCTTTACGCTTGGGCCAATCTCAATGCGGCTGCCATCGGTCAGCAGCTCCGTCGGATCGACTGGCCGGCCGCCCACGCGCACCTCGCGGAAGGCATCGATCAGGTAGCCTTCACCGTCACGGCGGATGCGGGCGTGCCGCGAGGAAATATCGGCCAGGATCGGAATATCGGCTCCGCCACAGTCACCCGGCTGGCCGACAATCAGTTCGTCGGCCAAGCACACCCAATAACCGCCCACCGCATCAACCCAGAGCATGAACCGATCCGCCGGTTTGGTATCGCTGAGAGCCATGGTCGTGAATCCTCAATTTCGTTGGGCGAATGGGAACATGGTAACAGGAATGGAGGAGCGGGGATAGGATCTTAGTGCTTGGGACCGGCGTAGAAATAACTGTCGCAAGAAAAGTAGCAGGCACACTCCGTGTGCCGTCTGCCCCCGCTCGGCGAGTGGGCAAAACACGACAGTTATTGATGCGCCAATCCTTAGTGGCTTAGAAACTATCTCAAAACACTCTTGAAGAACCACGAAACACACAAATGACACGAAAGAGAACGAAATACTCTGCCTTTTTTCGTGTGTTTTGTGTCTTTCGTGGTTCTCTTTGAGTTCTGAGACAGATTTTAGCCCTAAGCCCTAAGCCCCCTCCCACTACTTCTTTTCCGCAGTGGCCACCGCCTTGGCTTCCAGCTTCTTTTCGCCAAAATAGTCGCCGACCTGATCAATGATGTTTTGCGGACTGGCCTTTTCCAGCGGAATCTCGCCTTGGAACTCGCTTTCCGCGTTGACAAGCTTCTCGGAGACTTGCAACCGAGTCTTCAGGTTCTGAACCAATTCCTTGACGCGGCCGAGATGGCTGTCGTCGAACTGATAGTTGCTAGTCGTCTGCGCGGCCGCGACCATCTGGTTGCGGGCTTCCAGGTTCTCGACCTCGACTTGCAACTGCCGTTTCTGGGCCAGCATCCCTTCGAGCTTCTGCCGGGCGGCAGCGAGGCTCTTCCCTCGTGCGTCGCGAACCTGTTTGAAGCTGGCCAGTGTGGCTTCGGTCGTCTTGTAACGCTCGAAGCGGTTGGCCAGATCAATCTTGACCTCCGCCGAAGTGTAGTTTCGACCGCCATACTGATACGTGTCCTTGGCCGTGGCTAGATCGGTCTTCAGCCGGAGGATTTGTTCTTTATCCTTGGTCAGCTTCGACTCGGCGTTGGCGATCTGTTCTTCCAGGCGTTGCACTTCGACCTCTTCCTTGGCGATGACGTGCAGATTCTTGCGGACCTCGGGCACCAGGTCCTGGACCATTTGCCGAGCGTGATCGATTTCAAAGCCGACGGGTACGCTGTTTTGTACGGTATCGTGGACATAGCCCAACGAGGTACGGATATAGCCGATCGTATTCCGCCCAAAAAACATGACTCCAGCCAAAAAAATGGCTGCGGTGGTAATGATGGTTTTCTTGACCATGACTGAGATCCTCCATTTAGGGGTGTTGTGGGACAATACGGGAGTGAAGTCTAGCGAAGTCGTGTCAAAAACGGCCCGACACAGGCGTCCACGCCTACGCTACCGATACGGTCCTGACAGAGCTTCTTGACAGAGCTTCTAAAGGTTATTCGCTAGGAACGGGAGGATATTGGAAGGAATTATGAAGAGCACTTGTCGTTAGTGTCGTTAGTGGCTTGTCCCAGCGACGACTTTTCGCTACAATGAAACGATATGGTTACTGCTGTGTCCTCACCGTCGGCCTTCCATCCGCCTCCTTCGGAGCCCGGCGCCCCGCCGTGGGCGGTCGCCTTGCTCTTCCCGCCGCAAGGTCAATGGACGGAAGACGAATATCTGGCCCTGGAGCAGCGGAGCAGGCGGCTCGTGGAGCTTTCGGACGGCCAGATCGAGGTGCTTCCCATGCCGAGTCCCATGCATCAGAGGATCGCGGGCTATCTCTATCGCCTCCTACAGTCTTGCGTCGCTGCCCTAGGCGGGCACACCGTACTCGGGGTCGGCGAAGTGTTTTTCGCGCCGCTGCCCATCCGCTTGTGGGCCGGCAAGTATCGCGATCCGGACGTTGTCTTCCTCAAGCCGGGGCGCATTCCCGATCCGCGCCGCCAGCCCGAGGGAGCCGACCTCGCGGTGGAAGTCGTCAGCGAGGAGGTGGAAGACCGGCAAAGGGACCTGATCACCAAACGTCGGGAGTATGCCCAGGCGGGCATCGCGGAATACTGGATTGTCGATCCCAAGGCCGAGACGATCCTCGTGCTGGTCCTCGACGGGGCGGCCTATCGCGTCCACGGCGAATTTCCGCGCGGAACAACAGCCACATCCGTACTCCTGCCAACTTTCGCCGTCGAGGTGACCGCCATGTTCGATGCCGGTTTGGGGCGGGGGTAATTCCGCGGACACACAAGTGAATAGGCGCTGGCCGCCCGGGGGCATTGCTTTTGCGGTTTGGGCCTTTCAGTTATAATTGCAGGGAAGGCCGTCCCTAAACCCAAAAGCTGCTGGCCGAGGCGGCGGGGACGTTTGCTACCCACCGGAAAGGCTAAAAAGAGGCATGAAAACATTCACAGCCATCGTTCATCATGGCGAGCCTGACGAAGGCGGTTTTTGGGCGACGTGTCTGGAGGTTCCCGGCGCGAATGGCCAGGGAGAGACGAAGGAAGAGTGTCTGGACAACCTCAAGGAAGCCATTCAACTCCTGCTGGAAACCGAACGTGAAGAAGTCTTCCGGCTCGATCCTCAGGCGGAAACAGCGGAATTGGTGCTGGCATGAAACGCCGGGCATTGATCGGCCATCTTCAGGAACATGGTTGCGTCCTGGTTCGCAAAGGCGGCAGCCATTCTATCTGGAGCAACCCGTAGACCGGTCGCAAGAAGCCATTCCCCGGCAGAACGAAATCAAGAAGTTTCTGGCACGTTCCATCTGCCGCAATCTGTCTGTGCCGCCGCCCGGCGATTGAGGATGCAAGGGAGCCCCGGCTTGCGGGAGGAACTGAGCGACCTACGCCAGCACGGTCGCACTGGCCGGCCGATGGGAGACGAAACTTCCCTTGGTCGTCTGGAGGAAAGGGTAGGTCGTGTCCTCAAACCCCAGAAACGCGGCCCAAAACCGAAACAGGAATACGAATTAAGTCATAGTATCTGGAATTGCGTCCCCGGAATTGCCCTGACGGCCGGACTGCCAACGGCGGGTAGGTGGGGCCAAGGCCGAGCCGCAGGCCGGTGATTCACTCCTCCACCCCGGTTGGGTGTCTTGTTCTTTGACAATTTATCCTGTACTGCGAGCCGTTTGGGCTGGTGACCCCGGCGGCTCGGTGACATGGTGTCTCTCAAAACAAGTTACGGCAATGGGGGCTTTCTTAGCTCTTTCAGGAATTCATTGTGCTTCATCGTCGCCTTCTTGATCGCGCTCTCGATTTCTACCAACTTGTTATGAGTCGCCTCTAAGCTGATCTCTACTTCATCCTGAGCCGTGCTGATGTAGCGAGAGATGTTCAGGTTGTAGCCTTCCTCGGCGATCTTCTCCATCGAGATACGCTTGGAATAGCGCTCCTCGACTTCTCGGAACTGATAGGTGTGGATGATCTTGGCGATGTGCTCCTCCGTCAGTTGATTCTGGCGTTTGCCTTTCACGAAGTGCTCGGCGGCGTTGATGAAGAGCACATCGTCGGGCTTCTTGCATTTCTTGAGCACGAGGATGCAGACGGGGATGCCGGTGGAGTAGAACAGGTTCGCGGGCAGGCCGATGACGGTGTCGATGTGGCCGTCTTTAAGCAGCTTGGTGCGGATGCGTTCTTCGGCACCGCCCCGGAAGAGCACGCCGTGGGGCAGGATGATGGCCATCACACCTTCGTCTTTCAAGAAGTGGAAGCCGTGCAGCAGGAAGGCGAAGTCGGCGGCGGATTTCGGGGCCAGTCCATAGTTCTTGAAGCGAACATCGTCGCCCATGGCGTCGGTGGGGTCCCAGCGGTAGCTGAAGGGCGGATTGGCGACGATGGCATCGAACGCGGGTTTCTTGGCCGGGTTCAGCTCGCGCAGGATGTCCCAATCATTGGTCAGGGTGTCGCCGTGGTAGATTTCGAACTCCGAGTCCTTCACCCCGTGCAGCAGCATATTCATGCGGGCGAGGTTGTAGGTGGTGATATTTTTCTCCTGTCCGTAAATCTTGCCGATGCCGTGCGGCCCCATGAGCTTGCGCACCCTGAGGAGCAGGGAGCCAGAACCGCAGGCAAAGTCGAGCACACTGGTCAGGCGGTCTTTCTTGCCGGTGGCGGGCTCCTGGCTGTCGAGGGTGACGATGGCGGAGAGGATTTTAGAAATCTGCTGCGGGGTGTAGAACTCGCCCGCCTTCTTGCCGGAACCGGCGGCAAACTGGCCGATCAGGTATTCGTAGGCATCGCCCAGGGCATCAATGTCGGAGGAGAATTCCGCCAGCCCTTTGGCGATCTCCGCGATGATGGAGCAGAGCTTGGCGTTCCGGTCTTCATACTTCCGGCCGAGCTTGTCCGAGCCGAGGTTGATCTCCGAGAACAGGCCGTTGAAGGTGCTCTCGAAGGATTCGTTTTCGATGTATTTGAAACCCGCCTGTAGGGTGTTGAGCAGTTCGCCATTCTGAGTGCGGGCCATGTTGGCGATGCTGTTCCAGAGGTGCGGCGGCTGGATGACATAATGCACCTTGCGGCGCATCTGCTTTTCAAATTCGGGGAGGTCGTCCGGGTTGTTCGCATACCACAGGGTCAGCGGCACGCGGCGGTCGTCGGTCTCCAGCTTGGGATAATCTTTGCCCAGCTCCTTCTTCGCCGCTGTCTCGTAATTGTCCGAAAGGTAGCGCAGGAAGAGGAAGGACAACATGTAGTCGCGGAAATCGTCCGCGTTCATCGCCCCGCGCAGTTGGTCGGCGATGTTCCAGAGGGTTTTGCCCAGTTGTTTTTGGTCGGTGTTGTTCATGAGTTCATCGTGAAGCGGCAACTTCCTGATCCTTGTGCAGCTTCATCGTGCGGCATCAGGCGGAGACCAAGTCCGCCTCCAGAGGATTTTCTTTTCTGAACTTGCTCACGCCCATGATGCTGAATCCTACAACGTGACCCTGCGCGTCCACCCGCTCCATCACCGCATCGTGGTTGGTTTCCTTTTCATAGCCGGCAACTTCCGAGAAGCGGACTTCCAGGAAATCCGCCTCGGCATCGAACCAGACTTTTAGTTTATCGGCCATAATGTGTCTCCTGTTTTCGGTTTGTCGGTGAGATAGGCGGTGACGACGAATGCATCGTCTCCCAAGTATTTTACGACAACGCACAGCCATTTACCACCCACAATTGTCTGGGCGTAATATTCGTAAAACAAACGCACGGCGTCATCGGAACGCGAACGGCGGACGATCTGCGGCTCGGTCAATACCCGCTCGATCTCCGCGCCCAGCTCTTTCATTTCGGGATGTTCCAGAATATGCGCCATTCGTTCCTCCGCCAGCCTCACCGCATGGCCGAAGCAATCATGGATCGTTTTCATCCCTTGGGGTGCTTCTTCGGGGGCACTCATGCTTCAACCTCCTCCGTGGATGGGAAAAGCTGCTGCATCAGCCCTTTCTTATGGGTCTTGAGGGCGTCGAGCTTTTGGGTTTGCGCGGCGATGAGGTTGTCGAGGCTGGTGAGGCAGTCGGCGATGCGTTGTTGTTCGGGGAGCATCGGAACCAGCAATTCGACGGAGGAAAACAAGGACTTATTGACGATGGGGACAGCCTGTATCCCGGCGAGATTGGCGATCTTGTCGGCTAATCCACTGAGCGCGTAATAAACGAAACCGTCAGTGTTGTTCGAGTTCGGGACGACTGAATTGATCTGTTGATTGGTTGCGCTCTCGTGTCGGTTCTGGGCAATTTTCCCAATCGTGGAGCCAATGCAGACGAATAAAATGCTATTGGCCTTTATCGGGCGGGTTTTTTCAAAACCTAGGGCGGTCAATGTTGTCTTTGTCTTCTCGATGAATCTGCCGTCGGAAATGTCGGAGGGTGAAACGAACAACCTGTCGCCGCCATAGTATTCAGGGCGTGCGGTGCTTGGCGTGCTTCCAGTGACGACTTCCCCCAGTTGTCCGATTGACTTCACTACCCACTCCCCGGCGGATTGGAATTCGGGGAAGCGGAGGCGGGGTTGGGTTTCGCCTTCGCGGGGGAAAAGCTGCTGCATCAGCCCTTTCTTATGGGTCTTGAGCGCGTCCACTTTCCGGGCCTGGGCGGCAATCAGCTCGTCCACGGAGGTCAGGCACTCGGCGATCTTTTGTTGTTCGGTGACAGATGGAAATGGAATCCCAATCTTGCTCATGACTCCGTTCATGAGCTTGGGATTCCCAACGTAGGAAACGTATTTTCTTGAGACGCTATTTATCAATGCCGCAACGCATGGGTTGGCGAACCCTTCCGAATTGAGCAAGACCCCACAAACATTTGTGCAATAGAACTTGCCGGGCCGATAATTCACATCGCCAGCATTCGCCCCGTCAGTGGTCCATGTAATCGCATCCTCGAAAAGAAAATCCGAGTAGAAGCCGCTTAACCCATTATTTTTGGTCTGCGACGAGTAAACCGGATACGGCATTTCAGCGGTTTTAGTGTCGCGAACCAATTTCATGGACAGGACATCGCCACGGGTAACTTGGAAAACCTCGCCAACCTCTTTTTCATCCCACCCCTCCGCATCCTGAAACTCCGGAAAGCGCAGCTTGGGCGTCAACGCGGGTTTGCCGTCGTTCTTCATGGCCGTGGTTTTCGCCTTATTGCTCATACGCGGAGAGGCCGGAGATGTCGCGCCCGTGGGCGTGTTGGGTGTGCTGTTTGTAGTCCTGCTGCGGGTCATGGGCTTGGTTGGATAGCCGAGGGCCTGGAGACGATGACTTTGAAGAGGTTGCCTTCGCGGTCGTCGAGGAGTTCGATGGCCGGATAGGCGCGCAGGGCGCGGAGGAGCCCGCTGCCGAGACCGCGATAGGGGAGAAGTTTTGCAGCGAAGGAAGCGAGGATGGGATTGCGGATATTGGAGTTACCTGCCTTGATGTTGGCGATGGTGAGGTTGTTTGGCAGGTGGCCGGGGCTGATGATTTCCACCCGATCCGCAAAGATGAGAAGCCGGACCGGGGCACTAATGAAATAGTCGCGGTGGATGAGGGCGTTGGCGAGCAGCTCCTCCCAGACGATGCGCGGCACCTCGGGCTGGCCTAGCGAGTTGACGGATTGGCCGTTCTGGAGGGTGCGGGTGTTGCCGGTGAGGAAGCGCATGCCTTGCTCGAAGATGTCGCTGAGCCGCCCGGTGAGGTCGCGACTTTCGAGATAGGTATCATCGGCAATATCGGTTCCGGGGAAGGCGACGGCCTTGACGATGAAGGCAGGTAGCCGAACTTCTGGATGCTTGGCAAATAGGAGGGCACCTGCAAGGTTAAGGGTGCCGGACTGGGCGAGGTTCATGTTTTCCAACACTTTACCGAGGGGGATACCTTGTTGCTCCAGCGTTTCGCCCACCTTTTCTTCCAGGTATTGATCGAGAAAGGGAACACTGACATCCGCCACGCCCAGGCCGGGGATGAGGGTTTCATCGGCGTGGAGGAGGCCGCCTTGCTGGAAGATGCGCTGGATTTCCTCCCGGGAAGTGGCGCGGCGCTTGTCGGCCCCGCTTTTGACCCAAATGGTCCCGGTCTTGTCCATGAAGGGCTTGCTAATGCCTTCAGGGATATCAACCACCAACACATTGCCGTCCGGATGGGAAATGATTTCTGTCAGGGGATTCACTGGTGGGCGGACGTTCTGAGAAGCGGCGTTGGAAATGAGTTGGTTAAGCCGTCCGACATCGCTGGCTGAGAGGCCGCTCACGGTGCCGTCATCCCGGACGCCAATGAAAACACGCCCGCCTGCGGTATTGCTGAACGCAACGATCTCCGCTGCGAGGGCGTCCGCGTTGGTAAAGTCTGATTTGAACTGGTGGCTGGTGTCTTCGCCCCGGCTGATGGCTTCGACGAGTTCTGCGGTGTTCATAAATGGTGAGATAAAGGTGATTTGCTGAATCTAGGCTTCATACGCGCTGAGGCCGGAGATGTCGCGCCCTTGGGCGCGTTTGGTGAGAAGAGGCAGGAGGTCGGCCATGAGGTCGAGTTCCTTCATGCGGCGGGCTTTCCAGTTCAGGCCGAGCGGTTCCATCAGGTCGGTGAGCTGCTCGCCATCGAAGATCATGCGTTGCAGGATGCCGCCCACGAAGGCTTGCAGGTCGGCGGTGGTCAACTCGTGCTTGCTGGCAATGTCGGCCAGTTCCGCCGCTTCCTTTTCCGCTTTGAAGCAGGTGTAGCCGTCGCGGATGGCCTTTTCGCTGAGGCCTTCGCCCGCCTTCAGGGTGGCGATGTAGGCGGCGATGTCCTCGCGCTCGTTCATGAACTTGGCGTCGGACTGGATGAGGCCGACGAGTTGCTCGCGGCTCATCTTCTGCCTGCCCGGCTCCTGGCTGGAGAAGCGGGCGATGAGGCCCATGATGTAGTCGTAATCAATGAGGGCGGAGGCAAAGAGGACGAACTCGAAATCGAGCTGGTCCACCCCGTCCGGCTCGGGCTGGTCGCCCCCCTTGACCCGCTGGGCCTTGAGACGCTGGGCGGTCTCCAGATAGGCGCCGCGGAAGCCGAGTAGGTTTTCCTTGGGCAGGATCTGCTCGATGGTGGCGGTGTTTTCGTCGGAGAGGTCGGTGTATTGGTCGAGCTGGGTTTTGAGGCGCTGGACTTCCTTGAAGTGGTTGATGAAGGCGCTGCGGGCTTCGTCGCCTTTGAGGTTGGGCACCGCCTCTGGGGCGCAGTCGAGGCCCTGGGACTTCATGAAGGCATCCAGCTTCTGCACGGCGTCTTCCAGTTTCTTGATGACCACGGGGGCCTTGTCCACGAGCCAGATTTCGCGGGCCTGATCGCCGGTCTTTTCCCCCGAGAAGAGGGCGATGGCGGCATCCACGGCGCCCTGCTGCTGGCGGAAGTCGAGGATGCTGCCGTAGGGTTTGGTGCCGTTGAGCACGCGGTTGGTGCGGGAGAATGCCTGAATCAAGCCGTGGTGTTTGAGGTTCTTGTCCACGTAGAGCGTATTCAGGTATTTGGAATCGAAGCCGGTGAGGAGCATGTCCACCACGATGGTGATGTCGATTTTCTGCTCGTGGGGGTGGTCGGCGTTGGGCCACTGCTGGTCTTTGATGCGCTTTTGCACATCCTGATAGTAGAGATCGAACTCGCCGATGGTGTGGTTGGAGCCGTAGCGAGTGTTGTAGTCGGTGAGGATGGCCTTGAGGGCGGCCTTTTTCTTCTCGGGCTCGACGGCATTGTCCTCCTTTTCTTGCGGCAGGTCTTCCTGAATCTGCTTTACATCGGCATCGCCCTCGGCGGGCGGGGAGAAGACGCAGGCGATATTCAGCGGATGGAAGTCGGGGTCGGCGGCCTGCTTCTCCGTCTGAATGGAAGTGAAAAGGCCGTGGTATTCAATGGCGTCATTGATGGAGGCGGTGGCGAGCAGGGCATTGAACCTCCGCCCGCCGGTGGCGGCGTCGTGTTTCGCGAGGATGGCCTCGATGACGGCGCGCTTGGCGAGGGCCTCGCCCGGCTTGGGCAGCTTTTTGCCCTCGGGTTTGAAGTAATCGACATGGAAGCGCAGGACATTCGCGTCTTCGATGGCGTGGGTGATGGTGTAGGCGTGAAGCTGGTTCTGAAAGAGGTCTGCCGTGGTTTGCAATGAGGCCTGCTGATCCTCGATCTTCGTTACGGTGGCGTTTGCCTCAAAGATGGGCGTGCCGGTGAAGCCGAAGAGCTGGGCCTTGGGGAAGAACTCTTTTATGGCCTTGTGATTTTCACCGAACTGGGAGCGGTGGCACTCGTCGAAGATGAATACGATGCGCTTGTCGCGGAGCGGCTCGAGTTGCTCCTTATAGGTCTGTTGGTCGTTCTTCTTCCGCTGCTTGTTGCGCTTGCTGTTTTCGTCTAGCGCGAGGCCGAGCTTCTGGATGGTGGTGACGATGACCTTGTCGGCGTAGTCATCGGAGAGGAGACGGCGCACGAGAGCACCGGTGTTGGTGTTTTCCTCGACGCAGCCTTCCTGGAATTTATTGAACTCCTCGCGGGTCTGGCGGTCGAGGTCCTTGCGGTCCACGACGAAGAGGCATTTCTCGATGTCGGGATTGTCCTTCAGCAAGGTGGAGGCCTTAAACGAAGTGAGCGTCTTGCCGCTGCCGGTGGTGTGCCAGATGTAGCCATTGCCGCAGTTCTGGTGGATGCACTCGACGATGGCCTTGACCGCATAGATCTGATACGGGCGCATCATCATCAGCTTCTGCTCGCTGGCGATGAGCACCATGTAGCGGCTAATCATGTGGCCGAGGGTGCATTTGACGAGAAACGTCTCGGCGAAGCTGTCGAGGTGGGTAATCTTTTTGTTGTCATCGGCGGCGAACTGATAGACGGGCAGGAATCGCTCATCGGCATTGAAGGCGAAGTGGCGGGCGTTGTTGTTGGCGAAATACCAGGTGTCGCTGCGGTTGCTGACGATGAAGAGCTGGAGGAAGCAGAGGAGGGTCTTGGTGTAGCCGTTGCCGGGGTCGTTCTTGTAATCGACGATCTGCTCCATTGCCCGGCGCGGGCTGATGCCGAGGGTCTTTAGCTCGATCTGCACCACGGGCACCCCGTTGATGAGCAGGAGGACATCGTAGCGGTGATGGCTGTTGTCCGTGTTGATGCGGAGCTGGTTGATAACCTCGAAGCTGTTTTTGCACCAGTCCTTGATGTTGACCAAGGTGAAGTTCAGAGGTGTGCCGTCGTCGCGGGTGAAGCTGTTGCGATCGCGCAGGGTGCGGGCGGCGGTGAAGACATCAGGGGTGATGATTTCTTCGAGAAGGCGAGAGAATTCGCCTTCGGTCAGGTTGACTCGGTTGAGTGCCTCGAATTTCTCGCGGAAGTTCCGCTCCAGAGCAGCGCGGTCCCGGATGTCCGCACGGTATTCGTATTTCAAGCCCCGAAGTTTTTCGATAAGCTGTTCTTCAAGTTGGCGTTCTGGCGTAGTCATAGTCTCATCTCGGCTTACGTTTCATGGTATGGGCCTTCATGTGACATTCGATGTCGCGAAGAAATTTCTCTAGGTCGGCGCGGCGAAATAGCCGGTAGTCATTGGCCGGATTCCGATGCATGGGAATCTTGCCCGCCTTGGCCCAGGCCCGAAGCGTGTTTTGGGATACGCCAAGAATCTCTGCTGCTTCGGCCACTGATAGGAATTTTAATTTTACCCACTAACCTATTATGACTGAGGATGAATGATTAAACAATGGTGTAAACAATGGTGTAGTGGATGTAATCTTCTGGCAGGGCGGCCATGGCCGCCCTGCCAGAAGATTACATCCACTACCCCGAAAGAATGATGGACTACGAGGCATTGCATCACAATGGGCACTAACTGCTCAATCGACAGAGGGGTGTCTCCCACAGTATGCGCGTACCGTCCGCAGGCCGACTGGTCATCGGTGAGAATTAGAAGGTTGCCTCGAACGTGTCGATGTCCACATAGGTTAGTTCCGGAGGCTCGTTGTCCGGGGCGTGGACCCAACCGATCCCGGCGGGCGGTGCGCGCGGCGTCGAGGGTTGCCACAGGCCGCAGTGCCGAAGCGGATTCGGCCCGTGCTTTAGCACGGGTTACACGACCAAAACCTCCCATTCTCCCCGC
>JBAWVO010000138.1:0-16156 GCA_037147235.1 Planctomycetota bacterium | reverse complement strand
AGCCAGGTTGGATTGTCCAACTGATCTACATCAGCTTATCTTGGCACACTCATGATTTGCCCTCCAAGAGAATTTCAGAAACCTCAATTTGCTGTATTCCAGACAGTTCCATTGTCAGATACTCGGCCAATACGTCGGCCGTGCTCGGGTTTCGCCGCCACACCCAACCCAGCATCCCAATGACAACTAACAACGACGAGAGCCAAACAGCCAAGCCTCGCACCGGGATTTTGTGAAACATGCTTTCTCCGCAATAGGTTGCTTCAAGACATAATCGAGCTTGCATTCAGCCCACGCCAATCAGTCTAATTCCTACGGTGGCAACGTGCTTTCGTTTCTCAATCAAAGGTTGGCTCTGGTCAGGCCGCCAGTGCATAGCCACTGGTGCTGCTACCGAAAGAGATGTTGCGGGCAGACTGTGAGTTATTGACTGTAATGGTGCCAGAGCCGACCGAAAAGTTTGCGTCGTTGCCTGCCGACCACGCCGAAAGAGTGCTATCCCCGGTACTTGAGAGTGACCAATTCTGTCCAGCGGTGTCCCATGTTCCGCTCCCGCCAGTGATCGTGCCAGCCATAGTGGTCCAGTAGTATGTGGAGGGATCGGGAATAGGGGCTAGCTGAGTGTACGCGATAATGATTTTGCCGTTGGCACCCTGTCCTCCAGGGGCACCGTTATGATAACCGTAGCCGCCGCCACCGCCGCCGCCGCCTGGAAAAGCACCAGCGTTGGCGCCATAGTAGGGGCCAATGCCTACTTGGCCCCCCCCATTGCCACCCACTCCATAGCCAGTGCCTCCACTCCCGCCGCTACTGCTATACGGTGTCCCTGCGTTCTGACCGTTGCCACCCGATCCACTTGGACCGGCAGACCCGCCACCACCACCGCCACCGCCCTGCAAACCGTTGTTACCGCCGCCGCCGCCCTGATATCCGGTCCCCGCTAGGACCAGACCACCTACCGAATTGCCTCCTCCGCCGCCGCCGCCGGTGACATAAATATCCTGCAAGCCGCCGTAGTTCCAAATCGTGCTTCCGCCATCTCCACCGATGCCGAGGTGGCCGCCGCCGCCATCGGCAACCCCTTCCGTGCCCCCGGTGCCGATAAAGAAGTTGTACATACCTGCGGAAAGCACTGTGTACGCCTTAGAAGCGTAGGCGCCGCCGCCCCCCCCGGAGCCACCGCGCGCCGCGCTAGAAGTAAATGCATCGAAGCCGCTGCCTCCTCCGCCCCCGCCACCCCAGCACTGGACCGTCACGTTAGTCCACTCGTAGCCCGTGGGGATTGTCACGCTGCCGCTACCCGTGGTTGTCAGGCTGAACGTGTCTCCCTGAGCCACGGGAGTTATAGCAACGCCCTCCAGTAAACAAAAGATGCCAGCGATTACAAGGAAACGCTTCATAAAACACCTGCTTTACTAATTTCAAATTTGCGAGCGACGAATCGCCCTGGATCAATGAAATCGTGAGTCTCCGCTACAATTGGTGTCAGTCTGGACTTCGGTGGCCAAGACTGGCGTTGGTCTGGCTAAGACAAAAACCTACTCCGTTGGCCGGTCCACGTCACGTAGAGGCGGTCTCGCGCCCGGGTCATGGCGACATACAGCAGGTTTTTCTCGCGCCTGAGCACTGCCACCACGGCAGCTTGGTCCGCGGCCATGTCGACGGGTTCTCTTGCAGGAATCTGACCGTCGTCGCAGCGGACAACGAAGACGTGCCGAAACTCCAGCCCCTTTGCGCTGTGCATCGTGCTGAAATATACTCCATCGCTGTTTGCCTTGTTGCGGTCTGGTACGTCGCACGGTACGCGCGTCGATCAAATTATCTTCAATGGCCGTCCAGCGGCCAATTCACGTCTCCAAGGTATTTTGCAAATTCATTCGCCTCTGCCCGAAAGCAGAGACACCTTACAATTTACACAAGAAAGATGTTAGATTGCAAGCACCCCCCCCGAAAATTCGTCTGTTGCGATCTTCTGCGAGTTAAATTGACGTTGTTTTCGGGAAAGGGTGGAAATGTACCCGATTTCTGATTCTGCGGCGGAATGGGCACCCTGCCACCAGCTTCGGCCGTCAGACGCCATCTAAGAAAGCGTAGCGGGGCACCCGGTTACGGGTGGGTGCTGCAACGAATATAATATCATGGCAACCCAACGACTACGGCAAACAAAGGAAACCTATCATGCGTTCATTGATTAAAGTGGTGGTCGTGCTTTTGATCAGCTTGGCTGGATTCGGTTTTTACCGAGGATGGTTCAGCCTGACGAGCCACAACCGCGACGCTGAGGGCGACAAAGTCAACGTCAACCTGTCGGTCGACAAAGGCAAGGTGAAGTCAGATGTCAGGGAAGCGAAGCAGAAGGTCAAGGAAGAGATAAAGGAACTTGAGGGCAAGGTGAAGGCCGAGAAGTGATGTCGGGTATATAGTTTGCAACCGATGTACGAAGTCCCGAAAAACGCGTCCAACCCGTCCAATGCGTCCAAAAAGAGCTGGGGTTGGACGCGTGGACGCAGTGGACGCGTTTTTCCCGACCTCATATTGTGGCCGATTACCTCGATGGCTTCTCAGGGAAGTTCAAACCGCAACTGTCAGCATCTGCCTGGCAATGGCCCTCTCATCGAATGTAACTTCGTCATTCTTAATCCGACCGATAGGCTCGGACGGACAACCGAAAAGTGGAATACCAGCAGCCCGAGGAAAGAGGTTCAAATTGCCCGTGGTTCCGTAGGTCTCGTAACGAACCTGGTTGTTGTAGTTTGAACCGAGCATCTTACGAAGAAGCAAGGCTGTTGCAATCCCTGCAAATGGGCCGGCAAAGGGGGCAAGAAAACCACCACCCGCAGCCGCAAGACCCGCTGATACCGAAGCTGCCGATGCAGCCCCCGTAACGAGAGCCATTTCCGTGGTCTTTTCCCATCCTTGGCCCGTCCAGAATCCGGCACAGGCACCGAAAAGGCATCCCAGGGCAACCGAGTGCTCAAGCAAAGGAAAGTATACGCTGGCTGGTACGTTGACTACGGGTAGCACGGGATCTACTAGAGTGCGATAGGCCGTCGTGACACTGACACTGATTTCCGTAGCGCCGGACAGCAACAACAACGCATTGGGCGGATAAAGTCCAAGAGCAATATCCGCGGTGCCGTAAAGAAGATGCAAACCGGCGGCATAAAACGTATGCGGTATTGCGTCGGAAAAGGCAAGATACACGTCGGAACCTGCACAAACGAGCGAAAGTCCGCCCCCCATAATCTTGGGAACATTTACCGTCATCAACTCGTTCACTACGGCCTTTGACAAGCCCAGCTTTTGTAATGGTTGAGCCAGTGCAGTGGGCAAGAGGGGGTTAGGAATTCCTCGCGTTGTTAAAGAATCCAAGCCAAGATGGTGGAGGAATTGGCCAAAGCTCAAGTCTTTGGTACTAAGAATCCTGAAGCTGTCTTCAAGCAGGTGATGGCCATGTTCCAGTCGGTGATAAGACCCTCGGGTAACGCCGGTCAGGTAATGAGCACCACCGTCCATCCACCGTCCGGTCAACCCTTTGAGATGGTGGGCATAATGCCAATCTGTGATGGCCTCTATCGGATAGATGGCCTTGACCAAGGCAGGGCTGATCGCTCCTCCCAATCTTAACATCGGATCTGCTTGCCCGAATAATGAATTGTCGAAAAGACTCACGGCTGATCTCCTGCTGCATCGGCAATGCGTTCTCTTGCCCATGCCCGCAGTTTTGGTGCAGCTTCACTATCGAATTGCTTCAGGATACCAGAACGGACGCGGTCTCGCCGGCTGCCTTTCAGCATCCTAGAGGCTCCATAGCCTGCACCCAACGCCACAAGGAAACCTATACCCGCGGTGGCAATTCCTGCTGAAACCCCGAGGATTGTGCCGACCGTGGCTGCTGCGGTGGTGGTCGTCGTCCAGAAAATCCAATGCGCGGCAGAGAAGGTAACAACATTCAAAAGGATTGCGGCCCCACCTCCAGCAATCGCAGCCATCGCAAGCTCGGGAATTGCATCGGAACCGATTGATCGCAATTCAAAACCTGCGATCCGATTTGTAGGCTCTCCAATCGTGCGAGAGATGTAATCCAAAAACTCATGCTGAGCGATTACAAACCGTTGGTTGAAGAGTTCAAGCAACTGTTCGATCTTCCGCCGATCAAGCAAGTCGACTTGGCCGAGATTGTTTTGCAACTCCAACTTGAGCTTCTCAAGAGCAGACTCGAAAGACCTCATTAGTGACGATGCTTGCGGTGACGACAATTCGCTCATTTTCCAGTCTCCTATTTGGTTAAGTGACACCGTCTATTACGAAAACTAATCGTGTCAATAGCTCCGCTGCCACTTCAAGTAAAAGCTCGAGTAATTTAGGTGTTTACTACGCCGCCGGCGGCGAATACGTCGCCGAAAAATTCGTGTTCGCAAGCCACTTCTTGAACACCGCTTTGTCGCTGAACTGTTTGAACAACTCCGTGTGGTCGGCCAGATAATTCAATATCTGATCCTATAGTTCAATCCTTTCGCCATCAGCGGTCTCTACGGTGATGAAGCCCGCCGGCTTCCCCAGTTCCCCGCGAATCGCCGCGACCCATTTTTTGATAAGCTCGGCTGAAGCGTTGCAGTCGATGTAGAGCTGCGAAGCCTCGATATAGATGGTTCTAACGTACTCCTCTCCAAGGTCATGGTATTCGCCGTTGGCGGTCCGCTTCTTCATCGGAAGCTTACCGATAGGCAGCCCCATCCCAAGACCTTTGCTCACACACGTTTCGAGAAACGCCGTCCAACTGCGGACATCAAGAACGATCTGCTCGTCCCCCAGTCCCCAAGTCATTCTTACGGGCTTCACCGACTTGGCACGTGTGATGCCCCCACGCCCCCCCGTGTTCTTCGCCAAATGCAGCTTGGTATCAACCATGAAATCGTCCAACTCTTGCGGCGGAATCAATCTCTCTCGCTGAAGGACGTACTGGTCGCCGATCTTGTAGGGGCGGAGCCGGAAGCAGGAGATGTCGATCTCGTACTCCCGCAGCCAGGCGCACGCGGATGTCACGTCTTCCTGGTAGTCGGCGGCGACTAGGAAGATCCTTTGCTTCTCGCGGGGGTTGATGATGTCGTCGAGGTCGTCTTCGTCCACCGTAACTTCCTCGTCAGACAGGTGATCGCATACTGTCGGCCAGGGCGAGGGCCATACTCGTGTCGTCGGTCCAATCTCCTGGGGCCAAATGGTGTGGGCCGCCGCCACGGTAGCCAGTCACCTCGGGGAAGCTGCCCGGCCGCTTGAACTCAACGGCGGCACCGGGGGCATCGCCGATGGCTAAACCGAAAAGGGTTCCACGTTGGCGATCGAGCGATAGCATGCTCACCATTGTGCAGGAAGCCTCGACTTAGTGCAAGGATGGGGGGTGTCGGGTATCGGTAGCCTGATGGCGGTTGTCCTAGCCCGCCCAATCCGCACACATGAGTTCTGCTGCTCCAGCACTGTCCGCGTCGCCTCCTCCTGCAAGTCGAGCACGACAGCCGGCGACTTGAAAAATCGTTACTCCCACTCGGCGTTGTTGTAACCAAGCGTCTTTGCGTTCTCGGAGACGGCACGTTTGGTTTGATCTTGGGCACCGTTGGGGAAGTTCGCTTGTATCTCGACGCGGACTTTGACCTCGGTGTTCGGGTCGGAAGCGAGAATGGCGATGATCTCCTCAGCAACCTGAACCAGACGCATTTTGGCGGTCAAAGGAGCAATCTGGATGGAGCCGTGGAATGAGCGAGGTTTGGCCTTTTGACCTTCCTTCTGCATGTCAACTTTGTCCTTATCGTCTTCCTTCTGGTCGTCCTTGTCTTTACCCTTGCCCTTGTCGTCATCTTTCTGATTGTTGTCCTTGTCCTTGTCGTCTTTCTTCTGATCGTCCTTGATTTTCTTCTCGTAGGCCAGTGCGGCCTCCGGTTCGATCAGCAACAAGGTGTCGTCAACCTGGATACTGCCGTCGCCTAAGTGGAATCCTTCGTAAGTCTCCCCGCTCTGCCCATAGGCAGTGCCAAAGAAGTCCTTGGAGGCTGCGCCCGTGCGGATTGCTTGGAAGAGCGATTCGCGATTCTTGAGTCGTGACAAATAAAGATACCGGAGCGTGTCTTCCCAGAAGACCATCGCGCCCGCCGCGCTCTTGCCATCCTTCCAGTACAGCTCTTTGAGCTTGGTCCGCAGGTGAATCGGCGACCATGTGGTAATGACCAGCTCGTTGTCAATGCAAACACGTTCGGTCTCACTACTGGCCGAGCCGCCGCTAGTGGAGAGCGGGAACGCTTCGACCGTGGGCTTTGGATCGGTTGGCGTGTTCTGAACGGGGCACAAAAGCCACTTGTAGCACTCGCGTGCCGCCCGAGGCACCACTTCAACGGCGCTCTGCAATTCCTTCTCGGCCTGCCGCTTCTGCAAAAGGTCGATATTGAGCCGACCCTCTTTCACGTCCTCGACAATCGAGTTCCACGCCAGTGCCGTGCGTGCCACATCCCGCAGGCGGCTCAGAATGGCCATGTCCGGAGCCAGAAAGATGAGTCGATTGCCGCGGTATCGGGGCTTGGTGCCATTGTTGCGGACGTAATCCAGCACCGCATCGGTGGCCTGCCGTCCTTCATCGCGAGAGTACCAATGGTCGGGCGAGAGGACGACAAGCCTCAGCGCACTGTCGTCGGGTACATCGCCATGCGGGGTAAAAATATGGACCCCATCAAAGAAAGTGGCATTGCCTACCATTTTCTTGAGTGCCTCGGCAATCTTGCCGCGAACATCGGTTCCGTCGTCGAAGCGTCGCTTCCGATCCTCCATTTCACGGCGCAGGTTGGCGCGTGTGTCGAACCAGAAGCGAGTGGTGTCTTGTGCCTTGTCGCCAGAGCTGTTCAGGTAATGAAGGCGATCCGACAGTCGATTCAGCGCGTCAGAATAGATCGCAGACGTTTGGCCAGGTTGCAGACAACCCAGCAGCACCCGAGCGCGGTCCACGCCTCGAATGCCCGCCCTTCCGGCAACCGACGACGGTGCGCTGCCGAGAAACAGTGTGCGTGCCACGCGGCGGGCGGCGTTGACCTGGCCGAAACGCGGTTCCTTGTTCTCCAATTCCGTCGTTTCCGCACGGTCGCCGTCAATGTCCTTTTCGACCACCGCATCCCAACCCGCAGGCAAATAGTAGGTCAGTTCGTTCCGTGAACTGCCGTCATGCAACGGCAAACTTCCGGGCAGAATCATCAAATCCTTGTTGTCATCCTTCCAAAGCCGATAGATGACCTTAGCCATCAACTTCAGTACGCCGCGAGTCCGCTGAAAACCGTCGATGGTTGTCCAATCTTCATAGAGACGATCGAACACCTCGGGGTGGATCGGGTAGGCCTGTACAAGCCGGTCGTAATATCGGCCTTCCTGGGTCTCGGCCGGGAGTTTGGCCCCTTCGGCAATATAGGCATCGGCAAAGGCTCGACAAACCGCGTCGCGCTCCTTGCCGTCGCGTACCGGCTCGAACAGCCGCCGCCGCACAATCTCAAAAGCCTCCTCCGTGGCGACCGGCTTCCAAAGTGCCTGAATTCGGCCAAAGGTCTTTTCGAGTGTTCGGAGCGCAGCGACGCCCCGCTGGGCGACCGGGCCAATCTGGTCGCGCTGGTCGACGTGGACGAATCCTACTCGGCCGCGTGCTTCAAGACGCATCCTACGGTGCGACGCTACACCGACTACCGCAAGATGTTCGACGAGTTGGAGAAGAAGATCGATGGAGTGATCGTTGCCACGCCGGACCATCATCACTATCCCGCCTCCATGATGGCCCTGAAGCGCGGCAAGCACGTCTACTGCGAGAAGCCGTTGACCTACACGATCGAGCAGGCGCGGCTGCTGGCCAAAGTGGCCCGCGAGAAGAAGCTGGCGACCCAGATGGGTAACCAGGGCAATTCCATGGAGAGCACGCGGCTGATCCGCCAGTGGATCAAGTCGGGGGTGCTGGGCGAAGTGCGGGAGATTCACCACTGGCACAATTTCCCTTCCATGGAGGCGCGCAAGCCACGGGCGCCTGCACAAGTCCCGCCCGGAGTGGACTGGGACCTTTGGCTCGGTCCAATCCCCCCGCGGCCATTCACCACCGGAACGATCCGCTGCGGTTGGCACGCGTTCAGCGACATTTGCAACGGCCTGATGGGCAACTGGGGCACGCACCACATTTCGGCGGCGTGGTGGGCATTGCACCTCGGCGCGCCCAGCAGTATCGAGGTCGTCGTGCAAGACGAGTGGCCCGTGAAGGAGTCGTATCCCGTGGGTTTCGTCCTGAAGTACGTCTTTCCGGCTCGCGGCGCGCGGCCGGAAGTGACCATGTATTTCCACACGGGGACGAAGGCGGCCGAGGCGCCGCGTCCCAAGCACCTGGAAGAGGACCGCAAGCCGGTAGGCGACGGGCAGGTGATCATTGGCTCTGAGTGCAGCATCATGGCCTTGCCGCATTGCGATGGGGCCAGGATCATTCCGGAGAAGAAGATGAAGGAAGTGGGCAAGATTCCCTGGACGGTCGAAAGCTACGGCGACCACCTCGGGAGCTGGCTCCAGGCATGCAAGGAGGGCACGCCGACGGCATCAAACTTCGACTTCGCGGCCGCGGTCACCGAAGTCGCGCTGTTGGGCAGCATCGCCGTGCGCCACGGCAAGAGGCTCCAGTGGGACGCCACGAACATGCGGTTCCCCAACGAGCCGGAAGCGGACAAGTACCTGCGCGTCGAACTGCGCAAGGGATGGGACGTCTAACTATTGTGCAAATGCGTCTAGCTTGAGTTCCCGGATCGTGAATGAACCCAGACCGACTTTCATGGAGTCTTCCTCGTAGCAGGTCGTGGAGAGGCGAGATCTTGGAACAGACTCTCCATCGGGGTCGATCCGCGTACGCCGTCCTGCGGCACCTCGTGTCTCGCCGCCCAGAGGACCGCATTGAGGATCAACTTGCGAAAGTTGTCGTTTTTGAAAGAGGCATAGAAGTGCGGGCCGGTACAGCAGAATGCGCGACCGCCTCCCGGGCGTTCAAACGCCCATGCAACCACCTGTTCCGCCGGTTTTTCCGTCTTAGAGCCAACCGTCAGGATCGGGGTGATCTTGCCGGCCGATTCGTCGAACAAGATCCGGCGATAGAATTCCTCTCTGTCGAACCGCATCGGCTTGACGTCCCGGCTAATCGGATGACCGGGGGCGGCTACAAGCAGTTCCAGGTCGTCCGTCATCGGGTGGGTCGAATAGCCCTGCTTTTTATTGCCGCCGCACCAGGTCATGAATTCCTTCTCGACGTCGTCCTCAACGGCAGTGGCCGCATGGAGACACACGAGGCCCGTGCCTTTCTGCATTATTTGGCGGAACTTCTTCATCACTTCGAGGTTCCGATGGTTCAGCCAGTGCTCGTTCCAACCCTCGCATAGGACAACCAGGGCGGATGCCTCGTCGAGTTGTGCAAGATCGTCCGGCGGCCGGTCCGGATACAGGGCCGTCGCCACGCTGCGGACGTTGTCCGAAGAATCGATCAGGCTCTTGAGCAGCGCGGTGCCGGCGTTGTTTTCGTGAGCGCCCGGCCCGTGGTTATGTCGTCCGCCGATAAAGACGATCTTGCGGACGTATGCTTTACGGGCCGCGGGCCTCACGCTCGCCTTGGCTTCCGTGGGGAAATCGGCGGGGACCTCGCTAGGGGCCACCTTTCCCGTGGCCGCCCATTCCATCCCCCGGAGGAAGAGCGTTTGGAAACCGGCGCAAGACATGCTCACCGTGTTATGCCCGAGGGTGGCATGAAAGATCCGTCCCTTTCCGAATCGGTTGACAAGCATGACCGGCTCGTGTTCTCCGGTGCCGCCGGTTTCCTTGGCGCTGAACGCGGTTGCTAGCACCTTCAGATCCTCAATGTGTTCGGCTTTGCCGCGCAAGCCATGATAGAGCTCGTCCCCCGTGTGCTTCCATGCGCCCGGCAGGCCCGCCATGATGGGATGTTCCGGTTCGCGGACCTTCACCACCCACTCGTGGAGATGGCCGTGCCCGTTGCACTTGATGCCGTCACCGGGCGGGACCCTCACCACCCTTTGCCTAGCCTCGTCGAACGCGAGCCGAACCCCGTCATGCTGGTCTCCCGTCCCGATTCCGATCATGGCCCGGTACGCGTCCCAACCCGCGAATTGTCCTACGGCATTGTGGATCACGACTAGGCCGCCGCCACCGTCCATGTATTTGACGAATTCGTCCCGGGTTGTTTTGGGCCATTCCAAGCCGTGGGCATACAGGACAACGACGTGGCACTTGGCGAAGTCCGACGCAAAGGCATGGGCCTCTGCGGCCGAGGTCAACTTGGCAATCCGGACATCGAACTTCTTGCTTTCCGCGAGAAGCCGTTCCAGAATCGGCGTGGTATCCTGCCACGGATGACCGTGCGGATCGTACCCCGTTACGAAAAGGGCCTTCCATGGCGCCCCCTGGGCAGCCGGCACGAATCCGGCTTCCGTCAGGAGGCAGCCACAGACGACGAGTGCGAGCAGTTGCGGCGACCTATGCGCTGAGGGGGGTGTCAAGGCGATCCTCCTTTTCCAAGGGTTGGGTCAGGCATCAACCATCATTATACGTTGGGAGGGCGATGGCACGCGAGGCTGGCCGCCGCGTGCCAAGCCTACGCCGCAAGCTCATTTGCGCGGTTGCAGCCGTCGCGATAATCACCGCTATGATCGATGGGCAAAGCCGCCCTAATGCACTGCTGATTCTTCAATATGCCATGCCAACCTCGGGACCGCGGAAGTCGGGCAGGCCGACATCGACGACTTCTGATAGAGGCCTTATCGCATCCAGAGCGTTTCGCGACCGCTGGTCTGCGGAGGTCTGGCACTCTCCGCAGGCAAGGAAATTCACCGCTTTTCCCCCTTATATCAAACACCGTCTAACTCTTGCGTGGCAAATTAGCCGCTCAGTATTTCAATTTTTCTTGACACCCCCCTGTCGCGTCCCCGGTCCACGACGGTTATTGCCCGCATCTTTCAGACTGCTCTGCTTCCAGTTTCTCGTTGGCAGGACGTGCAGACCAACGGCCATGTGGTCGTCAGGCAGTTTCAACTTCACGAAGGCGGCGGAGGAAAGCAATACCGAAGGTCCGCATTGGAAGACTGGGCATAACTTGGCTTTTGCCGGAAAATAGAAGGGCTCAAACCGCCGCTTGCGGGCTTAGGAAAGGAACTGATACCATGATACCCTGCTTTCGAGGTATGCTATGAAACTTAGTTTGTCGTTTGACCGTTATGAAGGTAAAATCGCCGTCCTCCTGACCGACGACGGGCGGCAGGTCGATTTCCCCAAGGAGCTGCTACCAAAGGGAGCCAAGCCGGGCGATATGCTCTCGTTCAGTATCGAGGTTGACCGAGAGGCAACCGAATCGCTGAAGAGAGGAACTCAGGCGTTGCAGGACAAGTTGCGGAAGACCGACTCGGGGGAGGACATCAAGCTATGAAACGAACACTGTTGGCGGCAGGTGTTGCTCTGGCTGTTGTCCTGACCGCAACGGCACGGGCTGGGGACGTCACCGTATCTTTCCTCGACGTTGGGCAGGGTGACGCAATACTCATTCGTTCCCCAGAAGGGAAGACCGCTCTGGTCGATACTGGCCCATCGAACGGCATCATGAACCTTCTGAGGAAGAAGGGCGTTGAGAGCATTGACCTTGTGGTGGTCTCCCACCACCATGCGGATCATATCAACGGCATGGCTGCCGTCATCGAGAAGTACAAGCCCAAGTTCTACGCTGACTCCAATTCGTCGCATACAAGTACGGCCTACCAGCGTCTTCTGGAAGCGGTCGATAGAGCGGGCTGCAAGCTGGTCGAACCCAAGAAGGATTCGGAGCGGAAGATTCAACTGGGTTCCGTGCTGCTTCGGCTATTTCCGCAGCCCGGAGAAGACAAGAAGAACGAAAACAACAACAGCATCGGGATTCGTCTGGACTACGATGAGTTCTCCGTCCTGCTCACTGGTGACTCCGAGCAAGTGGAGCGGGCTTGGTGGTTTGAGCATGCGGAAGCGAGCCTCTACCGCCATGTGACGATAATGAAAGCCGCTCACCACGGGAGCCGCAATGGCACGGACGAAGGCTGGCTGAAGGCGACAAGGCCAAAGCTGGTCGTCGTCAGTTGCGGCGAGGGCAACTCCTACGGTCATCCGCACAAAAATACGTTGAACTTGCTGCAACGCCTGGATGTGCCTGTGAAACGCACGGACGTGGACGGCACGATTACCATCGAGAGCGACGGCAAGACTTGGAAAGTCCATGTATCGCATTTAGGAGAACATAAGGGCAAGGAGAAAGGCGGCTCGGAAGCCGTGCGCCCGACCATGAACACCAAATTGCCGTCAGCAGTCGATTCGATCTCAGTTGGCTACGTTGCCTCGAAGAACTCGCAGGTGTTCCACAAGGCTGGCTGCAAATCGGCGGCCAAGATTTTGGCGAAAAATCTCGTCCAATATAATAGTCGGGATGAGGCGGTCCAGGCCGGGAAGAAACCGTGTGCGGAGTGCGGGCCGTGACCACTCGATAGTTTTACAAAACGACTTTAGTGGCGTACAATCGCGGAAAAGTGAAAAACTGACCGATCCACTCAAGGAGATGACTGATGCCGACAATTCATGGTACGAAACAAGCCTGGCAATTTGGGCTGATGCTTCTGGCATTACTGGCCCTGTTTGTGGGTCGCATCCATGCAGAATCCACGGATTTCTCCATTGTCGTGCTGCCCGATCCCCAACTCTACGCTGCCAAGTATACGAAGGTGGGCATGGCTCAGACCGAATGGATTTGCCAGAACGTCGAGAAGCTCCAGATCAAATTCGTGGTGACGGTGGGCGACAACGTGGACGACGGCCACATCGACAAGCAGTTCAAGAATTCCACCAGCTTCATGGATAAACTCAATAACGTGGTTCCCTACGGGGTAGCCTGTGGCAACCACGATCTGATGGACGGCAAGAAGGGCAGCTATACCGGTCGCAAGTTCGTCGATTACTACGGCCCTCAGCGATTCAAGAAATATCCTTGGTATGGCGGTGCTTCTCCTTCAGGATTCAGTTCCTATCAGACAATCTCTGCTGGCGGATACAAGTTCATGATGCTCGAACTGGCCGTTGCCGCACCGAAGGTCGAGATCGAGTGGGCCAAGAAGGTCATGGCCGATAATCCAGGCTTGCCGGTCATCCTGACGACGCACCAGATGCTCACGCCCAAAGCCGAGATAGGCAAGGGTACAGCCGCCAGTGGCCCAGATCGGCAAACACCTTCGCACGTATGGGAGCAGCTTATCGAGCCTTCATCGCAGATTTTTATGGTTCTCTGCGGCCACTACGAAGGTGAAGCCTATATCACGAAGAAGACCCAGGCGATCCAACCCGTGCATGTGGTTTTACAGGATTACCAGGACGAGCCTAACGGCGGCAATGGCTGGCTGCGGATATTCACGTTCCGCCCGGAGCAGAACAAGGTCGATGTCCAGACTTATTCACCGACGCTCAAGGAGTACAAGAATAGGCCAAAGAGCGAATTCAGCTTTGCCGTGGATTTCAAGCGGCTTCCTGCCCCTGCGTCCGTGAAATGAATGGGCATAACCATGAAACCTACCGAAGCCATCGATCTCGCTCACGGCCTGCTACATCGCCTTGGTTGGTCTGTCGGTGAGGCGGGATTTAAGTTACCGAACGGCTCCCGCTACTGGCAAGTCGATGCGTCCAAGGACGGGCAGGTGATCCTGGCTACGGCCGATTCGCAAGGTAAGGCTTGGTGGGAATGCTTACGGTTGGCGGGGGTTGTGCAGTATGACACCGAATATGAACTCTGATAAATCTGCCTACTGGTCCGAAGCATTCTCTGATTACGCCCCAGCCATCCAGTCCGTGGAAGATAGCATGGCAAGACGAGCCACTGAAGCCGAGACCACCACTGCTCTGGGGCTGATTGCCGACGATTTCATCTCGGATACCGAATGTCCGTTTGGCAGGGCGTGGCTGGTTCGGGAATTCCTGGACAAGATGGAATAAAGTAGCTCTGCCGACAACAAAGCCCGTCAACAACGATTATGAACATCCCCGACAAGAATGAATTCGCCCAACTCGTAATTACTCGCCTTCAGGAAGCGGGAGTTATCGGCGAAATCACCTACGATCCCGAAAAGTTTATGATTTCCGAGGCGGGTGAGAAACAATCGATCCTATTCCTGCATAACGCCTACCAGGAATACTGCTCCCTCCCCCAAGAAGACCGACCCCAATCGCTCCGTCAATACGTGCGGGCATGGATTCAGGCCCACAAGTCCGCTCCCGAGGAGTATGCCGACATTCAGTCCGATATACTCCCGGCAGTCAGATCCCGCAGTTTCTTTGAGTCGGCCCGATTGAGAATGATTGTCGATGGCAACGAGGACACTTACCTGCAATACCAGACCCTTGGCGATGACTTGGGCTTGGGGCTGGTTTATGACATGCCCGATTCCATGAGGCCCATTTCCAATAAGGAAATCGACCTTTGGGGCGTGACCTTCTATGAAGCCCTAGAATCAGCCCGAGATAATCTGCGTCAATTACACCCCATGATCGTCGGTCCCGAAGAAGGTGAAGGCATCTACATTTTCACCACGAACGATGGCTACGACTGCTCACGGCTGATTATTCTCGATTTAATCCGGCAATTCCAGGTTAAGGGCGACTACATTGCGATGGTTCCTGGTCGGGAGATGCTGATTGTCGCCGGCTCAGAAGACACGCCAGGGCTGGAAGCAATGATCGCTCTAGCCAAGAAGTCATTTGAGCAGCCGCGGGCAGTTTCAGGAACCGCACTTAGGCTGGTTGGGGATGGATGGGAATCGTGGATGCCGGAAGCTGACCACCCTCTTTATGACGAGTTTCGGAAGATTCACATGCAGTCGATGGGCCAGAACTATGCCGAGCAGAAGGATCTGCTGGACACTCTCAACAAGCAAACCGGGGAAGATTTATTCGTCGCTTCGTTCTCTGCGATGGAGCATAAGGACACTGGGAATCTTAGAAGTTACTGCGTTTGGTCCAAGAACACGATTTCGCTACTCCCCGTGGCCGAGCGAATCGTTCTTGGCGGGCCAGATCAAGCACCCTTCATGGCCCCGTGGGAGAAGGTTGTTGAGATTGCTGGCGACCTAATGACGCCGATGGGCATCTATCCTGAACGCTACCGAGTGGATGGTTTTCCTTCTGCTGACCAGTTGGCGGCGATGGGCAACGAATTGGAGGCGAAATGAAAGTCCCAATTAGTTCGACTCGCCGCCAGTCTTCATGGGAGCAGCGATTCAAGGAACTGAAAGAGTTCAAGAAGAAACATGGGCACTGCAATGTTCCGAAGCGGTATTCGCTAAATCCTGCTCTGGGTCAGTGGGTGAGCGGCGTCCGCAAAGCGAAGAGGCATGGCATGCTTGCTGAGAAAAGGGTCTGTTGCCTTGATGCCCTCGGCTTTTGTTGGGAACGGCGGACGACTTGGGAACAACGCATCATCGATCTAAAAGCGTTCAAGAATAAATACGGACATTGCAATGTTCCTCGCAGATACCAACCAAACCCCGCACTGGGCAACTGGGTGTCCAACCTGCGGCAAAGCAAGAAGCTTGGCGAACTTGCTGAGGAAAGAGTCAGTTGCCTCAATGCTCTTGGGTTCGTTTGGGTGAGGCTGACGACATGGAAAGAACATATTCACGATCTGATGTTATTCAAGAAGGAGTACGGCCACTGCTTTGTCCCATCCGTATATCAGACAAACACCTCACTGGGTAATTGGGTTTTCAAAATGCGGCAACGCAAAAAGCGTGGCAAACTTGCAGAGGACAGAATCCTCATGCTCGATGCTCTCGGATTCGTTTGGGAGGGTTTGAAGAGGGGACCATCTAAGCACAGATAATGCGGCCCAGAAGGTCATCGGGAAGCCCGTTGCGAGTATAGTAGCAGCCCGTATTGGATAACTGGGTACAATGCAGGGGAAGTGGAATGGCAACAAAACAGGTAGGGTCTAGTTCCGTGACTGAAAAGAGAACAGTTGACAGAATGAAACAGAAAACGAAGCAACCCAGTACACTCAATTACCAGTCTTCATGGAAACAACGCATCAACGATCTGAAAGAGTTCAAGA
>JBAWVO010000137.1:0-16344 GCA_037147235.1 Planctomycetota bacterium | reverse complement strand
TGATTAGGATTCACCGCGAGAGAGTACCAAGAGCGCAAGGGATGACGGATACTCCGCATAGGTCCGGTTCTCAGGGCATCCGGCCGGGAGGTCCTTCTGCGATCGGCTTGTCTTCACTCTTGGGATGGTACTTGCCGGGTTGGTATATGTCGGTGTGTCGGAAGATCCGCTGTTTCTCCAGGTTGGTGTAGGTGTAGAACGTGACCTTCACCCGATCTTTCTCCATGCGAACCTGTGGCGGCCAGTACTTAGGCTCCGCTTCAGACCACTTCCACGCACTGCGATCGCCCGGCGAAATGTCCAGCGGAGGCGGGCCATCCTTTGCGGGAGTTGCCTTCCAAGGATCATTCTCAAGGATAGCGCGTAGGCCCCAATCGCATCCGTGCCCGGCTGCCCCGAATTCCGAGAACTCTCGCCGCAATATGGAGGCAGCCATGTACGATAAAGGCTCGTCGTTTCCCGTAATAGCTTCCATCGCGTCCTCCAGGGCCGCGGCGGGTTTGGGTGCCTTGAAGGGATGGTTCGCCAGCACGGGGCAATCTTTGGGGTCGGGGAAGCCGGCATTTTCCGGCATGGCCCAAACGACCCCGTTTCCATTAACGCCCTCGCGGAACTGGTACGCCCGAAGTGCAAAGCCTTTCTTTACCTTGAGAAGCTCAAAAGCCTCCACCATTTTGACCGGGTCGACGCGGCTCTTGGTCCATCCGGCCGCCGCGTCTTCCCGCATGGGCATGGTTGTCTTCTGCCGCCATTCGTTGAGCAAGGATCCCAAGACGGTTACGCCACCGATGAGTTCTCCGGAATCGTCATCCGCCGGGGGCTTCGGCGGATCGGCGGCAGTCGGGGGTGGCGATGGTGGCTTTTCGGATGTCGGGGAAGTTTTGGACGCGGTCGTCGCCGAGGGCGGTTGGCCGCGATCGTCGCCGGCAGACGCCGTACGCCACGGAGCGTCGGGGGCCGGCCCATTGTTCTTGGCTGTTTGCTGTCCGTCGGAACACATCAGCACGGCGGCCACCGCGAGAAGCAGCATCGCGATGACAACCAAAAGGGCCACCACCGGCCACTTGCGCGGCGTTCTTCGCCGCCACAATATCGTGTCAGGTGAAGTGGCCGCTGGCGGTTGCGATTCGGGCTGGGGCGTTTGCTCCATGCCCGCTCCGCAACTCCTGCAAAACCGTGCCTCCGGCGGATTCTCCGCACCGCAACGCGTACAGTAGGACATGGGAAATCCTTTCTTGTTCAAGACTTGTTCGTTTGGTTCGCTCTCCATGCCCGCAAGGCCATGCTACCCCCATTGCCCAAGGCAAGCCCTGTACCCAGACAGAGCAGCAGCAGCGCCAGCCGCGGCGGCCGACCGGCAACCAGCGTAACGATCTGTGTGATCGAGAAGATTAGTGCCCAGACGGCAAGATACCATAGGTTTCCCCGCATTTTCACCGCGCCCTTTTCCACGAACAACTCGGGCGTTTGCGCCCAAGCCGTTCCGAGCAAGCACCCAGCCAGCATGGCCACGAACATCACAAGCCCATGGGCTTTGACCGGAAGGATAGCCTGGTAAACCAGAAACGAAACAAGGCTCACGGTAATCGAGATCAGCAAGGCCAAGATCGACACCCGCCGGGCTTTCCTGAAGGTCAGCACCATGATGAGCGCGGAGCCGATAAGCATGACGATGCCAATGATTGAGACCACGTGGAAGAACAGTGGCCGGGAAACAAGAAAGAGAACGACTCCGGCGATGGCGATTGCCGTTATCGCGATCCAGAACTTCTTGCTTCGCAACATCGTCTTGCCCTTTCAGGAAACCAATGTGACAACGGGCCTGCCGCACGAGCAGCAGAACTTATCGCCCGGCTGAATCTTTGCGCCGCATTGGGAACAAAACCGCTGCGCCGGCGGCTGGTCGCGGCCTGCCGCTGGCGCGGCGACGACCCTTGAGCTGGGGCCTTGTGCCAAGGTGTTTTGCAGCGATTGCCGCAGGCCCTCGTCGCCTGCCGCCTGATATTCCGCGCCGCGACCGGAGATGGCAAAGGTATGCATGCTGCGGACCGTGCTGAGTACAAGGACGCTCCCGTCGCACCGCTTGAACTGCCCATCCAACACGCCGACTTCGACTCCCGCCGCCGCCAGCCAGCCGGTCATGAACTCCAGGCCGAGTTGCTCGCCGTCCTCGGCGAAGGTCCACAGACCCGCACCGGCGGCGTCCGTGGCCGGCTGGATCAGGTTGTTGGCAACAAGCCAGGGAATTTGTGTTTCCATCGACAGCGGGAGGGAGGTTGGCGCCATGATCCGCGCCGACGGCAGCACCCAGCGGTAATCGACCGAGGTCAGGGCCTCGCCCATCGTTCCGGCAAACTGGACCTCGCCAAATTCCGGCTCGCCGGCCACGGTATAGTCGAGCATTGACTGATAATAGCAGCGGCGGTACATGTCGATCAGGTGCAAGGCATGCACGAGTTGCGAATGGGTCATCTGCCGCGGAATCCGGCAGGGGGCCGCGTGCATCAGCCCTTGGGGATTGATGACGTCGATGAGCCATTCGATCAGTTCTTCCCCCGAAGCGAACGCCTGAAGGACAAGTTGCCCATCGGCCGCGACCTCGACTCCGGCCAGGGCCGGCCCGGTCGCGGCGCGGGCCAACAGGTACTGTTCCGGCACCGCGAAATTGCCGCCGATGCGGATATGGACGCGCTGTGTCGGCTGGCACAAGGCGACCATCGCCGCCCGCAGATCGTCCTCGGCGACGGGCAGCGAGGCCTGCGAATCTTCTTCCGGCGCCGCGCCGGCAAAGACCTGACTAAGCCGCTCCAGCGGCGAGATGCTGTTGGGCATCAGGCCCAGCCGCTTCTGCAACTCGAGGAAATAGGACGGCAACAGTTTGATCGTGAACATGGTATCCAACCCTCTCCGAACGAACTCTACTGGATCGGCGGCAATGCATCGCCGATTTGGCGCACTTGGTCTTGAAGGATCCGGTCCCACTCGCTGACGGGCGGGAGCGCGCTCGTGCCCTGCTTGAGGTTCTGCGCGAGCCTCAGGTTGCGAATCAACTCCTGATACTCCTGGGTTGCTGCAACCCCAGCCCGGTCAAGCATCGGCATCCCGGTCCTGAGGTGGGTCTTGAATATTTCGCGAGCGGCGTCGAGCAGGTCGGCCGGGGTTGCGTCGGCGCCCAAGGCGATGAGATGGTCGGTCTTGGTCTTCAACACATTCCCCAGCGATTGGGCCATCTCGCGGTTCATTACGTCGCCGGCGATCAACTCGCCAGGCCGCACCCGGTAGGGGGTCTTTTGGTTCGCCCAGTGGGCGCCCTCGCGCGGAACCTCTTTGAACTGCAACTGCCCATCAGGTGTTAGCGTGCCCTCATGCGCAGGGATTCCCAGCTTGTCCGGCGTGGCGGCGAACCTTTCGGGGCTGCCGTTCATGACCTTGTGGCCGAGATCCTCGGGCGTCGCGCCGAGATGACCCAAATCCTTCTTGACGACGTCGCCCATCGTCTTTTCGACCAGATCGGCCGTGTTCTTGTCGTTCAGCAGATAGCCTTTTTTCGTGCGAACCTCCCAGAGGGCGTCGCAGTCGGCCCCGCCGGGATTCCCCGCCGTTTTGACTTTCACTTTGTATCCGGCGGCCTCCAACTCCTGAGCCGTCTTGCTGAGGATCTTGCGGTTCAATTCCCCGCTGGCGCTCTCGATCGTCTTGAGTGTCGAACTGTTCAGCTCCTTCTTGACGAGATTGAAGACGGCTGGGCCTGACTTCTTCAGCTTCACCAGATCGGCGATCGCCTGCTGCTTCTTCGCCGGATCGAGCAGATCGTCGGCCACCCGGTTCATATTCTGCATCATCTTCGTCTTCTGCTCGAAGATCTTGGTGGTCTCGGCAAAACCCTCGCGTTCCATCGTTCCCCACGGCTTGAATTTGCCGGTGGGAGGCCTGCCGGGACCGGTGTCGATCGTTCTTCCGCCGGGCACCGGAAGCGTTTTGCCGGTCAGCAGGCTTGTATCCACTCCCAACGCCCCGCCGACCTTGGTAATTCCGGCCTCGGTCCAACGAGCCAGTTGGGCAGTGGAGTACTGCGTTAAGCCGCCCATGGCCAGCATGACCTCCACCTGGCCGATCACCTTGATCCGGTCGGTGATCGGCTTGTGCGAGTCGAACAGGTCATGGACCCCGTTGTACACGGGCTCCACCAGGGTCTTGCTGAAGAACCTGCCGGCCTGGACCAGACCTTCCTTGTGGTTCTCGGCGGCGGTGGCCTGCCATTTTAAGAGTTCCTTGCCGACCGTGCCGTAGAATCCCCCGATCTTCTTCGAACTCTGGATCGGGCTGCCGACGACTTCCTCCACGGTCTCGCCGGCGGCCTTTAGCGTGTCGTGGCCCAATTCCCAGGCCGAGTTCCAGGTTTCTCCGTCAATGGCTGCTGCGCCCAAATCCTTGACGTCCTTGACCACGCCTCGCACGAAGTCGGCCACTTCCCCCGAGACGACGACCCCGCGATCCGACTGCTTTTCCAGCCGCTCGACTTTCTCGCGCTGCCAGTCGATGACACGTTGTCGCAAGTGATCGATATAGGCCTGCCGCGAATCCTCCCGGTCTTTGACCGACTTCTGCCATTGGTCGTAGGCGCGCTTGACGTCTTCGCTCTGCCCGGCGTGCAGATCGTCCTCGGCCTTCTGGTCGAGCCAGGTTCGCCGCGACTTCTCCTGCTCGTAGAGGTTGCGGCCGACCCAGCCGTGATCCTCGTTACTCCACACCTCACCCTGTTCGTTCGTCTGGCCGTCGTAACCTCGCGGGGGCATGGTCACCTGCGGCGGTTCGACCGGTGTCGGCGGCGTTCCGCCGAGCCACTCGCGAGCCCCGTCGGTAACGTCTTTCCAACCTACGCCGCTGGATACCATTGTCAACCAAGCCCCGATCACCCCCAACCCGCCAAGCACCGCTGCCCCGCCTGCCGCCGTTTCCGGGGAAATCATGGTTGTGAGCGAATCGTCTGGTGAAGTTTCGGGCGTATCGGTAGTGGTTGCCGAATCGTCGGCGGGCGGCGGCTGGATGGTCACATCGCCACCCGGCTCCGGCGAGGTCGGAGAAGGCGGCTCAACCACGGTGGACTGCGTTGCCCCGGGCGGCTCCGCGCTGTCGGGCGGCGGGCCACCCGGTGGATCGGCAGGAGGCATCGGGGGCTGTTCGCGCACGACCGGCGGATTGCCGATGGCCGAACCCGGTTGCTCCAGCAACGATTGCACATAGCGATCCAATATCTCGACACGCTCGATGAATTCCGGACCCGGTTCAGGACGGCCGGGCTGAAGCTTTGAGTTCTGGTTCACGAACGCGACCTGCCAGCAACCCTTGCGAACCAGCACCTCGTTCCGCATACCATGGCGGAACTTCGCCTCGTCACCGAGGTTTGGAATCGCCCATGCAGCTTTGCCAGGACCGAAGGCTTTCTTCGCGGCGGTCGCATCCGTGAACACTTCCAGAGTCTTGATGAGGCCTATACCTGGAAACACACGGTCGGGAGGGATAATGTAAGCATGGTCGCTCGCGGCGACGTGCCACTCTCCCCGGAAGAGGACGTTAACGTCCAACCGGCCCGTACCGCCACCGCCTTGCCAATCGAGATTGCCTGAAAGGTTCGCCGTCCAATTCAGATCGCGGGCCGTAGCGCCCATCATTCCTCGCATTTCCTCGATTAACTTCTTGTGTTCCGGGACCGCCTCATCATAGGTCCAAGATTCAAGAATACCCGAACACTTTTCCGACCACTTCAAAGAGACGGGAAGCGGAGCAATCGCTCCGGTGCGCCGGTCGAAGGCACCTTCCGCCTCGCCTTGGGCGTTTACGCTCAGGGTGAGCCCGTCTTTCTTGATGCTACGCCAGAGCTCGATTTTTGCATGGATCCGATCACGGAATGGGGTCACGACGAAGTGGAGGTAGGACGAGGTGCGGCGGGGCGCGGAAGGAGCAAGCGGATCCACGCTCCATGCGTTGTCCAGACGCGTATCTAGCGAGAAAGCGATCTTCACCGGCGCGCCCTCGCGGAAAGGAATGCCCTCGGCATGGGTTGCCCGCGCCGAAGAGAGCGTCGTGCAGAAGACGAGAACTGCCGCGATGGCGGCTTTCCGCGGTCCAAATCGATCGGCTTTCATCATGCAGGCTCCGTCACGCAGAGTATCGCGCATCCACCAGTTGCGGCTCTTCTCCTTGGCGCAACGCCCTGACTCAGAGTACAACGAACCGCTCTCGGCCGAGCGGAGTAGCCTCCTCTTGGCCAAGTACAACTTCCCAAGTCTACCACACAGCGTCCGGTTTGCTACCCGTGACGAAACAATCTGTATCATTATTCCGGGCGTACGGCGACCGTTTTACCGAACCCACTACCAAACCCCCATTCGATGACTGTCGCAGTCTTTTGTCTGGAATACCAAGGGGGGGGTACGCCGATCAAGACTGCCGTGCGGATAAACCGGCAGACCCACCGGGTATTTCATTAACCTTAGGACCGGCGCAGAAATAACTGTCGTGTTTTGCCCACTCGCCGAGCGGGGGCAGACGGCACACGGAGTGTGCCTGCTACTTTTCTTGCGACAGTTATTTCTGCGCCGTTCCTTAAAACATTGAACATTTCTTTCGGTGTGTCGCATGCCATGTGAGAACCACACTTGACTTTGAACCAGTCAGACGTAAAAATTACAAACTCGAAGGAGAATCAAGAATGCCCTGCGAGGATTACCCCATGCCTAACTCAACTGCCCTCGAAGTGTTTAATTGTGAATTTCTCACCATGCGCTGTCGCTTGCTCGATCTCGCGGCCGCGATCGACCGCGTCGGTCGAGCCGATGGCCAAGTGGCTGACGACCCGCGTTGGCAACAACTCCAGCAGGCCATCGGGGTAATTACTAGCCCAGACGGCAACCGCGCCGAACGGGTGCAGATGACGTTCTCGCTGCCTTACGTCGAGAACTGGCAAAACAAGCGTGAAGGATAGGAGACCCAAACCATGCACTTTATCGACCCTCACATTCACATTGCCTCCCGAACCACCGATGACTTGCAGGCTTTGGCTAGGGCTGGGTGTCTGGTCGTGGGTGAGCCGGCCTTCTGGATGGGATACGATCGTAGCGGCACCAGCAGCTTCTATGATTATTTCCGTCAATTGACCGAATGGGAGCCGAAACGTACGGCCAACCATGGCATTCAGCACTACGCCTGGATGGGCATTAACGCCAAGGAGGCCGAAAACGTCGCCTTCGCCAGGGAAGTGATCGCCCTGCTCCCTGAATTCCTCGATCGGCCCAATGTTCTGGGCATCGGCGAGGTCGGCCTGCACAAGAATACCAAAAACGAGGTATGCACGCTGCTGGAACTTATCGAGTTGGGTGTCAACCGCAACGAGCAGATGCTTTTTCACACGCCGCATTTAGCTGACAAATACCAGGGCACGCGAATGATCCTTGACCTGCTCCACGCCGACAGTCGTACGGACCGCAACCGAGTGTGCATCGATCACTGTGAAGAGCACACGATCCGCCTGGTCCTCGACGGCGGATATTGGGCGGGAATCACACTCTATCCAACTACCAAGGCGACGCCCGAACGCGCAGCCGACATGGTGGAGATGTACGGTCCAGAACGCATTCTGGTGAATTCATCGGCCGATTGGGGCCCATCCGATCCGCTGGCTGTGCCGCAATTCATGGCCGCAATGCGCCGCCGTGGTCACCCAGAGTCGCTGGTTCGTCGGATTGTCCATGACAATCCTCTGACGTTCCTCAACCAGAGTGTACATTTCAACTTCAGGCAACCCGACTGAGAGACTGCGCAGGCGGCCGTTCCTGCCGGTTACCGAGCAATTCACGGAGCTTCAACGATGCACTTTCCCTGGTGGTATGTCGACCAATTGACCGCGCCGATGTTGATCGCCGCGATTTCAGTGATTCACGTCTTGGTGGCGCATTATGCCGTCGGAGGCGGACTGTTCTTGGCCGTAGAGACCACCTACGCCTATCGAACAAAGAACGGCGATTACCTTGCCTATTTGAAACGGCACGCCAAGTTCTTCGTCCTTTTGACGGTCGCCTTCGGCGCGATCACCGGCGCGGGAATCTGGTGGACGATCGGGCTGGCCTCACCGTTGGCAACGCAGGTCTTGATCCGCACCTTTGTCTTTGCTTGGGCCACGGAATACGTCTTTTTCCTCGCCGAGATCGTTTCCGCCTTCGTCTTTTATTACTACTGGGGTCGCCTGCCGGAGAAAATTCATGCAATCATTGTCTGGATCTACGGTATCTCGGCCTGGGCGAGCTTGGTTATCATTGCCGCGATTACGGCCTTCATGCTTGACCCAGGCAACTGGCGGGCCGACCACGACTTCTGGAGCGCACTCTTGAATCGCCAGGCCCTGCCGCAGATCATTTCGCGGACAGGCGGGGCATTGCTGCTCAGTTCGCTCTATGTCTATCTGCACGCGGCCATCACGATCAAGGACGCCAAATTGCACGCCTTGATTGAGTCGCGGTCCACCCGGCCGGCACTGCTTGGCGCGGTGTTCATCGCGCTGGGTGGAATCCTGTGGTATGTTTTTCTGCCGCCATCGGCCCAGGCGGCCCTGGTTGCGGCACCCGTGCTCAATGTACTCATGGCCCTGCTGTTCGTGGCGACCGGGATCGTCTTCGTACTGCTCTTTCTGGGGCCTTACCGGAACCCCGGCTGGATCAAGACACCCGGCTTTGCCGCTTCGGTCTTGCTATTCGGCATCATCGGCATGAGTACGGCCGAGTTCATTCGCGAGGCCGTGCGAAAGCCGTACATCTGCTACAACGTCGTCCTCGGCAGCCAGATGCTGACCGATGAGGTCGCCGCGATCCGTGAAAAGGGCTTTCTGGAAAGTGGCACGTGGACCAAAGCGTTCGTCCAGGCCAACTATCCGCAAGTTATGTCGGCCGACGGTCACGTTGACCGCACACGTCTGCTCGCGCTTCCCCCATCCGACCGGATCAAGCTGGGAGGCATGATCTTCCAATACCACTGCAATGATTGTCACGCCATCCAGAAAGGGTACTCGCCGGTGGCCCCGCTAGTGCAAGGATGGACTCCCGGCATGATTCGTGCGCTGGTCAACGATCTCGACCGGACTCGTTTCACCATGCCGCCTTGGGCAGGCACGCCCGAGGAGGCGGAGTTGCTTGTATCCTACCTGTCGGACGTGTCTCCGGCACGTCCGGCTGGAATGCTTCCCAAGGATCTCAAGACAGGAACCCCATGATGGACCCCAAAAACCTATTCGATACTTCACTGCCTGGCGGAATGCCGGCCCCCATTTGGTTTGTCGAGCTATTCAAATGGCTGGGATTTACGCTCCACGAAGTGCCAATGAATCTCTGGTATGCCGGAATCATCGTCTCAATGCTATTGTATGTTTTCGGGAGTGAGCATGGCCGGCAGTTCGGCTCGCGGCTGATGGCCCAAATGCCGGTCATTATCGCCTTGGGGATCAATTTTGGAATCGTGCCGCTGCTGTTCATCCAGGTTGGCTTTGGCCAGGTCTTCTATCCGGCTACGATTCTCATGGCATGGTTTTGGCTCTCGATTATCGCGATGCTCGTGCTGGCTTACTACGGCGTCTATTTGTACGCCTACGGCCAGGCCGAGCAAGGCCCGAAGATGCCCCGCTGGAAGCGGGCCGTAGGCTGGGTTTCGGCACTCTTGTTCATCACGATCGGCTTTGTCTTCGCCAACGCCATGAGCCTGATGGAGAACGTGAAGGCGTGGCCGGATCTCTGGCAGCAGCACAGCTTCCATGGGGCGACTTTGGGAACGGCGTTGAACGTCGCCGATCCACGGCTTTGGCCCCGCTGGCTTCTGATGTTCGGCTTGGCACTGACGACCACTGCCGCCTGGATTTCCTTTGATTCGGCCTGGTTTGCAGGCCGCGAGAGCGATGCCTACCGCACCTGGACAAAGGGTTTTGCCTGGAAGCTTTACCTGGTGGGTGCCGTGTGGTTCGCGGTTGCCGGCGCGTGGTACAGTTTCGGCACATGGCCGGCGGAAACGAAGCAGGCGATGTTCCTCAGCCCGTGGGCCGTGTTGACCGTTGTAACGGCCGCTGTTCCCTGTGCCGTTCTGGCACTGCTCTGGTTTGCACGACAACGCGAGGGTGAAATCAGTCGCGGTTGGGCTTCGCTCATCGGGCTGGCACAGTTCGGCGTGCTGGGCGTCAATGCGGCCAGTCGCCAGGTGGTCCAGCACCTGGAATTCGCCCCTTACTTCGACATATCGAGGCAGCCAACGGAAACACAGTGGACTCCGCTCGTGATTTTCTTGGTCGCGTTCGTCCTCGGGTTGGGGCTGATCGCCTGGATGATTTACCAGGTGGGGAAAGTATCAGGGAAAACTCAAACAGCGACAACGTAACCCTTGTCGAGGCCGTGGAAACCGCACAATCCAGACAAAATCTCGGCCTAACCAAGAATCGGTCAAGATCATCCTATTCTTCACACGATTCCTATAGCACCTGCCACTCTCAGGGTCGGCTGCGGCCTGTTGTTTGTCAAAAACTGTCCTACGCAAGACGCCTAGGCTACGAGCATGGAGGTACGCGGGCGAGACTTGATCATAACCTTGCCAACTGCCAGCAGTGACGGCAACCCGTAGGGTGCGTGAAGCGAACCAACACCCGGGAAATGGTGCGTTGCGCACGGACTCAATACTTCGAGAACGTCTACCCTGAAATAGACCGGTTCGCGTAACGCACCATTTCGCGGGCATCCGTGCTCCACGCACCCTACGTCGAGCTAGCAATGACAGCAGTTGGCAAGGTTATGATCAAGGTACGCAGGCGAGACGCATGCGCTCCACAAACATCCTCAAGCACCCCGGGTTAGCATCAATGAACACAAGGGATAAGCCAAGAAAATCCACCCACCCGGCCCGCACACCTAATCCGCCTGCGGAAGGCATCCTGGATCGGCTCTTCGCCTGGTTGGACCTCTCGCTAGTGCGACAGGCAGCCGGCGAACTGGCCCGGGAATGTCACGTCGCCGTTTGGGAAGTGACTTGTGAAAAAGCCCGCGGAATGTCCCGTGGGGAAGCTCGTGGCTACATTCGGGCATTTGCTCCGGAATTTCTCCTGAAGGAAGTCGATTCGGTTCTACAGCGCCGCAGAGTTCGTGAGTCGTTGCGGCAGCGAATCCTCGCCGAGGCAACGGAACAACTCGTCGAACTGGTCATCAAGGATGTCTACCGGACCAAATCGCGGCCGTCGATTGTCCGGGCGGCGTGAGCAGGTGTGATCGGCGGCCGGTCGGAAAAGGCCTGTTGTCGGAAAAGGCCCCTTGTCCTCCAGGATATTTCCCGCTATTCTTGACGCAAATCCCCCTCGGGACCGCCTCCCTGCCAATTTGCATTGCTGCCACCCCCCTGCCCTGTTTGACCGTAAAAGCGAAAAGCACTTTGATCTCCAGGTAGCAAACCTCCCGGACACCCCTCATGTATTGGCTCAGCAAAAGCATTCACTGGATGGGTCGATTCCGACGGCGCGCGCTGATTCTTTTGGCGGTTGTCGGTCCGGGAATCATCACGATGGTTGCCGACAATGACGCCGGTGGGATCTCGACGTATGCTGAAACAGGGGCCAAGACTGGTTTTAACCTGCTTTGGGCATTCATTATTCTTGTGCCGATGGCCTATTTCGTCCAGGAAATGACCGTGCGATTGGGTGCGGTCACCAAGCGTGGTCATGCGGAGGCTATTTTTGACGCATTCGGCCCATTTTGGGGGTGGTTTTCCATTTTCGACCTGGCGTTGATCAATTGGTTGACGTTGATCACGGAATACATCGGCATGATGCAGGCCATGTCGATCTTTGGCGTTCACCCGGTTCTGACTTTCCTGGGGGTGACGCTCCTGATGTTCGCGATCGTCATCACAGGAAAATACTGGACCTTTGAGAAGCTCACTCTGGTCTTCTGCCTATTCAACCTGGTCTACATTCCCGCGGCGATCTGGGCCATGCAGACGGGTAATGTGGCCGATGGCTGGCTGGCCGTGGGGCGAGGATTCTACCGTCCCGAATTCCATGTTACGGAAGCCCTGCCGGCAGCCGCCTGGATCACGCTGGTTATGGCGAATATCGGCACGACGATTACCCCCTGGCAGATTTTTTTCCAGCAATCGGCCGTGGTCGATAAGGGCATGGACGTCCGCGACATTCACTATGGCAAGATCGACACGTTCGTCGGATCGCTGGTGACCTGTATCGTGGCGGCATTCATCATCATTGCCACGGCAGCCCTGTTCTATAACCATCCCGGCGGGGCGATCGCCGTCGATTCGGCCGCCGAAACGGCCAGGGCCATGGCCAATCCCGAGATCATGCCCAATGAACATTTGGGCCAATGGGCAAAGGTGCTGTTTGCCATCGGCCTGTTTGACGCCGGTTTGCTGGGTGCCCTCTGTATTTCGCTCTCCACAAGCTGGGCCGTGGGAGAAGTGTTCGGCTGGGCCCACTCGTTGAACAAGAGCGTCCGCGAGGCTCCCTGGTTCTATGTGGTTTACCTGGGCATGTTGATCTCGGCCGGCTTGGTGGTCTTGATCTCCACCACGGAAGTTCAGGATCAGATTACCAAGTTCGTCCAAGTCGTAGCCGTCACGCTGCTGCCTGCCGCGTTGACCTTCCTCATCCTGCTGTTGAACGATAAGCACCTGATGGGCGAGTACGTCAACACGCTTTGGGAGAACGTCGCCAACTGGGGAATCGTTCTGTTTGTGATCATCGTATCCACAATTTACGCAGTTTTCCAACTTTTCGGCTGAGAAATTGTTTTCAAGGGGTCGTAAGGTGCTGCCATGTCTACGCCATCCAATCCATCCGCAGTTGCTCATTCCGACTTGACCGCCGCCGGGAAAGATTTCCGCTTCCATTATTACTCGCAGTTGGTGGGCCGGCCTGTGTGTCAGGGTAATATCAGCCATCGCCTTGGCAAGCTGACAGACATCGTCTTCCGACTCAGCGAACCCTATCCCGAGGCCGTTGGCCTGTACCTCGCACATGGCTGGGGCAAGCCGACCGAGTTCATTCCCTTCAGTCGCCTGATCAAGATCGATGCCGACGCCATTTTCGTTCAACCGCCGGAAAGCGGCGAACTATATCCACCTTTTGTCGACCAGGTTGGCTGGCTCATGCTCGACGAACATCTGGTGGGCAAGACGATCCTGGACATGGACGGCCGGCGGACCGAAGTGGTCAACGACATCCATCTGCTGGAGTCGAAGGGCCGCATGGTGTTGGTACACGTCGATATTTCCTTCAACGGTTTCTTGCGTCGCTGGGGCCTGGGCCGTTTTCGCATTTTGAAGGACGTGTTCATTTCCTGGAAGTACGTGCAACCGCTTTCGCTGGAAGACGTGGCGGCCACCGATCGCGTTTCACTCAGCGTCACGCGATCACAAATTCACGAACTGCCCAGCGAGGATTTGGCCGACGCCCTGGAGGAGCTTTCTGAAAAGGAGCAACAGGCCGTCTTCTCGGTGTTGGATTCGGAAAAAGCGGCTGAGACGCTCATGGAGGCCGAGCCGCGTGCACAGCGGCAGATCATCTCGAACCTGCGAAAAGAGCGGGCTCGCACCATCCTCGGCGAGATGTCGATACCGCAATTGGCCGACTTGTTCTCGGTCTTGCCGCACGACGACAAGATGCAGCTTTTGCCACTGCTCCCACCCGACCAGGCCCATCGCATCGAGGGCATTCTCTCGCGGCGCGAGGTGACTGCCCAGGCATTGATGTCATCGCAGTACGTGACGGCCGGCAAGGACGATACCGTGCGTCAGACGATCGACCGGCTCCGCACGTCGAACTACGACCACGATATGATCTCCTATGTCTACGTCGTGAGTGAACCGGACCGAGTACTGCAGGGCGTGGTCGATCTCCGCGAGCTAGTCCTGTCCGACGATGCCCTACCGCTGGGCGAGGTGATGGTTGCGCCGGTCGTGGCGGCCGAGTCGGACGATGCCCGCGAGGACCTCGAAGAGCTGTTCGCCAAGTACCATTATCGGATGATTCCCGTCGTCGACCGGGGGGATCACCTGCTGGGCGTGATCCATTTCAAAGACATCATGAAAGGCCTCGTTGCCCGAGCGGCCTTGCAATAAAAATAACAATCCCCCACCCAGTAGGTCAGGCTTTCCAGCCTGATAATGAACTGGACAAGGTCAGGCTGGAAAGCCTGACGTGCCTACAATCGCCATGCCACGCATCAAAACCACCCGTACCGTGACCGTAGCCCTATATCTCCTGCGGGTCTATCTGCTGGTAATGCTCCTGATTATCCTGTCAAAGTTCATCATCGAAGCCAGGGGAAGGGCAAATCACGGTGCAGGTACGCCTGCGGCATCGGAGCAAAATGTGGTTCCGGCCAACGAGTCGGTTAATCGCGACGGTGGTTAACGACTTGGTAGCTCATTGCTGGCACGAAAAGCCAAGCCTATTACAAATCGGAAATTTGAAATTCGGAATGACCAAAACACAGAGTCCCTCCGGTTTTGAACCTTTCCCCTTGAAATTTGACTTTGTTTCGGATTTCGAAAAGAGAAAAACCAATAAAGTGTCCGAAAATGGCCATAAAGACGCTTGGCCGGCCGAAAGATGTGGGTACGGACAAGTCCTTTAGGACCGGTCCGAGATCCGGCATCCCAAACGATCCCGCTCTCTCGCGGCCAATTGACGCTCGCGCGCCCGCCTTTGAAACGGTCCGCGATTTAGGGTAGAATAACTCTGTGATCCATTGGCAAGCGAAGATGACCTGTACGAAGATATGACCACGAAAGAAAAAGTCCTGTCCGTGATTGAGTTACTGGATGAGAAGGCCACTCTGGATGAGGTGATTGATCGCCTTTATCTCGTGCGCAAGATCGAGCTTGGGATCGCGCAGGCCGATGCGGGTGACATTATGGACCACGATAAGTTCATGGCAGAACTTGAGCAAGAAGATGTCCGTTAAGGTGCATTGGACGAGACAAGCCCGCGAGGATCTTCGCGAGATTCGAGCTTTCATCGCGAGGGACGCTCCGCTTACGGCTGCCGCCTTTTGTGCGACGCCTTCGCGCATCGGTCGACCGAATCCGTTCGTTTCCCGAGTTCGGTCAGGTGGTTTCCGAACTGGGACATCACGATATTCGCGCATACTGTGGGAGGCACCCCCAGACGAGCCATAATTTCCCTGCCAGGATGTGGTACGACCGGCAGAAAACTTCGCTCGAAATACTTCAACCGAGGATAGCGTTTTGCCATGCGGGGAGTGCGGAAATTGCCGCACTCCCCGCATGGCCCCCCTTGATTTGTCAATATGCACTAGCTAGACTCAGAGCTTCAGAGAATCAATTTTCCTATCCTTTCGTGCTTCGGGTTAGTGTCAGTCTCAACCGCGAGCAGTATAGATTGACAAGATTGGTCGTTCCCGGTTTGCCGTATCACATAACTCAACGCGGAAATCGTCGGCAGCAACTGCCATGAACTAGGATAGCTTTTGTGGAATCTTGCCCGAAACCAAAATGCTCGAAACAGTATTCATCGAAACGACGATTTCCAGCTACTATGTCGCTCGGAGGGCGCGCGACATCGTGCAGGCGGCGAGGCAGGAACTAACTCTAGAGTGGTGGGATGTTCATCGTTCTCGCTACGAATTGCTTTCATCTCAAATCGTCTTGGATGAGCTGGCGCGCGGAGACAAGACGCTGGCTGAGCAAAGACTGAAACTGATGGCGGACATTCCTTTGCTTGTGATCAGCGAGCCAGTGATAAGGATTGCGGAGGAATTGCTCCGGGATGGAGTCGTTCCACAAAAGGCGGTAGACGACGCGTTTCATATCGCCTGCGCGGGGGTCCACCGTGTCAATTTTCTTCTGACTTGGAACTGCACCCACATCGCCAACCCCCACAACAGACACCGCATCGAGCGGTGTTTTGCTCGACATCAAATAGCCATGCCGGTAATTTGCACTCCTGAAGAATTCATTGGAGACGATTATGAAGACAATAACTGATCAACAGCTTGATTCGATCATTCGGGAAGTCCGCTGTCTGAAGGAAGACAATGCCGCAGCATACGGCTTCGACATCCGATTGATCGCCGCCGCAGCTCAATCACGGCAGCGAGAACATCCCGAACGAATCGTGACTCGCATCCCGAAGAATTCAGAACCATCGCAGGGAGGCCAACCGCTGACACTCCCCGTTGCAGAGAATGAACTGTAATCGCAATTCCGAGCGTATTCTTTGGGGAAAGAAAAGGTGGCAGCCACGAATGGCACTGCCGTAAGCGGCGCAAGGACTTAGGAAAACGGGCCCCA
>JBAWVO010000136.1:0-16514 GCA_037147235.1 Planctomycetota bacterium | reverse complement strand
GTCGGTGCGATTGAGGGGTCACAGGAACATTCTACTCCGGCCAAGGCACCGTGTCGCCCAGGACCATCCCATGTTCCGCAGGCTGAATGTCCAGCCCTCCGGCCACCTCGTGAAGCTCTTGGCGGAACTGTTCCGTACCCAGCGGCCCATTGATTCGGTCCCCCGCGTGCTCGCGGTCCTCGTAGCCGGAGTAGTGGATCATGTAGGCCCGCTTGGGTCGCAATTTGTCGATCAGGGGGAGGTTGCCAAGCACTGACTGGTGCCGGGACTGTTCCGCCGGGTGCCATGTGTTGGCATCCAAGAACATTACATCGGCGTCGAATAGAAGAGGATTGTCCTCCTCTGGGACGTGGAGGAAGTCGCCCGTGATGACGATCTTCCGGTCGCAGTGCTGAATTACGAACCCCAGGGCACCGGGCGCTTTCGGGCCGTGATCCACGTCGATGGGCGTGACGGTAAGATCCCCCAGCACGACGGTGTTGTCTGGCACGAGCGCCCGGAAGTCGCTCCGTTCGGCCAGGTAGCGATGGACGCGGTTGGGGCCACTCTCCCAGCACTCCTGGCTGGCGTAGATCGGCAATGGTCGGAGTTGGTCGGGCCGGCCGCTCCGCAACAGGCACATCGAAAGCCAGTCGAGCTGAGCAAAATGGTCAAAGTGCGGATGGGTTAACAAGACCTCGTGGACTACATTCACACCGTGGCTCTGCTCGAACTCCAAGAGCGACGGCACCACGCCCATGCCGCAGTCGATCAGCGTATGCCGCACGACCTTGCCGCCTTGCCGCTGGACCAGGGAATAGGAGACATTGGCCTGCCGGTACGGATTAGCGGCTCGCCCTTCGTTGGCGCGAGGACTATCGAGGCCGAACTCGAAACCGAAGGCGGCCTGGATGCCGTTGATGCGGAGCAAGAGTTCAGTCATGGCGCCGACTCCACCGCAAAGATGCCCAATTCCGGTTCCTCTATCTGCAAATAGCTCGCATACTGCATGCTCACCGAGATTGCGTGGTCCCCAGCGTTGAAGTTGATCACCTCGTTTTCGCCCAGCCGCCGGTCGCAAAGTGTAGGCAGGCCGAACAGGCTGCCAAAGGGCGGGATGGAGCCAGGGGCAAGGCTGGTCAACTCCAGAACTTCTTCCCGTGTGGCAAACCGCATCTTCTTCCAGCACTTGGCACGGCGGACGGCATGGCTGTCGAGCTTCCGATCAGCCGGGACAACGAACATGACGAAGCCCGCCTCGCCCTTGACGATCAGGGCCTTGGCCCCGCTGGCCAAGGGTGTGCCGCGGACCCTGGCGGCCTCCTCGCTGGTGTAGACCGGCTCGTGCCGCGTCACCTGGAACGTGATGCCATGCTGCTTGAGAAGGCTCTCCACGCGGTCGAAGACCATTTCTGTCATAAATCTATCCGCCCTTCTGCGGCCATCGGTTGTGGTGGACCCGCTCCGGCCGATACCGATCTTCGGCGGGAACCTGCTCGGCCGCGTAGCCGAACACCACCAGACTGTGGGCGATGACATTGTTCGGCAGGTCGATGAGCCGCTTCAACCCTTCCATCCGCTTGTCTCGTGGATAGACGCCGCACCACACTGCCCCCAGGCTTAGGGCATGCGCAGCCAGAAGCATGTTCTCAACGGCTGCGGCACAATCGACCACCCAGTAGCCAGGCGACTTCTCCAAGCTCAGGTCGCCGCAGACCAGAATCGCCAACGGCGCATGCTCGGCCATCGCTGCGTTGGGCATGAAATCCGGGATTTTCGCCAAGATCGCCCGGTCGTCGATCACGACGAACTGCCAGGGCTGCTGATTGCGGGCACTGGGTGCCTGCATTGCGGCGACCATGAGCTTCTGGATCAGTTCCTCGGTCACGGGGCGGTCGAGGTACGCGCGGATGCTGCGGCGGGTGCGGATGGCTTGCAGGGCGTCCATGTTCATGTCCTTCAGTGTTCGTGAGTGTCAACGATCCTATCCCTTGTCTGGCCCCTGTGCAACGCCCCCACCGGCAGCCTACACACCGTCACGGCAGCAACATCTTCGTCCCACGGCCGGCTGACGAGGTCGTACCGCGACATCCATGACTGAAAAAGTGGAATTGGAGCCGCCGAGGACTTCCACTTCGGTTATCGTGTCCGGCCTTCTCGCTGACGTTCCTTGGGCAAGGATTGTGATACGGGCAGGCATCTGCGAAATCCAGCACCGCAGCCAAGACGGACGATATGCCATCCAAGGCGTCAGGATCGCTTCTAACAGCCCCTTGTCTAAAAGGCCTTCTGGTCGTCCGGCGTCGAAACGCCCGCCAGCCGCTTTCTTGCGATTCTTGCGGGCCTGTTGCAGGCGGTTCCCTTTGTCGTCAATCGCGTCTGTGACGACCGTTTGTTGCTCCCCCAGGGCAATACGGCTTTCGTCTCCTAGCGAGTTGACCTGCGAGCACTAATCCTTTCCCTCCGCTTCATCGATCAACAGCAGCCAGCCTTTGGTGGGCGCCACCGGAATCGCGTTGCCCGTCTGCCAGCGCCGGGCCGGCTGAAAACCAGCCACTTCCGGCGCAACGATCACGGCCTTTTGCGGATCGAGCCCCAATGCCCTCCAGTCGATCGCCAAACGGCACTCGACCAGCTTCGGCACCCAACTGGCGATCGACACCAGCGTCCGGCCCTTCTTCACGTAAGCCGTGGCCAGTACGTTGCTGTTGTCCGTTCGCACCGGACAGTTCTTTTCCCAGTAGCCGATCATCTTCGCCTCGGCAATGCCGAAGTCGTCCCACACCTTCCATATCGCCCGCGGGTCGCAGGACACGCCGGCGGTGCCCCACGGCAGGCGGTTGGTCATGCCGTAGACCATGCCGCGCCAGGGATTGCCACCGCCTTGTAGCATGTCACCCATCAGACCGAAGGGTATGCCCGAAACCTCGACCAGCCAGGTGTCCGGCGACATGGCATTGTAGTTGAAGCTCTCGCCGAACCAGAGGCGATCGACGTAGGGAAAGAACTCGGCATACTGGTTAGCGGGACCGATGGAGAAGGCCGTGTTCGAGTGCAGGTCGATCATGCTGCCCGGCCGATTGCGATCCAACACCTTCCGCATGCGTTTGAGGATGCGGCGGTCGTAACTGACGTCGTCGAGGTACAGGCCGTCAATATGGACGTTCTGGGCCAGCCAAGCCAAACCCTCAATGTAGTAGTTGTACCAGCGCGACTCGCCGCTGTTGAGGATGGCGGCGTCGGCCGTGCCATCGGGGTAAGGCTGGAACCACTGTGGCGTGTAGTTGGCCGCCAGGTGTTCACGGAGCCACGGGAAGCCGCCCCCGCCGCCGCCAGCCAAGACTTCCGTTCCTAGACTTCGCAACGCCCACAACTCCGTCACGTAGTTCGACAGCTCCCGGAGCGTGTAATAAATCTTGACCTTCATTCCGCGCTCCTGCCATGTCTTCACAAACGCCGACATCTGCGGCACGGCGGCGAACGGATAATTGATGTAGGGGTTCACCTCGTTAGCGTGGTGGACGTTGATCACGTTGACCTTGGAGGCGGTTAGCTCGTCGGGCGCCGGCGGCGGGAAGTGGTGGTAGTACCGCTCGCGGAAGTGGCGGGCCGTGTCTAAATGCTTGACCGGCGTGATCAGCAACGCGAACTCAAAGACGATCGACTCGCCCGCCGCGAGCGTGCGCTCGCCGCCGTAGGCGCGGACCAGGACCGGCGAGCCATTCATCTCGCTCACCGTGCAACCGCCCTTGCCCCCATTGTGCCAACTCGGCGGCGGGGCGGGATGGTAGAGATTCAGCAGCGGACCACAATAGGTCGCCCCGCGCAGCTTACAGTGCAAACCGGCGTGGACATTGCCGATCCAGAAACTATCCTGCGGGCCGGCCCATTTCCAGGTGTACTCCTGGGGGCGAGACCCGCCCGGACGCCCCATGCCCATCATGTACGCGGCCGCCTCGCGCTCAAACGGCAACTCCAGGCGGCTGTCCTTAAGATGAACCGGTTGGTTCGCTTTGAGAGTCAGTTCGTATTGGAGATGCCCGTCGAACTCCATCCTTGCGCGGCAGTTGAGCGAGACCGGCCCGCCGGCGGCTTGCGAATCCCAGACCACCGTGCCCGGCGTTTGCTTGGAAATCTTCGGCACGCCGCCGGCCAGTCGAAGGGGGCCGGAGTCGGCCTCGATGATGAAACGCATGGGCTGGGCGAGAATCTCTTGCGCGCCGCTGAGGATGCGCGCCGGCAACCCGTCGTCGCCAAAGCGAACCTCTCGGTTCAGGCAACGAATCGTGCGGCCATCGACCACCAGCGGTGTGTACGGTGCCACCACCTCGTCGTCGATAGCGATCGTCGAGTCCAGCCAGCGCAACCGCGAATGGCGCCACGGTTCGCTATCCCCGCGATCAGCTAGCGCCTCCGACCGGATCGTCAGTGCAATGGCCACCTCGGCGGGCGGGGCGTTTCTTGGGTGGATCGTGATCGTCCCTCGGTACAAAGCCGGTTCTGTATCGCCCGCAACGTCCACGCCAATCCACAGCGGCTGGATCTTGCCCTGGGCTACGCTCACCGCCTTGCGGAAGTGCTGGCCGTTGGTGTCGGTCCCGCCCAGATTGAAACATCGCAACGCCGTCGCCGGAATCGGCTTGCCGGCCTTCTCAGGGCGCAGATCGCTAAACGCCACCGTCAAGTCTTCCAACGTCTGCTTCGACGCATACACGCCGATCTGCAAGGCGTAGAACTCGTTCCGCTGGACCTCACCGGAAAACGCTTTTCCCGAACTGCTGTCAATCCAACGCTTCGGCAAGTCCTCGCTCATCCGAATTGGGTAGCGGCGATCTTCCACAAAGAGCAAATAGGGCTCGGCCTGATGAACAGCAAGGAATCTCGCGACTTCCCGCTTCGTCGCCACCACTTCCATCGGATAGAAACTGTCGAAAGCAGTCCTTGCCTGGAACTCCAACACCGACGCCTCCGGCAGGTTGCGCCACTTGCCCTGGCCGAGTTCGGCCAACGTCAAATTGTGCCTCTTGATCCATTGGGCGTCAGCGGTGTTCTCCACGGGCAAGTAGCCGCCCCCATACCCGCCATAGTTCATCTGCACCACGTATGGCAGGTAGTACACGTAGTATTCCCCCGGTGCGGTTTTCGGCTGAAAGACCAAGTCACCATACTCGCGGGTGACCTCGATGCGGGCGATGTTGCGGATGCGCTCGCCGGTGGCCACATCGACAATGATGACGTTCTTGCTGCCAGCATCGTTGTCGCGCCGTCGCCAGGGAAGTGACACACGCACGGCGTCGGCCGGCTGCACTACGTGAATCCACGCCCGGTGATGGCCAAGATGGATGTCCCACGGTTGCCGGACCACGCCATAGGGAATCTCCACGGCACCAGCACCGACGACCATTAGAACAGACAAGATGACAATGCGGTGACCGTAGAAGAGCATGGCGAGAATCCCGATAGGTGTGAAGGTGAGGCAGGAAGAAGGGATATGTGCGAACAGCTTCCGGGGCGTCCATTTCTCTACTCCTCAGGGATCGGGTTGCACACTTCCGGCAGGGCTAGTGCCTTCAGCCCCACTCGCAATCATCCTATCCAACGCACGAATCGCCTGCAATGCGCCCACGGGCAAAACGATGCTGCCCGGCGGTGCCGCAGTGTCCCGTGGGTTCACGCGGATATGCTGCCCGGTTTGATGCTCACATTCCCAGCGTACCGTGGGTACGCCCGTACCGGCTCCGAACTCGATAACTGCCAGTCGCTTGCCAGCAATCTGTTCCAGCCAGTCACCATAACGCTGCTCTTGTTCGTTGGAGCGGTTTGGAATCCAGCCCCCATCACCAAACATAAGTATGTTGGGTCGCGCCAACCGCCCACAACGGACGCACTGCGGCAGCAGTGGCCGGGCACGGATCGTATCCTTATCGACCAGGATAGTGGTGTCTTCCGCCGACCAGATCGCGTCCGTGCAACCATCCACGCACTGGAGGAAGTTGATTGAGCCGTGGCACTCCAGGATGCGCTCGGGCGAGAAACCGGCTCGATGGAAATGTCCATCGACGTTGCTGGTGAAGACGAAATAGCCCAGCGGACGGCTCTCGCCCCAGCGGCGAAGGATGTCGAAACCGGCGTGGGGGGCCGTAGCCCGGTAGAGATTGAGGCGGTGGCCAAAGAAACCCCAAGCCTGCTCTGGATCTCGTCGGAACCAGACGGGGTTGGAGATTTCCTCGAACCGCTGGCCGCGGAAGGCTGGGTAGGCCCGCCAGAAACCCTCGGGGCCGCGAAAATCGGGCAGACCGGAGTCAACGCCCATGCCCGCCCCGGCACCGATCAAGAGGGCGTCGGCGGAGAGGATGGCTTCAGCGGCTTGCTGACAAGCATCTTCCAGATCCATCATCCGTTACTCCCACCACGATACGCTCTGTCGCCTCCGCTGAAAAGAGCCTCTGTCCTAAAGCCGGCCGGTAGACGCGAGCAAATTGACCGGCCGCGCGGTCGGGAGACAGTGGCCTTTCTTATCCCACCCGTCCACATACCAGACGATGGCAGTGGTTCACGCTTACCCCACAACCTGCGATCACTTCGCAAACGCCTGATACTCTTTTTCCAAGGCTGCTTTGTCACCTAGCCCTGGATGAATGAGGATTCGGTACTTGATCGTGAACGAATCCCCGAGCTTGAGCGTCATCGGCTGGGCAAACAGCAGGGCTGGTCCGAAGTAGGGCAGGCCCGCGTCGTCCGAGAGATACCAGGACACGGGGTGACGGGGATTGGCCGGGTGATCGAAGATCGTTATGCCCGCCGTAGTCGTCTTTCCGTTCTGCTCGCCGAAAACTCCCCCGAAGTCCATCCACCGAGCTTGCTTACCATGAGCCTGGGTCCTGCCGACCCGGCCCTCGCTGTCGATGGCCCGAAAGTCACGCATTGTCTTGGATGCCCGGAACCCCAGCCCACCATAGCCACCCCAGGAAGCCTGCTTCGGTGGCGTTCGCTCAAAGACCACGTCCTTATCCTTGGCCGTGAACCTGGAGGTCCAGTCGATGGTGTAACTGCCATCGAGCCTGGGTCGAGAGGCGACGAGAGTCCGCTCCTCGGCCAGCACGACCTGGGCCTTGGAGTATTCCAGTCGTAGACCTACCGTGGCCATGGTCTCGGTGGTGTGAATAACGGCGGGGCCGACCACGACGGTCTTTCCGTCCGGCTGATTTGGATGATTTGGGGCGAACTCCCAGTAGTTTACGCCGTTGAGGAACTTCCAAGAGAACCATAGACCTCGGTGCCATGGATGATCGGCCGGGGCCAAAGCAGACATCACCGGCCCGCCGGGCAGGCTTATGGGATGGATGTACGGGTAACCTTCCTTCGCAGCGAAATGGTAGGTGTAAACAATCTTTTCGTCTGTCAAGAGGCTCAGGGAGTCCTTCTCGGTCTTCCAATGGTAAGAAGGGGTGTCGGCTCGAGCCGACACGACCGCCGCGAAGAACAGAACCGCAAGCGTTGCAAAAGTCTTTGGGGTCAGCACAGGTTTCTTAACTCCTCATAAGATTCCAAATGTAGGTCTATTTCGCTTTACTGCCTGGGGCCGCCGCTGGTGCCGCATCAGTCCAGCTCTTCTGCGATTTCTCTATCTGCTCCGCGCTCAGGCCAAATGCCTTGAGCACTCCGGTCGCCATCATCTGGTTTCCCGCCGGATTCATGTGTACGCCGTCGCTGGTCAATACTCTGCCCTTCTTTTCAACGCCGGCTTTCGCAATGGCGGCCTGCATGTCAGCGTTCAGGTCGGCAAGGAGGCAATTCCTCTCCTTTGCCAGCGTCCGCAGGATCTCGTTATAGGCAATCAGTTTCTGGTTTGTCGGATTGGGCTGGTCTTCGCCGGTCATGGTCGCGGTGAGGATCATCACCCTGACGCCGGCCGCCTGGCACTGGTCGATGATCTTCGTGACGCTCTCCTTGAACAGAGCCAGCGGCACACCCTTGTCCCGGAACCCGATGTCATTCACGCCGCAGCTCAGGGTCATCCAGTCCGCTTTCTTGCTCAACACATCACGATCCAACCGCCTGAACATCTGTGTTGCACGGTGACCGCTCATGCCAGCAGGAATAGCTGTGGCCTTGATGCCATTCGCCTCCAGTCCACGGATCACTAGATTCACGTAGCCCGTGGGGGCGCCCGCGCCCGCTTCAGTGATTGAATCGCCCATGAAGGCAATCTTCTGCCCGTCCTTGATGGGCAGTTCCGCCGCCCGTACCGCCATCGTGCCAAGCACCACCACCGCCACCAGGGCAAGGCCCAGCGGTAGCGTCGGCATGAAGAGCCTTTGGGCATTCGGTGAGATGAAAAGTGATTTCATGCCATCATCTTACACTGGCTGCGGGGCGGTGTCACCCCGCGCGCCCAAGCAAACTGCTGTTAGCCCGCCACATCAGACATCCCGTGCGAGCCGGCTGTGGCGGTAGCCGTAGAGGGCAAAGAAGACGATGCCTGCGGCCAGCCAGACCCCAAACCTGATCCAGGCCGTCCAGGGCAACCCGAACATCAGCCAGAGGCAGGCCAGGATGCCCAAGAGCGGCACCCAGGGTACCCAGGGCGTCCTGAATCCTCGCCTCTGATCGGGTTCCCGCTGCCGCAAAACGAGCACCCCGGCGGAGACGATCAAGAACGCCGACAGCGTACCGATGTTACACAGATCGGCCATCTCCTCCAAACTCGCCACCGCCGATCCGATACCGACAAACAGGCCCGTGAGGATCGTGGCCAGGTAGGGCGTCTTGAATCGCGGATGGGTCTTGGCCAACGCCGGTGGCAGCAGGCCATCGCGAGCCATGGAGAAGAGAACCCGCGGCTGGCCCATCTGGAAGACCAACAGCACCGCGGTATGCGCCACCAAGGAACCGAAGGCCACGATGCCCGCCGCCCAGTTCTGGTTGACGACCCGCATGGCCACGGAAAGCGGCTCGGCCGTATTGAGTTCCTGCCAGGGGACCATTCCGGTCAGCACGACCGCCACGACCACATAAATAAGGGTGCAGACGGCGAGCGAACCGAGGATGCCGATGGGCAGGTCGCGGCGGGGATTGCGGCACTCCTCGGCAGCCGTAGAGACGGCATCGAACCCGATGAAGGCGAAGAACACGACAGCCGCCCCCGCCTGAATACCTGCCCAGCCGTTGGGCGCGAAGGGCTGCCAGTTCTCCGGTTTGATGTAATATATGCCGACCACCACGAAGAAGCCCAACACCAAGAGCTTGATACCGACCATCACGGCGTTGAGCCAGGCACTCTCCTTGATGCCTACGACCAAGAGTACGGTCAGGACGGTAACAATGAAGACCGCGGGGAGATTGAACACGAGTGGCACTCCCAGCACCCGTGGCGCGGCATTGAGGATCTCGGGAGTGGCCAGGGCGGTCCGTAGATCCGTTGCCAGCCAACGGGGGAACTCCAGGCCGAAGCCGCGGAGGAACTCACAAAAATACCCCGACCAGGAGACGGCCACCGCTACATTGCCAACGGCGTACTCCAGCACCAGATCCCAGCCGATGATCCAGGCGACGATCTCGCCCAGGGTGACGTAGGCATAGGTGTAGGCACTGCCGGAAATGGGAACCAAGGAGGCGAACTCTGCGTAGCAGAGAGCCGTAAAGCCGCAGGCGATGCCGGTCAGCACGAAGGAGAGAACCAGGGCAGGGCCGGCTCCTGGCCGGGCTGCATCCCCGGCCGCAGCCGTTCCCACTAAGGCGAAGATTCCCGCGCCCACGATCCCCCCGATCCCCAGTAGGATAAGATCCACGGGGCCGAGCACTCGCTTCAGCGGATGCTCCCCGGGAGGCAGTTCCGAGCTGATCCGTTTGATCCGAAAGAGGCGGCGTAGCAGCGTCATGGAAAGAAGATCGGCAACAGGAGCGGGTCAGGCGACAATCAATCTTACCGCGACCAAGCCGGCCAGGGAAAGGGCCAGCACGACGAAGGATGATCCACCTCTTGCGAAACAGAGTTGATTGGTAGCCGATGTCTGCGTTATCCTCGGCGTCCCGACCCCCGCCGGCTTAACCTGCCTTCTTGGCGGCGGCGAACTCGTAGAGCCGAGCGTTCCCCTGTTTGCCCACCTGGAGTACGGCGCCCGTCTGGCGAAAGCAGTAGGCAATCCGCTGGGCCGACCAGCGATTTACATGAAGGGATTCAGCCAGATGGCCCGTGTGAAATGGTTGCGGCAAGGGACGTTCGATCAGGTGAAGCAGGTCGGCGGCCGTCTGGAAACGGTAGGTGGCATGCACGGCCACGAGCTTCTGATCCTCGATCTGATAGTCGTTGAGCCGCCAGCGCCGCCGCCGTCCATGGCCCGGATAACGCCACTCCTCAATGTCGACCAGGGGCACTTCCAGCGTCAACCCCTTGTGGGGGAAAACTTGCGTGAAATGCACCAGCTCGTCGAACAGATCGAGAAGTGTACCGCGTTTGGGGCTCATGCGCCGACCCGTGACCGGGCCATCCTTGTTGGCCCGCTTCACGAGCAGCTTCTGCACGATGATCGGTTTGACCACGACGACTGAGTGATTCTTGAGCAGAACCTTCACCTTGTCGCGGATTGCGGCCAGCGAACCGTGCTGGATCTCCACAAGACGACCGCCCGACATCACGTCGATGCGATAATCGCCCAACGACACCTCGAATTGGGCGTCCGTGCCGGCGTACAGGGTTTTAAGATTGCGGTGAAGGGATGTTTCCATGACGGCGGGCAATCAGGTCCACGGGCACATGAAGTAGGCCAATAGGGATTATCGTATGCTGGGACGATCCAGATTCAGTAGTTCGGCCTGATGGGCGGTATTTGGCTGGCGGCAACGATTCAAGGGCAGACATTGGGGCGGCCGGACGCCAACCGGTGGTGCATGCGGCCGGTGTGATGCCCAAGGAATCACCACGGTAACCGAGCACTTCCGGCGTGGCTTGACCTTCTCGATCCCCAAGAGCTTTCTGATTTCTGGCGACCACAGCAGCCGAGAACGATGTTCACGTTCTCTTTTCCCCATGCCCGGTTTTCAACCCGAGTGAAGACCGTTTCCGCCTTGAATCTATCCACCCTTCTGCGGCCATCGGTTGTGGTGGACCCGCTCCGGCCGATACCGATCTTCGGCGGGGATACTATCTCACACGGACCATAGCGGAGTGTCACCCAGGACTATGCCGCGCTCAATATGCACGATCTACGCCTACTTGTACGTCCGCCCCAGGTAATCCACGATGGCCCGCTTGATGGCCAGCGGTTCGCAAGGGCCCGACTTGCGGTAGAGCACTTTGCCGCCGGGCGCGATCAGGATGGTGTGCGGCACTGGACCGGAAGACTTCTCGTCCACGGCGTCCATGAGCTTGTACTTGTCGCTGCCATTGAACAGAAAGTTGTCCGCCGCAACCTGTTTCCGCTTGAGCACCTCTAGGACATGCTCCTTCTCTTCGGGGGCGTCGGCAGAAATGGTCACCAGCTCGAACCCGCGGTTGCGGTAGATGCGGTTCATGGCGACGAACTCTGGCAATTCTTCCACGCAGGGACCGCACCAAGTAGCCCAGACGTTGATGAGGCGCAGTCGCTTGCCCTCGTTCTTCGCCAGCACCCGCAGGCCCTTCTCGTCGATGAGCTTCACGGTCACTTCTTCTTTGGCCCAGGTCTCCAGTGACTGCTTGGCCGACTCGCGTTTCTCGGACCATTTCGTCGAGCAGCCGAAGACTTTCGTCGTCTCGACAGGCACCGGCTTTCCGGCCAGGAGGGCGTCAATGGCGTTACGGGTGTCGTGTGAAGTTACCCGATCCGGCTTCTCGGAGTTGTCGATCCGGCCCGTGAAACGAAGCGTTCGCTGGCGGTCGAATGCGAACACGTGCGGCGTGGCGACGGGCCCGTAGGCACGCGAGACCATTTGCGTCTCGCCGTCGTAAAGGTACGGGAAGCTGAAGCCGTGATCCTTGGCACGGATCTTCATGTCTTCCAAGCTGTCGCCCAGGTCGGTGAAGGACAGTTCGTCCAGCCGCAGTGCCTGGGGGTCATTGGGCGAAATGGCGACTACGGCGACCTTCTTGTCCTTGTAGTCCGCCGCTAACTGCTTGATCCGGGTTTCGTAGGCTTGGGCCGTGGGACAGTGGTTGCAGGTGAAGACGATTACCAGGATCTCGGCGTCTCGGAAGGAGTCGAGGCTGTACGTCTTGCCGTCCACGCCGGGGAGTCGAAAATCGGGGGCCGGGTGGCCTATCTCAAGCGTATCGGCCTGGCAGAGAACGAAGCTGCTGGACGCGAGCCCAACGAGCACGAGGGCAATAAGGACACTGCGGTGGCGGTTTCGCATGGGATGGGTCTCCTTGGGGGCCGGGGTCTGCTGCCGGGAGAAAGTGGCCAGGGTGACTACCGTTAATGCACGCCCCCGGAGCGTAGAGGGGTAGGTCTGCATGGCAGTCCCATCCATTATGCCAGACACTGGCTCTTGCCGATACCCACGGTCGGTAACGGACTGTAGAATTGATGCCCTACACCCATTCCAGGAGATTCCCTTACCATGCTAATAGCCGTCACCGGGGCCACCGGATTCCTCGGCCGCTACATCGTGAACCATCTTGCTTCGGCCGGGCACGCCTGCCGCTGCTGGTATCGCCCCGGCAGCGACCAAGGCGGCTTCGAGGCCGTCGAGCAACAGATCGAATGGCTGCCGGGCGAGTTGGGAAACCCTGGCGCGGGCACTCGTCTCGTTGATGGCTGCGATGCGGTCGTCCACGCTGCCTTGTACCATCCCGGCGGCGGCTTCCGGGGCGAGGAGGGCAACGTACTGGAGTTCGTCGAGAAGAACGTCCTCGGCACCCTGAAACTGATCGAGGCAGCCCGACAAGCGGGAGTCGGGCGGTTCGTCTTTATTTCCACCTGCGCTGTCCACGAGAAGATCCTCGACGATCGGCCGCTCGACGAGACCCATCCCACCTGGGCGACCAGCCACTATGGGGCCCACAAGGCGGCGATCGAGCAATTCGTCCGCAGCTACGGCTTCGGCCAGGGCTACCCGATCTGTGCCCTGCGCCCGACCGGCATCTACGGTATCACCAGGCCGGTCGAGAACAGCAAGTGGTTCGACCTCGTTCGGGCCGTGGCGAGAGGCCAGATGGTCGACTGCCGCCGGGGCGGAAAAGAAGTGCATGCCGCCGATGTTGCCAGGGCCGTCGAGATCCTGCTGTCGGCCGAGGGCATCGCAGGGGAGGTCTACAACTGCTACGATCGCTACGTGTCGGAGTACGAGGTGGCCACGATCGCCAAGGAGCTGTCCGGTAGTAAAAGTGAGATCCGAGGCGTGCCGACCGTGCCCAAGCACGAGATCATTACGGAGAAGCTCCGGCAGTCGGGCATGGGGTTCGGTGGGCGACCACTGTTGGAACAGACGATCGGGAACATGTTGGATGTCATCTGATGGTTCGCCGAGCTACGGCAATCCCTCCCGAATAACACCCTAAGTCAAGAGCCGGTCGGCACGGCAGACCAACACTGCTCCGCGCCGGCCCTAAATTCTAAGAAGAACTGATCTGGCTCCATGGCAGCGATCATTCGCCCGTAGAACCGGAACTGCCGGGCAGAACCGTCCGGTTCAACGTCCTCGTGCTCGCAATCCACGCGCTGGATATGATAGGGCGTCGTCAGTAAGAACGTGCCATCACCGTCGGATGCGAGAACCTCCGACCACAAGAACCGGTCCAAGCTATGGTCCGTGTCTTGATCTGCGAACCAGGGATGGGCCAGTTCCGCGATAATCGCCTGCTCCTTCTGGAGCTCGTCATCCGGCGTCAGATGGCTGCACTCGATATTGATCGAGCCGCTGATAAAGTGCGGGCACTGTTTGACGTCTACGCGATCGGCATCAAAGCGAACGACCCGCTGTTCGGGGTGCTCGCTCACGAAGAAATCAGTTGCGTCCGGGTGTTGGCCCAGCCAGACGACCGCGGCAGCCGTGTCGATCGCAACAACGCCCTCGCCACGGCGGCAATAGGGGCACTGGTAGAAGTTCGTGATCACGATAAAGTCTCCTATGTATGGCGTAACTTTTCCATTCAAAGTACGGGCTGCAATACTTGTCACCTTATTCTAAAGACTGAAATCATTTTTGTCACCATCAACTACACGCTGTCGTTGCGGTTGAGAGCATCGTCGTAGGTATCGGCCCGTAATCCCTGTCTGCGGAATAAGGGCAAGGTGCTGTCTGCGATTACGCGACGATCAACCGTATCGCGGCCATGCCGGCCAGGGAAAGGGCCAGCACGTCGAAGGGGCGTTGAGGGATTATCCTGAGTAGCCAGATGCCCAGGATCGCCCCCACAGGTGCCAGGCAGGCCACGATCAGGCCGAAGCCCACCGTGTCGGTGGTCAGCATGCCCAGGCTGAACATGATCGGCAGCTTGCTCAGGTTGACGATGAAGAAGAACCATGCGCAGGTGCCGATGAACTCCTTTTTGCGCAGGCCGCGGCTGATGAGATAGATGGTCATTACCGGTCCCGCAGCGTTGCCGACCATCGTCCCGAAGCCAGCCACTAAACCCATCGCAGCGACAAACCACCACTGGCCGGGCATCGCTTCCCATCGAAAGATTTGCCGGCAGACCTCGACCATCAGGAACGCGGCCACCAACCAGCCCAGGATGGGGCGAAGGTCGTTGCCCGTGGTCCTGGCCAGAACCAGGGCACCCAACGCCATGCCAGCGGCCACGTAGGGCACCAAGCCCCACAGCCGTGTCCAATCGGCATGGCGGTGGAACCAAGCCACAGCGAACACGTCGCCCAACAAGATCGCCGGCATGATGGCACCGACCGAAGCCTTGGCATCATCGGGGAACGCCTCAACCATCAGCAAGACCGCGGGGATCGAGACGCCAGGCAAGCCGGTCTTGGCCAAACCCATGAGCATCGCTGCGGTACTACCGAGTAAATAGGCCGTCAGGGAATGATGCACTGGGAAAGCTGGGAATCGAGGTCGTGGGGCGCGAAACACCTATTATCGTACGAATTCCAGAAGTGTCGAGCCCACCACCAGCCAGGGCGGGCGGACTGCATGGTATCATGGCTAGACCGATTCCAACAACCTGCGACAGCCAGCCATCTCCGCGATCATCTTCCAAACATCCCCCACGGCAGCCCGAACCTGACGCTGCGACCGTTCACCCGTCTGCCGCCAGCGACCGTTGGCCGCTGATCTGGCTTTGCCCTTCTCGGTCTTCGGTCCCGTTGAGAGCTTCCAGGGCTGGTTCTGGAGGGCCGTCAGCCGCAGCCGTTCTCGCCCCTCCGGCGTCAACGGTCCGCGCAACAATCGGTTCCGTCGTCCGGCTGCCTGACGTTTGGAGTTCGGGGAATGGTGTGCCTTGTGGAGCATAGTCAAGTCTCTTACTTGTCAGTTTGCTGTCGTCGGACAAAACATTCTTGTGCGAAGAGTTGTTCTGGGCAACATACGCAATCTGCTGCCCAGCCGCCGAGACGTTCTGCTGACGCACAACCGTGAACTGCCGTTTGCCATTGGGCTCGCGGTACTGCTTCAGCGCCAGGGCCAGCCGTCGAAATTCCGATGTAAGCCGGGCAGCAGCCCCCAGAAAAATCTTCGACTCCTCAGAGGTCTTGGCACTCTCCGCTCGAGCGTGAAGTTGGCCGATCCGAAAATGAGCCATAGCGATCTGCTCGACCATCATTCGCTCGATAGGATCACTCGGATCGCCACTTTCCCGTCGGAGTTTGTCGAGATAGAGTTTGAATCCGCTACCTCCCACCTCCTTGCCGAATGGGACTGAACCCGCTATGAGTGCGGCAAATGCAACATCTCGGATAAGATCCGCCTGATGCTCAGCCTTCTCCATTGCGGCCTGTTGCATCGCCGTCAAGCCCGGCACCTTCGGTGCTGGCGGCTTCGACGTCTTCTCTTGCTGGGCGATGGCTCGATTGCGCAAATCCTGGGCATTGGTCAGAAGATCGTTCATCCCGGTTCCCCGAGCTTCTTCGGTACTGTGATGCCATCGTCGGTGGGTTGTGGTGCGGCAACCGTTATCCCTTCTGTTCCGGAAGCTGGTATGTCAGCCGACTTCAGCACCGAGGGTGACACTGGCGGGCGTAGGGCAGCGGGGCCCGATTGCCAGAGCTGGATCGTGTCCCGCCTGAGTTCGTATTTGGCAGCCTTGGCACCTGTCCCGGTCATGGTCTTTTCGAGTTCCATGAGCTTCGCGTGAATCCGCATGAACGACAACCCTGTCAACTCGTTCACGGGAATCGCATAGGCAGCGATTGCCGCTTGCAGTTCCAGGGGGGCCGTGGATCTCTCAGCGAAATACACAGAAATCGTTGGCGGCTCGCCCGGTTGCCAAGACTGAAAAAAGTGGGTGGCCAAAGTATCCAAGATCAAAGGGCCGCCGAAATAGCTAAACCCACGCCACAGCCGATTGAGTTTGTCGTCACGAAAGCCCTGCCATACACGGCCGATCACCTGAGCTTTGGCGTTTTTATAAATTGACCTGTCTGCGCTCAGGTCAACTGCCCCAT
>JBAWVO010000135.1:0-16687 GCA_037147235.1 Planctomycetota bacterium | reverse complement strand
ACCATCCAGCAAGCTGGATGGGGTCGCTCAAGGACTTGTGTGTAACAACGAGGGCCACCCGGTCCCGAACTCCCACCGCACGGAAGGCGACAACCTGCGAAATCCGCAGGAAGTTTTGCTCGAAACAATGATACCCAAAATTCTTAACTTCGTGCGTATGGGGCTCGTTTCACTCTCCCCACCCTACTTCTGCACCTAAAACCGGAAGAGCCGGAAAATTGCGTGTTCTCCTGTCCCACTGGCCAGCAGTCCGATTGTGGGCTAGACTTAGGGTTTCCCTCACTTTTGAAATACTCTTGGGATGGTAGCCATGGAAATGGACCAACTGGTCGCGTTGTGCAAGCGGCGCGGGTTTCTCTTCCAATCAAGCGAGATTTACGGCGGTCTGCAAGGCTTTTGGGACTATGGGCCGATGGGCGTGGAGCTCAAACGGAACGTCCGCGAGGCTTGGTGGCGAGACATGGTCACCGGTCACAACGAGCTGTTGGTTTCGCCGGGCGCCCCTTCGGTCCATGAAATGGTCGGCTTGGACTGCGCGATCATCATGCACCCACAGGTTTGGAAGGTCTCCGGCCACTATGATCTGTTCCATGATTTCATGGTCGATTGTCGCGAATCAAAACACCGCTACCGTCACGATCAGGTCCAGGGCCGGTGGGTTGAGTATCGCGGCAAGCGGATTTTTGTAGCCAGCGAGGCCAGTGGCAGCGAAGGTGAAGAGGAAAGGCGACAGAAGGCACTGAAGTTCTTTGATCTCCGCTCCAAGAACGCGGACGAACTGCAATGGCAGGGCGAGCCCGTCTCGCTGGCCACCCTCAAAGATACCTCCGCGGTGCTTGGGCCCGATGCCAAAACCCTGGGCACGCTGACCGAGCCGCGTGAATTCAACCTCATGTTCAAGACGATCGTGGGCGCGCTGGGCGGCGAGGAAGACGCTGTCTTCCTTCGCCCCGAAACAGCCCAAGGCATCTTCGTCAACTTCAAGAATGTGATGGACAGTACCCGCGTGGGCATTCCGTTCGGCGTGGCCCAGATCGGCAAGAGCTTCCGCAATGAAATCACGCCGCGGAATTTCACCTTCCGCTCCCGTGAGTTCGAGCAGATGGAAATCGAGTTCTTCTGCCATCCCAGCCAGTCCCGCGCCTGGTATCAATACTGGCGCGATCGGCGATACAAGTGGTATCTCGATCTCGGCCTAGCCGGCGACCGGTTGCGGCTCCGCGACCATGCGGTCGACGAATTAAGCCACTATTCGGTCGGCACGGCCGACATTGAATACGCATTCCCCTTCCTTGCCCCAGGCGAGTTCGGCGAATTGGAAGGCGTGGCCCATCGCGGTGATTTCGACCTCCGCAGCCACATGGAAGGCAAACTTGTCCGCCGGGGCAGCGAACTGGTTGTGGAAAAGGATGCGGAAGGCAAGCCGCGCCATCGCGGCAGCGGCAAGGACATGAACTACTTCGACGACCAGACCAAGGAACGCTTCATCCCACACGTCATCGAGCCATCGGCGGGTGCCGATCGGGCTACGCTAGCTTTCCTCTGCCAGGCTTATACCGAGGACGAAGTGCCCGACGAGAGTGGCAAGGCCGCCAAGCGGGTATCCCTGAAACTCCATCCCCGCTTGGCCCCGATCAAGGCGGCCGTCTTCCCACTGGTGAAAAAAGACGGCATGCCGGAGGTGGCCAAGGAAATTTATTCGACCCTAAAGCCCTTCATGAACGTATTCTACGATGAGAAGGGCGCGGTGGGGCGTCGCTATCGTCGTCAGGACGAGATTGGTACGCCGTTTTGCATCACGGTTGACGGCGACACCTTGAAAGATGGCACGGTCACCATCCGCGACCGCGATTCGTTGAAACAGTGGCGAACGACCAAGGAGGATCTCGTGGCCGAACTTCGCCAGCGGCTGCAGTAAAATTTCCGTTCCTAAGCCGTTTCGCGACAAGCAGTTCCGCAGTTGCCGCTGCGGCTTGGCACAGCTTGTGCCATTGCAATTTGCTGCTTTTCGCGGATAATAGAGTTGTGGCTCTCCGCCGGGTTTGCGGATAATTGTGGTGCGGGCGTCCCGCCTGCCCAAGATGTTGTGGTTGAACCAGGCAGGCGAGACGCCCGCACCACAAACCTGGCGGAGAGCCGTAAAATCATGCTTTCCACGAAATTGCCTATTGCCATACCTCTGGATGCAGTGTTTAAGGCGTTGGGGGTGGGGTAGAAACGATGAATCAACTTCTCCCAATCCTCCTGCTCTTCATCGGCCTCGCCATCGGTGTTACCGCCGCATGGCTCGTCCTCCGAAATAAGATCCAAAATGCTTACGAGAAAGGCAAATCCGACGCTGAAGGCGAACGCATTGCCCTGACCGAGCGGATGCAGGCCCGTGACCAAACCATAGCCGCTCAAAATGAGAAACTCCAGCAATTTGAACACCAAACCAAGGAAAACCAGGTCACCGAATCGAATCTTAGATCCAAGCTGGCTCAATACGCCACCACCCTCGACCTGGAACGCAAACAGTCCGAAGAAAAACTGGCCATCGTGAACCAAGCCCAGCAAAAGCTGGCCGACGCCTTCAAGGCCCTTGCCGCCGATGCCCTCAAGGGAAACAACCAGTCCTTCTTGGAATTGGCGAAGGAAACCCTTGGAACATTTCAGGAGGCCGCCAAGGGCGATTTGGAAAAACGTCAGCAAGCGATCACAGAACTCGTCAAGCCGGTCAAGGAATCCCTCGACAAGGTGGATACCAAGATCAACGAACTGGAAAAGGCCCGTGCCGGTGCCTACATGGGCCTGACCGAACAGGTCAAATCGTTGATGGAAACCCAGAAGCAGCTTCAATCCGAGACCGGCAATTTGGTAAAAGCCCTGCGCCGTCCCCAAGTTCGTGGCCGCTGGGGTGAAATCCAGTTGAAACGGGTCGTGGAAATGGCGGGGATGCTCGACCATTGTGATTTCTACGAGCAGCAAAGCACCGACACCGAGGACGGCAGGCTACGGCCCGATCTTCTGGTCCGCTTGCCGGGCACAAAAAATATCGTCGTCGATGCCAAGGCCCCCCTGTCGGCCTATCTCGACGCTATTGAAGCCAAGGACGATGAAACTCGCACGGCTCGCCTTCAGGCCCATGCCCGGCAGGTGCGGGATCACATTACGGCCTTGGGTCGCAAGTCCTATTTCGAGCAGTTCAACCCAGCCCCGGAATTCGTTGTCCTTTTTCTGCCCGGCGAAGTCTTTTTCAGTGCCGCCCTGGAATATGACCCTAGTCTGATCGAAATGGGCGTCGAGCAGAACGTGATCATCGCCACGCCGACGACGCTGATTGCCCTGCTGCGGGCCGTGGCCTATGGCTGGCGGCAAGAGAAGCTGGCCGAAAATGCCAAGGAAATCAGCGACTTGGGCAAAGAGCTTTACAAGCGGTTGGCGAACATGGGCGACCATCTTGCCAAAGTGGGGAAGAGCCTGAGCGGTGCCACGGACGCGTATAATAGGGCCGTCGCTTCACTGGAAACCAGGGTTTTGATAACGGCCAGGAAGTTCAAGGACTTGGGAACAACGGGCGTGGACGACGAAATCATGGAATTGCCGCCCGTCGAAGTGACGCCGAGGTTGTTGCAAACACCGGAATTGGCGGGTGGGGATGGGGATGCATAAACGGGACATCGGCTATAAATCCGACGCTGGACGACTGATTGCAAGGTATTGCCCAGGCGCGGTGGATGTTTGGTGATTCTGGTCATTTTGTTGCTGGCGACCGTAGCCCCGGCTGCAATGAGGTAGAACCCACGTTCGTGCGAGTCCATAAGGTCGCCTCGGAGATGTCGGCGTCCACGTAGGTTAGGACCGGCGCAGAAATAACTGTCGTGTTTTGCCCACTCGCCGAGCGGGGGCAGACGGCACACGGAGTGTGCCTGCTACTTTTCTTGCGACAGTTATTTCTGCGCCGGTCCTTAGCTCCGGAGGCTCGTCGGCAATCCATCTCCCCCTATTTCACCCGCCTCAACCCGCTCCCCACCAGCGGCAACTTCTTCCGTCTGGCCGCTGTGACAAAGTCGATCGTCGCCGTCCGATCGCTGCCGCTGCCGCTGAGGGCAACGACTTTGCCGAGGCCGTAGTCGGGATGCAAAACGACCGTCCCCTGCCGGAAAACATCCGGGTCAAAAGCATCCTGCCGCCGGCCATCGCCAATCAACTCCGCTGCGGTTTGTAGCCCGGGGCAGAACTTTTCCGCCACGGTCTCTTGCGGCTCTTCTTGACGGAAGACCAGTTCGTGATCCTCGGGAAATTCGTCGATATCGTCGATGGCCATGACGCGGACCGTTTCCGGCCGCTGAACTGCCATCTCGCCGCGCGGCAACTCCATGAGAAACGAGCTGGGAATCACCGGCTTCCGCTCGCCGCGGAAGTCGCGATATTGGACCAAGCTGAGCTGCAACCGATGCTGTGCCCGCGTGATGCCGACGAACATCAGCCGCCGCTCCTCCTCCAACTGCTCGGCATTTTCGCGGCTGCGCTGGTGCGGCAACAGACCTTCCTCGACGGCAACCATATAGACGCAGGGAAATTCCAGTCCCTTCGAGGCGTGCAACGTCATCAGGGTTACGCGATCGAGCTGCGTCTCCCACGCGTCCGTGTCGTTCACGAGTGCCGTCTCCTCAAGGAATGCCTCAAGGCTCCCACTACCGGGATGCCGCTCGTCAAACTCTCGGGCAACCGTTAAAAGTTCCTGGATGTTGGCGAGCCGCTCTTCGTCCTCTTCATCGTCGGATGCCTTCAGCATCGCCTCATACCCCGACTCGTTCAGCACCAACCCCAGCAGTTCCTCAATTGGCCCGTGGGCGGCCGCGATCAGGCGATCGACAATCTGCACGAAATTCGCAACCAGCTTGGCCGCCCGAGCGGAAATGGTCTCGACATTCTTCGCCCCACGGGCTGCATCCAACAGCGTCATCCCGTGTTGGCCGGCATGATGCGAAAGCCGCTCGATCGTGGTCTTGCCAATGCCGCGAGTTGGCGTGTTGATGACACGGAGCAGGGCCACTTCGTCGTGCGGATTGTTGACGAGCTGCAAGTAGGCCAGAACGTCCTTGGTCTCCTTCCGCTGAAAGAACTCGATCCCTCGAACCATCTGATACGGAACGCCCGCCTCGCGGAGGGCGAACTCAAACGACCGGCTCAGTGCGTTTGTGCGATAGAAGATCGCGAAATCGCGGGCAAAGCGGCGACCGGCGGCGATCTCGCCCGCAATCTCGTTGGCAATCCCCTCGGCCTCGTCCTTCTGCGTGCGATAGGTCACCATGCGGACCGGTTCGCCCGCCGCGTTCTCGGTGAAAAGGGCTTTCTTCTTCCGGCGTAGGTTGTGCAAAATCAACTCGTCCGCCACCCGCAGGATCCGCTTCGTGCTGCGATAGTTCTGCTCCAAGCGAACGACGCGGACCTCGGTAAAATCCTTCTCAAAGTCGAGGATGTTGTTCAGATTGGCCCCCCGCCAGCCATAAATCGACTGATCCGGGTCGCCGGTCACCGCCAAATTCGGATAGTCGATCGATAGTGCCCGGGCGATAGCGTACTGGGCCAGGTTCGTGTCCTGATACTCATCCACCAGAATATAGCGGTAACGCTCGTCGAGGCACGCCCTCACTTCAGGATCTTCGCGGAGCATTTTGGCGACGTGCAGGAGCAGATCGTCGAAATCAACCGCGTTTGAGCTAGCCAACTTCGCCTGATAGGCGGGGTAAATTTTCTGTACGATGCTTCCGAGGGGATTTCCAGACTTCGGCAGATACTGATCGGGGCCGATAAGACTATTTTTTGCCCAGCTAATGGCACGGCCGACCGACTCGGGGGAAGCGAAAGTGGCATCGGTCTGCAACTGCGCCATGACTCGTCGCAGGGCTTGGGTACTATCGCCGGTGTCGTAAATTGTGTAGTTTGCTTCAAGTCCCACGATCGTCGCGTATTTGCGCAACAATCTGGCGCAGAATCGGTGGAAGGTGCCGATCCAGACCTGACTGCCGGGGGCAAGCCGCTCGACACGGAGCCGCATTTCGTCGGCCGCCTTGTTCGTGAACGTCAGGGCGAGAATCTGCTGCCCCGGAACGCCGTCGGCCAGCATTCTCGCAATGCGGTGCGTAATGACCCGCGTCTTTCCGCTTCCAGGTCCGGCGAGAATCAGCAAGGGACCGTCGTGATGCAGGACGGCCGCCCGCTGAGCCTCGGTCAAGTTTTGCAGTAGATGTTCCATCTTCTTAGTATACAGCGATTTCACCAACTCATGGAAGACTTGACTCCTGTCGTTAAGTAAGATATCCTTACTGTAAGGAGACAATACAATGTTAGCAAGGAAAACATCCAAGAATCAGCTTACTCTTCCCAAGGAGATTGTCGGCAACTTTCCCGGCATCGATCTTTTTGACGCCACGGTCGAGGAGAATCGCATTGTACTAACGCCGGTCAAGGTCGTTCCGGCTATCCTCGCGCTAGGCACGGTCCGCTCCAAGATGAAAAAGCTGGGGCTCGCTCCAGAGGATGTGGCCGAGGCGGTTCAATGGGCAAGAAAATAATTCCCATCAGGGTCGTTATCGATACCAATGTTCTGGTCTCGGCCCTGTTGTTTGGCGGACAACCGGGAAAGCTTCGCGATTGGTGGGTTAACGGGCGATTGGTGCCGCTCGTTTCCAAGGAAACCTTTGCGGAATTCAGCAAGGTTCTGTCCTACCCTAAGTTTTGTCTTTCGCCAGCGGAAATCACCATGATTGTCGAGGAGGAACTGCTATTGCACGCCGAGGTCGTCGATGTCACGGCAGACGTCGCTGGCGTCTGCCGAGATCAATACGACGACATGTTTCTCGCCCTGGCCGCATCCGGCGAAGCCTCATATCTCGTCACGGGTGACCAGGATTTACTGGTGCTTCAAACATTCGGTAATACCCGAATCGTGAGGGTGAGCGATATTTTGGGATTGCTTTGAGGATGGGCCTTGATCGCAACATGGCCAACTGCTGTTTTGGGTTAGTGCAATCTCCACCCGTCGTGGCATAAAACAACCGCCAAACCTGAAAATACTGCTTGGTTTTTGCTCCGGGTTGAATTAGAATGGAATGACAGGTGCCGCACGGGCTTGTCGCCTTCATCTCTTCCATATTGCGCCTGGCAGAACGGCATCTCTAGCCAAGGAAAACTCCGGCTGACGTGGTCGGTCGGAAAATTGGAGAAATTGTCTTGCTCTGTCCACGTAAGAATTGGGTTGCAGACGTTCTCTATTGCCTGATGGTTGCCTGGTGCATGCCGCTGATGGCCCAGGACGTTAGTCCGCCTCGCGGCCCTGTTAAGGACAAGCCTGCTTCTGGCGAGACGACGGAAACATCTCCGCGACGGGTGGAAGAGACCCATCCTTCGATCTATTATCTGAAGGACAAGCAGGGAAATCTTCAGGCCGTTCCAAATTTTACCCTGGAAGATTTTGAGGATCTCTACAAGCTCAAGCATCAACTGGTGCAAGGCGACCAGCGGCCGCGCTACAGTCTACAACAGATGCTTGCCACGGGAACCATCAACGCAGCCGGACAGGCTGAGTTGAACATCCAGTTTCGTATCATGGTCCGCGAAGACCAATGGACGCGGATCCCCCTGCGACTGGACCAGGCCGTGCTTCGCGAGACGGCCCAGTACCAAGGCTCCGGCGAGCATTTTTTGAATTTCGAGGGCGAGGGCGAAGGCTACGTCGCCTGGGTCCGCGGAGCGGCCGGCCAACAGCACCAGTTCACGCTCAAGATGCTGGTGCCCTTGACCGTGACGGGCCAGGAAACGCGGTTGAGGTTGCTGGCTCCGCGTGCTACGGCTTCCGAACTCAAGATGAAGGTGCCTTATGCCAAGGCGGTGGCCAAGGTTTCTGAAGGTGCGACGCTGCAAACGCCCGGCGGAGGCAACCAAGAAACGGAACTGACCGTCGTTGGCCTGAACGGCGATTTTGAATTGAGTTGGCATCCAAACGATACTGCGCCCGGCAAGGCGGCAGTCCTGGAAGCCTTTGGCAATATCTCTGCTCGGTTGGACGGCCGTGGCGTCGAGACCGAGGCCAACTTCTCGGTTCGCAGCTATGGCGAGGCTTTTGATCGCGTCCGAATTCGTCTGCCGCCGGATACCGAGTTAGTGCCCGGCAACGCCAACGGCTATACCTTGACCACGCTTGACGCCGGTGCGGCGTCTTCCGGTCCGGGGCACCGCCGATTGATTGAAGTGTTGTTCGCCAAACGAACGGTTGGGCCGGTCGAAGTACGCCTCACAACCAAACGTGCCGTCAACCATGCAAACATGATGTCCGCGACCCGCGGCGACCACTGGTTGGAACTTGCCGGCTTCGAGTTCCAGGAATCTGCCCGTCAATGGGGAACGATTGCGGTCAGCGTGGCCGGCGACTGGCAGGTTTTGTGGGGGGCAAGCCGTGGAGTCCGCCAGATTGACCAACTATCAGAGGCCATGCGCCGAAAGAATGTGACTGCGGGCTTCGAGTACTTCGCACAGCCCTCATCGTTGATGGCCCGTTTGGTGCCACGAAAAACGCGGATCGGTGTCGAGCCGGAATACGTCGTCCTGGTCGATAGCGATCAGATCCGCCTGGAGGCTCGGCTGCGCTACACGGTCCGCGGCGCGAAAATTTTTGCGGTCGACATTGCCATGCAGGATTGGCTGATCGATGAAGTCGGCCCGGATAGCGTCGTGGCGATTGATGGAGTGCCGAAAGGTGCATCGGGACCGGTGCTTTCGCTGCCGCTGGCGTCACCGACGATCGGTCAGTTTGAAGTCCGTTTGAAGGCTCATCGACCGTTACCTCCGGCCACGAAGTCGTTCTCCTTGGTGTTTCCACAACCGCAATCCAGCTCACCGGCCGCAGCCGTGGTGGCAGTGCTTCCCGCCGATAATGTCGAGATACTGCCCGATAGCCAATCCACCACGGGACTGCTGCGGCAGCAAGTGGCCGTGCCGCTGGAACTCCCCTTGCGACAGCAGGAACCGCTGTTCTACCGGAGCGATGCTCCCAGGGCTGTGTTCGTGGCCGAATTGCGTCGCCATCGCCAAAAGATTTCCGCAAGCGTTACCAGCCGCGTGACGATGGACCCCACCGGCGACCGCGTCGAGCAGAAGTTCGCCTACTCAATCGCCCATGAGCCGACCGATTACTTCCTGCTGGAGGTCCCTCGCGAACTCCGTGCAAAGGGACGACTCGTGTTGCACTACGAAGACCAGATACTCACCCCTGTTGTGTTGGGTGAGGAAGTAGACGATGGCACGAGGCCGCTGCGCATGCGCGTGGCCTTGCCAAAGGCGTGTATTGGTCCTTGCGAAATCACCGCCCAATACGCATTGCCGCCATTGGCCGATGCCGGCGACGGGAACCTCCACGTGCCGTTGGTCATGCCACTGGACGCGGAACTTACCGGCAATAAAGTCTTGGTCACTCCAGGCACCGAGCAACAAGTCGAAGTCGCTACGGGTGTCTGGACGTCGGTCGAGGGTGGAGTAGGCCAGACTACTTCGCCACGAACTCGGGAACTTGCCGCCGCGAAACCCACCGCGGAAATCGCGTTCAAGCTGAATGGTGAAAGTGGCAGCAATGCGGCCCTGGTGGTCGACCGGGCATGGATTCAGACCTGCATGACCCAATCGGCTACCGCGGCACGCCAAGACCGCGCCGTGTTCCAACTCACCACGCGGCGGCGCGAACTGGAGATCACGTTGCCCGAAGGGGCTGCTTACGAACAAGCCTCCCTCCAGTTGAACGGGGCGAACGTCAGTCCGCGCACACGCGCCGAACGAATTCTGAGGATCCCTTTGTCCGCCGACGTCGAGCCGGGACGCTACGTACTCAGCGTGCAATATCATTTCCCCGGATCGCGGGCGAGTCAGGGAGCCATGACATTTGAGTTTCCCAGCCTGGGCGACGACACCTGGATCCGCCGCGCCTATTGGCAACTTCTCTTGCCGCCCGAAGAGCACTTAGTCGTGTCTTCAAGCGAATTGACCGGGGAATTTGTTTGGGGCTGGAATAGCTTTTACTTTGGCCGACGGCCGGTACTCAGTCCAACGGACCTGGAGACCTGGGTTGGTCTGCGCCATCCCGGCAACACACCCGCTCCAACTGGCATGAACGTCTATCTTTTCAGTTCCCTGGGCCGGATCGGACCCTGTGAGATCGTCACTGCGGGTCGCTCGATCATCGTCTTTGTATCCTCCGGCATTGCCTTGCTGGCCGGGTTACTGCTGATCTATGTCCGAGCGGCCAGGCATCCGGTGGTGTTGCTCGTGGTCACCGCGATATTGGTCGCGCTGATTGCGATCTATCCGGAATTGACTTTGCTGGCCGCGCAGACTTCGGTGTTGGGCCTGACCCTGGTATTGCTGGCCGCGTTTCTGCGGCACCTGACCGCCGATCGCCGGCAGCCACTGCTCCCGGAAGTCTCCAGCACCCTCGCGCCGTCCCTGCCGATACCCCAGCCGAGCAAAACGCCGGTTCCCATCGTCGCCGCTTCCGGTTCGTCCCGGGCGATGAGCATTCCGATTCCCCCGGATGTTGCGATATGAAAGCTTTAGGAGAAGATGTGCGTAAAGACAAGAAGTAGGGTGGGACGCGTGAAACAAGCCCCCGCCCTAAGGCAGAGCAAAAACAAGTTTTAAGAGTTTACTTGCATGTCGAATTCGTTCAGGTTGCTTTTAATCGTGATCGTGCTACTGGCCATGGGCCAGTTGTGTCCTGCGGCATCCCCACCGGCCACGGAGAACTCGACCGTGTCGGGCAACCTACGCTTCCGCCGGGTCTTCTTTCCCGAGGGGATGAAGGAGTTGCCCACGGGTAACGTGAAATATCTGCCTATGGAGGCCGACGAGTTTGAACGTATGCTTGAGGCGATCCACCGAACTGCTCCCGGCGTGCCGGCGCAGAGATCCGTCGGTCTCGTTGAGGCGCAATACGAAGCACGACTCAAGGATCACGCGTTGCTGCAAGGCAGTGCCACGCTTGACGTCTCGCAATCGACCGCCAGCGCAATGCTCATGACCTTGGACCCGTGCAACTTGGTGATCGCCCAGGCCCAGTGGGTCACCTCCGAGGGTGCCCCCGTCGTTCTGGGAATAACGGGTAACGGCAAGTTGCAAGTGTTGGCCGAACGCTCGAGGCGAATGAAGTTCGACTGGTCGCTCGCCGGGCAGCAGGATGTCGGGGGCTGCGTCAGCTTTACCCTTGCCTTGCCGCCCAGTCCCGTGAACCGACTGCGGATCGAGTTGCCGGCTGATTTGACGCCGACCGTCGATCATGGGATTGTCACGGATGAGGGTCCTACGGATCTCGGTTTCCACCGATGGAGACTCGAACTGGGGGGCCGGCCAGGTTGCCGGCTGCGATTGGCCAAGGCGGGAGCCGCGGAGGCCAAGCCGCAAGCCATTCTGGCCAGCCAATCGACTACCTACGACTTTACGCTCCGCGGCGTTGAACTATCGGTCAAGCTGAATATCGAAGCTCACCGCGAGCCATTACGGAACATTACGCTAGGTCTCGATCCGTCTCTGGAATTGGTCGAGGTCTCGACGGGGGATGTATCGCTTTCTTGGAATGTCGTCGCAAATCACAAAGACAAGACCCGCCAAGTAACGATCGAACTTCCACGGTCGCTGCAACAAAGTGTCGCGAATTTGCGGCTGCGAGCGATGGTTCCGCTCCCTACGGCCGGATCGTGGAAACTGCCGCGGATCCTCTTCGAGGGCGTTATCTGCCGGTCGAGCACAATTCGCCTCTCGGTCCCGTCGCCTCTGTGCATCGAACATCTAAAAACCCACGGATGCCGGCAGACCGGCGCGTCGCCCTTGAAGACGTCCGCAGGCGAACAGTTGGACTTTGAAACCCTCATGACCGATGCCGGAATCGATCTTACCCTTTCGCAACGCCTCGCGGAGGTGCAGGAAGTCAGTGCCACCGCGACCCTCTTGGGTCAAGGTAAGATGAGCAGCCGCGTAGCGACCGACTTCCGCACCGGCGAGGGTGCCGTATTCTCGCTCGAAGCCAAGGTGCTGCCCAACTGGACGATCGACTCGGTCGAATCAAAGCCGACGGATGGGCTGGATGACTGGACGTTGGAACGCCGGGGCGGCACGCAAACGTTGTCGATTCGCCTAGCCCGGCCGCTGACTTCCGCCCGGCCGTTGCGATTGATCGTCTGGGCGAGGCGACTCTACGAATTTCCAGGCCAAAATCTGGGCATCGACGATCTCGTGCCTCTGCGATTCGACGGCTGCTCGGAAAGCAAGCGATGGGTTGACCTGCACGCTTCGGGGGCCAACGAACTGCGTTTCACCGCGGGGGATCGCTTGCGGCGCGCGAATGTGAAGGAACTGACGGCTGCGGAACTCGACCTCTTCGCGGAACTCCCCGGCGATTTGCTGTTCCGCGATGACTTCGGCACGGCCGGACTGCGGCTCTCCTTGGGGAATCGCCGGCCGACCCACTCCGCGACGATGCCCCAGCCCGAGCCAGCCATCGTTTTGACGGCTGCGGAAAGCAGGTCGGCCACGGCCTGGGTATGGGACTGCGGGGTCCGTTCACAATTTGCCGCAAATGGAGCCGCCGATCACGTCATTAGCTATCGCATCCAGAACGCCGGCAGCCGGCAGATTCGCCTGACGTTACCCCCTGGGCTGGTGCGCCGCGACATTCATGGGATTTGGGTAAACGACAAACCGGCTGCAGCTTTCAGCGGGACCAATCTGGCTGCGGGTGAACTGGCCGTCGATCTGCCTGCCGACTTGAAGTTCGTCGCGCTCGTCTTGCAAATTTCAACCCACGGGGAGCCTTTGGGAACCTACCGTCGCCTGCGACCGCTGCTGCCGGACATTGGACTGCCGGTATTCGCGTGGCACTGGCAGTTGGAACTGCCGCCCGGCTATGCAACGTGTAGTTGTGGTCATCATCCGCAGGCCGCACAGGTCGCGTCGTTCAGCCTCCGCCGCGGCTTGCTGGGATACCTGGGGCGAGGCGAAGACCAATCGGCCTTCAACCCTTTGCGTCGCGAAGACTGGCAATCTGCGTTGCGTTGGCGGAACACGGAAAATTACCCCGCTGCCTCTGGTGCTGAAGCGGAAACGGCTGGGTGGACGCAGTTTCCGATCGACCTGACCGATGGCACCTCTTCCGTGATCGTGATCCGCCGCGCAGTGATCGACGCCGGAAGTTGGATGCTCTTTCTAGCAATGGTTGGCATCGGAGCCTGGGGCCTTTCCGGCCGTCCTTTCGCACTGCTGATGGTGGCGGTCATGCTGGGTCTTCCCGCCCTGCTTCTGCCTGCGGCAATTGCGGTCATTTTTTCCCATGGACTGCTAGGCGTCCTGTTCTGTCTGATGCTCGAACTGGTGCGGCACATGTCCGCATCCGGCCCAGTGGCCTCGAATCGCCGCATGGAGCTGCCCAGCACCCTGACCGGCATCGTTCCCTTTGGCGCGCCGTTGCTTGCCGCTGTGATGCTCTGCGGCTTGAACTCGGCCAACGCGGACGAGACGGCCAAATCGGCACCGGTAACCCACTCGATATTCATCCCCGTCGATGAGAAGCAACAGCCAACCAAAGGCAAGTATTTTTTGCCCGAACCTTTCTTCGCCGAGATTTACCGCCGCACCTCCGCGCAAGTCGAAAAGCCACAAGGCTGGATGATCGTATCGGCCGTCTACCGCGCGGCATTGGCCGACGATGCGGCGCAAGCCGGATACATTGTCAACCGCCTGACGGCAGAGTTCGATATTCGCGTATTTAACGCGGCAGCTCGCGTGCGGATTCCCTTGCGTCGCGAAGAGGTCAGTCTGGAGCCGGGCCAAACCCAACTTGACGATCGTCCCGTGCAGCCCGAATGGGAATCGGACGGCAGCGCATTGCTGTTGGAGATTGCCGAGCCTGGCGCGTATCGCCTGGAACTGACGCTCCAGCCGACCGTGCAACCCGGCAGCCGTCCCTCGTGCTTCGATCTGGCGATTCCCCGCGTTCCCGCCTCACGATTTGAATTTACCGTACCGATCGGCGGCCCACAGGTTGAGTTCCCCGCAGCTTTGGGCGCAGTTCGATGGGACGAAGTCCAGTCTCGCTGGACTGCCGAACTGGGGCCTAGCGGCCGCCTTGTCGCCGGCTGGCAAGATTCCGCACCGACCGGCGCAGAGACAGCCGTCGAAGTCGAGCAATTACTCTGGCTGAAGATCGAACCCGGCAGTGTTCTGCTGGACGTGCGCATGAAGGCGAAAGCCGCAACCGGGCAACTTCACCGCTTGCTTGTCCGTGCCGATTCCGCATTGGAACTGCTTCCCTCAACAGATCTTGCCGCGCCCTCCGTGAACATTCGCGGCGGCAGCGATTCGTCCCGGACTTATGAAATCCAATGGCCCAAGTCAGTCGGTTCGGCGGCAACCTTCGATTTGCATTTCCTTTGCCGCGGCACATCGAGCCAGGGCACCTTCCGCGTGCCGCAGATCGACGTTGTCGACGCCAGGCTGGTGCAACGTGTACTGGCTGTTTCGATCGATCCCGCTCTGGATTATCAAATGCCGGCCACGCGGTTGCAGGAAACCGGGGCCGTACTTGAGTTCATTAACAATTGGGGTGCCAGCGACACGCCCCCCGAGATGGCCTTTCGCCTCAATGGCAACGCAGCGGAGTGGAATCTGATCACACGTGCTCGGCGGGCAGAGACTTCCGGCGATCAGAATGTAACCTGGAGCTTCAATGCCCAAACCGCGGAGGTGCAACTCGACGCACAACTGACCACGGTAACCGGCAGCGTGTTTCAATATCGCCTGGAAGTGCCACCAACGCTTCATGTCGACTCAATCACGGTTTTGGCCGAGGGCACAAACCATGTCGCCCGCTGGTCGCAGGACCAGGATGGCCAAGTTGCTGTCTTTCTTGCAAACCCCGTCTCCGGACATCACGAACTCAAACTTAAAGGCCAGATGCCGTTACCAAGGGAAGGCAAGTTGGCGTTGCCACAAATTCGGTTGGAGGATGTGCGAATTCAGAACTCGCTCGTCAGCCTGTACCGTCGGCCGGATGTGCTGGTCGAGGTCTCCGGGGCTACCCGACTCGCGAATGCCAGACTCGCGGATGCCAAGACAACAGCCGACGATGCCGGCCAAGGTGATCGGGGGCGGCTGGTGCGGTCATTTTACGCCGACATGACCGCCACATCGCCCGTGCTGGTAACGATCAAATCGAATCGTCTCCGCTTTCGCGCCGAGCAAGTGACGCGGGTTACGTGCAAGGAAAACCAGTGGCGCACCCAATGCGAATACCGCTTGCATGTCTCTGAAGGGCTGCTCGACGCCATCCGGCTGGAGATCCCCGCATCGTGGAAGGAATGCGCAAAGAGCAGCTCGGCCCTGACCGCTACGATTGCCGCAATTTCCGATGAACAGATCAGCCTCGTGCTTTCGCCTTCGGCGGCGATTTCCAGCGACTACACATTCACGCTTACGGGGCCGCCGGTTGCCGCCCCACAATTTGCCCTCCTCAACTTCACGCTGAAGCGAGTCCAGAGCGTCAAAAAATATGTTGTTTTACCGAATACAGCCGATCATCGGCTCGTCACCTGGGCCTTGCAGAATTTGCGACGCTGCGATTTGAAGGAGACGGCCACCGACGATACGGTGAAGTATGAAGCCTTCGACGCGCCCTGGCAAGCCGTGCTGTTGCCTCCACAAAATACGACCGCCACGACGCGGGTCGTCCGGGCCGATGTGCGCTTTGCCTGGCAGGCCAACGGCCGCTGCCTGGGCGCGGCCTTCCTTGATGTGGAAACGGCCGGCGCGATCGATTGTCCGTTGGAACTCCCCGATGGTTTTGATCTCTTGCAGTTGACGGTCAATGGTTTGCCGATCGATGCCGTGCGAGGCAAGGCGGGAACATGGGCCGTGCCGCTGGCTTCCCAGGCATCTGCCTCACGCGTGGAACTGCTCTTCTTCGCAAAATCAGCAATTAAGCAAGTTCCTGCCTGGTGGATACGACGGTACACGTTCCATGCGCCGAAGCTGGGGGATCTGCCGGTCGAGCGCATCGCATGGACCATCGCCTCGCCCCACACGTTGCAACCGAATCTTGCCGACAATGTCGACGGCAGCCAAAATCAGGCACCGCCGGCTTCTGCCGGAAATGCGAAAGCCAGCGACCTTGCCGCACAATGGCAGCGGTTTGTCGAAGATGGCCAAGCGACGGTTTTTCACTCCCCCCAGGGCGAGGCCGATGCGATCACGCTGGACTATCGACCCACCGAAGCCCAGTCATGGTTCCCACGGCTCGCGGGCATTGCGGGGTTCCTGATCGCCATGGGACTGGCCGCGCTGTTGATCCGTCGAGGTCTGTTGTGGAACTGGTTCGCCCGTTGGCCTTATCTCTTCGGCATCGGCGTCGGGTTGGCATGGTGGCTGTGGCTATCACCGAGCGCGGTTGGCCTACTCATCGTGTTGGCGGTGTTGTTGCGGCAATTCCTTCCTTGGCGAAGGTTCCCTTGCCAGCCCGCCAGCGCAAGGTAGCAGGCACACTCCGAGCGTGTGCAAAAATCGGTATTTGAGTGTTTGCTGGAATCGAACATACTGGGCGTTTTCCGTGAACGAGAGCAGCGATTCCCGGAACGCACTTTGCTGACGGCTTGTAATCTATTGGTATTAAAGC
>JBAWVO010000134.1:0-16750 GCA_037147235.1 Planctomycetota bacterium | reverse complement strand
TCGTGTCATTTGTGTGTTTCGTGGTTCTTCAAGAGTGTTTTGAGATAGTTTCTAAACCGTTCTGCCCCATTTGCCCATCCGAATCGACAAAGACGGAAACCGACGGCGAATTACAAAATGACTGAGACCACGGACGCGCCATCTTCCGGCAATTTATCCACCCGGATTCTGGAAGACTACCTCGCCGAGTTGAAGGCGATTCATGGCATGGGCGGGGGCGTGGCCGAAACGTCCTACTATCCGGCCCTCTCGACCCTTTTCAATGCGGCGGGAAAGGCCCTCAAGCCCAAGGTTCGCTGCGTGATGAATCTCCGCAACCTTGGGGCCGGAATGCCCGACGGAGGGCTGTTCACGCCCGACCAATTCCAACGGCAAGCCGACGGTGCGCCCAAGGCCGGTCAATTGCCCGCCCGTGGAGCGATCGAAGCCAAGGGGACCAAGCCTGAAGTGAAGACAATCGCCGAGAGTCAGCAGGTCAAGGAATACCTGAAAACTTACGGCATCGTCATCGTGACCAACCTGCGCGAATTCCTGATCGTGGAACGCGGTGCCAATGGGCAGCCCGTCGAGCGAGAATCGTTTGCCTTGGCCGACGATGAAAAGGATTTCTGGCAACGCAGGGCCGCGCATCCCCGCGCCACGGCCCAGCAGAAGGGGCCGCAATTCATCGAATTCATCAAGCGGGCCTGCCTGCATTCCGCCCCGCTAACCAAGCCCAAGGACGTGGCTTGGTTTCTGGCGTCCTACGCCCGCGACGCGCTCTTTCGTGTTGAACAACAAAAGGAACTTCCGGCCCTGCAAACCGTTCGCACCGCCCTGGAAGATGCCCTGGGGATGAAGTTCACCGACGAAAAGGGCGAGCACTTCTTTCGCTCCACGCTGGTGCAAACCCTCTTCTACGGGGTGTTCTCCGCGTGGGTCCGCTGGCACAAAGACAACCTTAGCCCGAAGGCCCGCTTCGACTGGCAGAAAGCGGAATGGTCCCTGCATGTTCCTTTCGTATGCACCTTGTACGAAGAAGTGGCCAAGCCGAGCCGCCTGGGGCCGCTTGGGCTGGTAGAAACTCTCGATTGGTCGGCCGGCGTGCTGAACCGCGTGGATCGCGGCGAGTTTTTCAAGAACTTCGAGGATGAACACGCGGTCCAATACTTCTATGAACCGTTCTTGGAAGCCTACGATCCCGAACTGCGCAAGGCATTGGGAGTCTGGTACACCCCGCCCGAAATCGTCAAATATCAAGTGGCTCGCGTCGATACCGTCTTGCGCGAAGAACTTGACCTGCCCGACGGGCTGGCCGACCCCAACGTCGTCGTGCTAGACCCCTGTTGCGGCACGGGTGCGTACCTAGTGGAAGTCTTGCGTAGCATCGCGGCTACTCTTCGCGACAAGGGTGGCGATGCCTTGGTAGCGTCCGACTTGAAGGAAGCGGCAATGAACCGCATCTTCGGCTTTGAAATCATGCCCGCGCCCTTCGTGGTATCGCATCTGCAATTGGGACTGATGTTGCAAGCGGCAGGTGCGCCGCTATCGCAGAATAAGGGCGAGCGAGTCGGCGTCTATTTGACCAATGCCTTGACCGGTTGGGAACCGCCCAAAGATGGCAAGAAACAGATCGTACAATGGGCCGAGCTTCAGGAGGAACGCGACGCGGCCGAGCATGTGAAACGCGACAAGCGAATTCTGGTGGTCCTCGGCAATCCGCCCTATAACGCCTTCGCCGGCGTCAGCCCTGAAGAGGAAGAGGGATTGGTTGAGGTCTATAAAGGTGTCTACTACCAAGAGAAAAAGAAGACTAACAAGCAAGGCAAGACAAGCGTTACGCGGACTAAACGGTACAAGTTGAACGACCCGCCATCCATGGGCGGATGGGGTATCAAGAAGTTCAACCTTGACGACCTGTATGTCCGTTTCTTTCGCCTGGCCGAGCGCCGCATTGCCGAGATGAGCGGCATGGGTGTGGTCTCGTTCATCTCCAACCATTCATGGATTTCCGAGCCTTCGTTCGTACTGCTGCGGCAACACCTTCTGGAGTCGTTTGACAAGTTCTGGATCGAAGGTTTGCACGGCAATCGCAAAATCTCGGAATACGCACCGGATGGGCGGACCAGCGAAACCATCTTTGCCATCAGCGGTTTCTCGACGGGCATCCAACAGGGAGTGGCCACTTCTCTCTGGGTAAAGACCGGGAAAAAACGCAAAGGTCCCGCAGTGGTTCGGTTCCGAGATGATCTTGACGCAGCAAAGGCCGCTGAGCGACGAAAACAGTTATTGGACAGCCTTAACGCCAAAAACTTCAATGCGGCGTACAAGTTGGCCGACGTGCGATCAGAGAATCGTCATTCTCTATATCCCGAAGAGGTGGCTGCACACTACACGGAATGGCCCAAGCTCACCGACCTCTGTGCGGTGGCTCCGTTCAACGGTCCCGTGGAAAGACGAGGTAACTCGCTAATCTCCATCGACCGAGACTTACTGGAAGAAAGAATGGTTGCTTACTTTGATCCAACCGTTCAGGATTCAGAGGTCGCTCGTTATCATGCCTCGCTGATGATGACGGGAAATCGGATTGTCGGCCCTGAAGCCCGCAAGAAACTCTTAAAGGAGCATTCATTCAGTTTGACGCACGTTGTGCAGTATCCGTTCAAGGTATTCGACGTGCGTTGGGGATACCTTGCCAACATTCGGCCGCTTTTTAGTGAGCCGAGTCCTCATTTGTTGAAGCAGCGTTTTCCGGGCAATTCGTTTTTCATCACGCGCGACACGGCCGACAAGTCGCCCGAGGGTCCGCCATTCTACTTCTCGTCTCTGGTGTGCGACTATGATGCGATTTCTGGTCATGCACGACATTTTCCACTGCTGCTTAAGAATGGCCCCAGACTCAATAAACAGGCCGAGACAACGCTTTTCGCCGCGCTGGGCGATAAGCCCGAGGCCGACGAGCCTGTGGCAAATCTTTCGCGTGCTGCTCGACAATTCCTGGAGAAGCTCAAGCTCAAAAACCCGGACGATCCCAAAGTGGCCAGGTTAATATGGATGCACGCCCTGGCAATCGGGTACAGCCCGGCCTATCTGACCGAAAACGCCGACGGCATTCGGTGGGACTGGCCTCGCCTTCCTCTCCCGGCGAACCGCAAGGCCCTGGAGGCATCGGCGACGTTGGGCGAGCAAATAGCGGCCCTGTTGGACACCGAAGCCGAAGTGTCCGGCGTGACGTGTGGGAAGATCGCTGCCATTCTCAAGACCATCGGCTCGATAACCAAAACTGGCGGCGGACAGATCGATACGGCCAGCGGCGACTTGACCGTAACCGCCGGTTGGGGACGCAAGGGCAAAGAGGGCGTCACGATGCCGGGCAAGGGCAAACTCGCCGAACGGAACTACGATGAAGCCGAAGCCAAGGCCATCGACGCGGAAGCGGCGGAACGCGGCATGTCGGCCGAGGATGTGCGGCAGCTCTTGGGCGAGAAGACCTTTGACGTTTACCTCAACGGCGCGGCTTACTGGCGCAACATTCCGCTCAAGGTGTGGGAGTATTACATCGGCGGATACCAGGTCATCAAGAAATGGCTAAGCTATCGCGAAGATGAAATTCTTGGGCGAGCCTTGAAGCCCGACGAGGCCCGCGAAGTCATAAACATGGCCCGGCGGCTGGCTGCGATCGTGCTCATGCAACCGGCACTCGACGAGAACTACCAGTCCGTGAAGGCCGCAGCCCATGCTTGGCCGATGCAGGCAAATTAAGGCCCTTCCGTTTCTAAGGACCGGCGCACCAATAACTGTCGTGTTTTGCGCATTCGCCGAGCGAGGGCAGACGGCACACGGAGTGTGCCTGCTACTTTTCTTGCGACACTTATTGATGCGTCGATCCTAAACGGCCTTGCGTGATTTCCGGAGGCGACTGGAGTAGGGTGAGACGAGCGCAGCGAGCCTCAGCAAGCCCCACCCTACGGCACGCCCTCTCCCGCTCCGAGCGTTACGCGGTATTTCAGCAGCAGCGGCTTGCCGGGTTCGAGCGTGAGCGGCACAAGGCCGGGATAGGAGACGTTCAAGAACCCGAAACCATGCCGCAACAGCCAGCCATTATTGGGATAACCGGGATTGCCTTCTTGATCGTCGATTCGTCCCCAGGCGGGCTTTCCTTGAAAGACGCCGGCAACCTCGGCCCAGCGATGCTTGCCCAGCACGGCGTCCTTGGGCGAAAGCCCCTTCTCGCTGCGGATGATCGTCTTGGCCGTGCCGCCGTCGCGCGGGGCAAAGCGGAAACAGAACCCGCCAAACCCCTTCTTCCCCTCCGTGGTGCCCATAATCCGCACCGGCGCGTCTAATGCCTCAAAGATCAACGTGAAATCAATCACGCGCTGCGCATTCCCGCCTGCCACTTGTTTCACGCCGTGGACAACCATCTCGACTTCTTCCTTCACGAACTTGCGATCGCCCTCGAACCAGCCGTTCTCGACCGCCAGTTTCGCCGTCTCTCCTTGGGTCTCCCGCGCCTTCCAGCCCACAAACCGCTGCTGAAATCGTTTGACCATCCAGAGGTCGCCCTGGCGGCCGTCAACCGTCACTTCCGGCCACATCCACGAAATACCGCGATGGTGCGGATGATCGACGTTAAAGTCGTCGCTCAACAGCGCGCCGTTCGGGGCATACACGGGATGCAGATAGCACGACCGCTTCATCGACTCCGGAAAGCCTGGGGCCAGCACTCTCCCAAAATTGTAGACGAAGACCGGCTTGCCGCCGTCGGAAAGCTGCATGCCCGTCGGGCTGATCTCGCGGAAGGCAAATTCCGTCTTCGCTTCGGCCGCCGTCAGGGTCGAGACGGTCAGAAGAATGGCAAGGGCACAGTTCATGATGGCTCCGGGAATGCAATGGGAAGAATTCTTGACAGAAAAATTAAAGGGACAGAAAAATAAATAAATTTCATAGAGGAGAAAGAAATCAGGCAGACTGTAATGGACCTATTCCTTCATCCCGTCATCCTTATTATTTTTCTGTCTTCCAATTTTTCTGTCAAAATTCTTTTCAGGAAAGTCTCGATTATGCACTCCGGCCTCTCCTTTCGCAATGGGTATTCACCCTCCGACCGGATGATTTGAGCCGGAGCGATGCAAAAAGTTGGGGTGGATTGCCGCAATCGCTCCCGCCAATCAGTCCGCAAAAGGTGGCTACATCGGCCCTAGACAGATCAAAAGACTTCCATAACAATAGGTTGGTTCCAATGATGGAAGGAAACCGTGAGTTCAACGTCCTCAAAACGCGGCATTATCTACGCGATCGCGGCCTACGGTTCCTGGGGCCTCTTTCCCTTGTATTTCAAGGCGGTGGCCGGCGTGGCCCCGGTGGAAGTTCTGGCTCATCGGGCACTGTGGTCTTTTGTAGTGCTGGCCGTTCTGGTTGCCGTCCTGGGGCGGTGGACGGAACTGGGGCGGGAACTGCGGAGCGGCAAGCTCCTGGCCATGCTGGGGTTAAGCACGCTGTTAATCGCCGTCAACTGGCTGCTGTTCATCCATGCGGTTGTCAGCGGCCAGGTACTCCAGGCCAGCCTGGGCTACTTCCTCAACCCGTTGATCAACGTACTCCTCGGCGTGGTGTTCCTCCGAGAGCGGCTGCGGCCCTACCAGACTTTGAGCATCATGCTGGCCTTGGTCGGCGTTGTGGTGCTGGTATGTTTTTTGGGCGAGGTGCCCTGGATCGCCCTGACTCTGGCCCTGACGTTCGGCTTGTACGGCCTGATGCGAAAGATCCTGCCCGTGGACGGACTGGTAAGTCTGACCGTGGAGACGCTCGCCATGGCACCCGTCGCCCTGGCGTACATCGGCTACTTGGGGGCGACGAGGCCGGGGGCGGGGAGCAGCCTTGGAACTCTGGGCCTCTTGGCTCTCAGCGGCCCTGTAACCACGATACCGTTGCTGTTCTTCGGGGCCGCCGCCCGGCAGTTGCGGCTCTCGACGATGGGCATCCTCCAATACCTCTCGCCGAGCCTCCAGTTCCTGCTGGCGGTCGTTGCTTTCCGCGAACCGTTCTCGATGGCCCAGATCGTGAGCTTCGGGTGCATCTGGACGGCAATCGCCATCTACACGGCCGTCTCCTTCCGCGCGGCACGGCATGACCGAATGGCCTTGGTCGAGCCGTTCGGTGCTGACCCGTGACAAGGCGGTGCTGAGTCGGAATAGGCCGTGTGGTTTGGTGAATCGGTTTGACTCGCATAAATTCGTAACGTAAGGTTTAGATGCCGAAGCGTTCACACTTGCCTGAGTGCAAACGATCAACCCTCGATTGCTCAGCACAAGCCTTTTCCCGAACGCGACGACGCGATGACGTATGCTCGGCGAAGCAATTCCCGCGGGCAGACATCCCTCTTCGTTCTCGTGTCTGAGATCTTAAGCATCCTTTTGGAGAAATGCCATGTTCGGCCGTACTGCGCGCACTCGTCGTTCTTCCTCCCCCAAACCGTCGGTAACTCGAAATCGCCTCCTTCGCAGCGAAGCACTGGAACCGCGAACGATGCTCAGCGGAAGCGGCCTCTCATCGCCGACCGCGCGGGCCGCACTGGTCGGCGGCGTCAAGGCTACCGTCAACGCCACGCCGACCATCGCCCAATCGGTTATCATCAACAGCAATGCGGCCGTCACCGGCAAGACAGCCTTGCTCTCGGTCCTGGGCAGCGATGACGGCGGCGCAGCGAACCTGAAATACACTTGGTCCGTCACCTCGGCACCAACCGGCGGCACGGTGAACTTCAGCAGCAATGGCGTCAATGCGTCGAAGTTGTCCACGGCCACATTCTCCAAGGCCGGCACGTACTCGTTCACGGTCAAGATCGTCGATGCCGGTGGTCTCTCGGTCAGCAGCGTGAAGACGGTTGTCGTCAACCCCACGTTGACGAGCATCAGCGTTCGCACCGCCGGCGGCCAGGTCGTCAGCCCGGGCACGACTTCGGCCTTGGCGGGCACGGCCCAGTCGTTTGTTACCCAAGTACTGGACCAGTTTGGCGCTGCGTTCTCCCTGGCGACGACCTTCACTTGGTCAACGGCTTCGTTGCCTAGCGGAGCAGCAGCACCAACATTGACGCCGAACTCCAATGTGGAAGGAGTCAAGTTCTCCGCGGCCGGCAACTACGTGCTGACCGCCCGAGCAACGGCCGGCGGTGTTTCCATTAGCACGAATGTTGGGGTCGGCGTCTCGCAGGTGTTGACGTCAACTAAGTATCCGGCGGCCACCATGGTCTATGTTACGGGGACAAGCCTTCAACCGGTTGTACCCGCGTTTCTCGACCAGTTCGGCAAACCGATGACGAATCCGCCGGCCTTGACCTGGTCAACCGTAAGCCTGCCCTCGGGCGCGTCGGCTCCCGTCTTCACGACGAGCGGCGGCGTTACCACGGTCACCTTCGGGCAAGCCGGCTATTACATGCTGCAGACCAAGAGTACGACGGGCTCAACCGTTTCCTTTGTTACTCAAATAACGGTGAACCAGACGTTGACCAGTATTGCCGTGTCCCCGAATGTCGCCACGGTTTCCGCGGCGTCCAACCAGCAATTTACCGCGCAGGCCTTGGATCAGTTCAAAAAGCTGATGGCCACCCTGCCAGCACTCACTTGGAGCAGCAGCGGCGGATCGGTCAGTTCCGGCGGAGTCTTCACCGCCCCGAGCAGCCTTGGCAGTTGCACGGTGACGGCCAAGAGCGGCAGCATAGCGGGTACGGCCGCCGTTACCGTGCAGGCCGCCACGGGCTGGAATACCACCTTGGTGGGAAACCTCGTGCAGAGCCTGGATGCCGACGGCTCGCTCAGCCGGCAGGACATGATCCAAATCCTCACCAGCATTGCCAACAACGGCGCGGTTACGGCCGGAGAACTCGCCGATCTGAAAACGATTCTCAGCAAGGCCACGACCCTCAACATTGCCGGCTATGTGCAAGCACTGGCCAACGACATCATTAATGGAAATCCGGCAAACGCCACTTACCAGGGCGCGGCGTTGGGCAATCTGGCCGTGGGCAGTTCGTCCGCTCAGCTCACCAAGCTCATCGGCAAGTGGTTCCTCGGCACCGATCATCCGGTGCTTTGCAATACCTCGCTGACCTATAAGACCGCTGCTGGTTCGCTGTTTCCCCACACCCCGACTCACCTCGACGAATACCAGGGTATGTTGGGCGACTGCTACCTGATTTCCGCCTTGGGCACGCTGGCGGACAGCAATCCGGCCGCGATCCAGAACATGATCATCAACAACGGGGACGGCACGTACACCGTCCGCTTCTACACCGGTCCCTACGGCATATCCGGCTGGCCGAATGGCGGCATCTGCGCCGGTTTCAGCAGCGGTGTTGGAACGGCCGACTACATTACCGTCGATAGCATGTTGGTGACCAGCTCCTCGGGCATGTTGGCTTATGCCAACTACGGTGCCAGTTGCACCAATTCCGCCAACGCGCTTTGGATCCCGTTGATCGAGAAGGCTTACGCCCAATGGAACCAGACCGGCAAGGAAGGCCGCGACGGCACGAATGCTTTTGCTTCCATCCAGGGCGGCTGGATGGCCACGGTCGATGCCCAGGTTCTTGGCTACAACGCCATCGATTACATCATGACCACCACGTCCAAACAGGTGGCGGTTAGTGCCTTGACTGCCCACAAGGCGGTGACGATCGGAACCCTTTCCTGGTCGGCACCCACGAATTTGGGGCTGTACGCAAATCACGCCTATGCGATCACGGCCTACAATGCCTCGACGGATACGTTCACGCTCTACAACCCCTGGGGATCGAATCAGCCTGGGCAGCTCACTTGGGCACAGCTCCAGGCGACATGCAGCCAGCTCTGCGTGTGCGACACCAGCGGGACGGTTCCAATAACCGGTGCGCCCAAGGTCGGATCGACGGGAGCATCACTTCGCGCCGCTGCCGCCGGAATCTCGCTCTCCGCCCGGTTTACCGCAACGGCATCGCAACCCGTGGTTGGCCAGAGTCCATCCTCCGATTCGAGCAGCGCGCGGCGTCAACTCTTCTGGAGCATGGCCTACAGCGAGAAGAATTCTTCTCAACCATCCTCCCATTCCGACCGCACACTCGATGGCCTGGATGCCTCGTTGGTAGACGAGGCACTGGCGTTGGGAGTGCGGTGATTTAGGATCGGCGCATCAATAACTGTCGTGTCTTGCCCAGGCCGGACGGCACACGGAGTGTGCCTGCTACTTTTCTTGCGACACTTATTGATGCGCCGATCCTTAGCAGAGGATATTTAGCATCCTCACGCCGTTTGCAACCGTGCGGCTAGGAGCGTGTTTTGCAAGAGCATGGTGATGGTCAGCGGGCCAACACCGCCCGGCACGGGCGTGAGGCAGCCGGCAACTTGGCGGACAGGCTCGAAATCGACGTCGCCCACCAGCCCCTTTTCCGTACGATTGATTCCCACGTCGATTACCGCGGCCCCCGGCTTCACCATGTCGGCGGTGACGAAGTTCGCCCGGCCGATGGCCACGATGAGAATATCCGCCCTGCGGGTGATCGACGGCAGATCGTGACTGCGACTATGGCAGACGGTCACCGTGGCATCGCCGCCCGGCCCCTTCTGCATGAGCATCATGGCGATCGGCTTGCCAACAATCTCGCTCCGGCCGACCACGACAACATCCGCTCCGGCCGTGGGAATTTGATGCCGTATAAGTATCTGTTGGATCGCGTGCGGAGTACACGGCAGGAAGAGCGGGCGGCCTTGAACAAGGCGACCGACGTTCTCTGGATGGAATGCGTCAACGTCCTTGATGGGAAGAACTGCGTCCAGAATGCGGGTTGTGTCAATTCCCTTGGGCAACGGCAATTGCACCAGAATACCATGCACGCCGGGGTCGCTATTCAATCGACCGATCAGGGCCAAAAGTTCTTCGGTCGTGGTCTTGGCATCAAGCCTGTCCAAACGGCTGGTCAGTCCATTCTGCTCACATGCCCTCTGCTTGCTACGGACATAGACTTGGCTAGCCGGATCTTCGCCTATCAGAACCGCGGCCAGACATGGCTTCACGCCGGTGCGGCGAGTGAAGTCGCTCACCTCGGCCGCTATCTCGGCACGGATCTTTTCGGCCAGTGCTTTACCATCCAGGAGAGTCGCAGCCATGCTTGGGCGAACCTTTTCATCGGTACGTCAGGCTTTCCAGCCTGACAGAGGACCGGAGATGGTCAGGCTGGAAAGCCTGACGTACTTGATGTTTTTGCAGGTAACCGTTGCTAGTTAAGGGATTGCACGACGTGAATCCGGCGACCACCGCGATCGAACTTCACGAAACCATCGACCAGGGCGAAAAGCGTATAGTCGCTCCCCTGACCGACGCCTTGTCCTGCATGGAAAACCGTGCCCAACTGCCGCACGAGGATATTTCCGGGACGAACCTGCTCGCCGCCAAACCGCTTCACACCGCGACGCTGGGCATTGGAATCCCGACCGTTGCGGCTGGACCCTTGACCTTTCTTATGTGCCATATCAACACCTAAATCGTTGCTATACTTAATCTTATGACTTCCGGTTGCCAGCTTGTGCAGCCCACTCCACAGACCGGAAACCCTTGTTTATAGTAAAAAAGAGAACCTAAGTCAACAGGGGGAAAGAAACAATCTTCGTAGAACGGAATTCATTCCGTTGCATTTGCGTTGACTTTTCTAGGGAAACGGAATAAATTCCGTTCTACTCAATTGCCGGGTGGAATGGCCTTGTCCGCGGGTGGGAAGGTTTTCCACCAAACCCACTCGTAGGGTGCCTTCGACGGCGGGCCGCCAGGCAGTTCGGGCACCCCAGTGCGAACCTGGGTTTCCTTTACCCTATATTCGTCTCCTGGCCGCCAGAAGTTGATCTTCAAAACCTTCGTGCGAATTTCACGAAACGGCGCGGTGCCGGTCTTGTTCTTGTAAGCAGCGTACTTGGCCGGGTCGTCCGAAAATTTATAAGCGTTCGTCAGACCTTCGACATAGACGGAGAACCAGACGTTGTTCGAGACGACATCCTGCCAGGTGGCAATGCCCCAGACCGTCTCGCCGACACGAATCTCCTTGGCTGCCATTTGCTCCGAGGTAAGGAACTCACGGTTCTTGTCCTCGCGGGCACGGATGGCAGGGAGAACGATGGGGATATACTGCTCGACGTAGGCTCGCGTGGAACCTTCCAATTCCTTCCGTAACGCATTGTGGACTTCCAGCGTGAAAACCGGAGTAAAACGCACCGGTTTATCCTCGGTCACCAACTTGTAAAGCTTGTCGTCTTGCTCCACGGAGCGAAAGACCTTGCCCGGGTTCGTCACCTGATAGACCATATACCAGATTTGCTTCTGCTGCATGCGAGCGTTGGAACCTGGAATATCGGCCCAAATCATCCGAACGGGTTTGTACTTGATCTCCAACATCCAAACTTCATGGCGGAACGGAACGTCTTTCGCAAAATCGAAAGCATCGTTGACATAGAGCAATTCGGTTACGTCATGGTGTTCGACCGTTTCATCGGCACTGCGATCCGGAATCACGTCCTGCATGACGCCTGGGGCCAGCTTTCGGAACGGCGAACCGGGAGTAATCCAGGCACCACCGGCTCCGGGGGTGGCTGGAGCAGCGGCCGCCGGTCGAGCCGCAGGCACAGGGACAACGGCAGGAGGTTTGGCTGCCGCTGGCCGAATAGCTGGTTGGGCCGATGCACGATCGACCGTGAGACATGCCAAAGCGAGGAGGACCATCCCCAGCCCAAAGCGAAACGGGTGATTCATGAAAACCTTCACTTCTATGACGCGAAAAGCTGCAATTCCAATCTCTAGTATAGTTACTAACTTTTTGCTGCGTCAAGTTTGGGTATGCTGGAGGGGTACGAATCTTGGTAACCACACGCCAGAATATCAAGTACGTCAGGCTTTCCGGCCTGAATTGTCCGATTCACGGTCAGGCTGGAAAGCCTGACGTACGACAATAATCCCTCAGATTGAGTATACGCCATGAAAATCGGTACGATCACACTCTCCAACCGACTAACCCTAGCCCCCATGGAGGAGCATACCAACTTCCCCTTCCGACTCCTTATGAAACAGGCCGGAGCGGGCCTAGTGGTAACCGAGCGAATTGACGCGGCCGATGTGGCTCGACGCGACCGTCGCGCCATGCGTTTGCTTTATACGCAGCCCTCGGAATCGCCGCGAGCCGCGCAGATCAGCGGTGCCGACCCGGAGGTCATGGCTGCGGCAGCACTCGTTGTCGCCGAATTGGGATTCAATCTTGTCGACTTGAATTTCGAGTGCCCGATCCGGCGACTGCTTGCCCGTGGTGAAGGGGGGGCATTGATGGCCTCTCCCGAGCAGATCGGGAAAATTGTCGATGCGGTCGTCCGCGCCGTTGCAATCCCTGTGACCATCAAAATCCGCAGCGGCCCGGATGCCGATCGGGAGACGGCCGTGGAAGTGACCCAACGGGCCGAAGAGAGCGGTGCCGCAGCCGTAAGCGTGCATGCGCGGAGTGTCGAGCAGGCCTACGTCGGCGGACCGGACTGGAGCGTGCTGACTCGCGTGAAGCAGGCGACCTGCTTGCCGGTCATCGGCGGCGGCGGCATTCGCGAGGCGGACGATGCCGTGCGGATGCTCGCGGAAACAGGCATTGACGCCGTCGCCATCGGCCGCGGTTGCCTAGGCAACCCGTGGATCTTCCGCCAGGCCAGGGCACTGCTCAGCGGCGGCGGGCGCATCGCTCCGCCAACCCCAGCGGAGCGCGGGCGGCTGATGCTGCAATTGATCGAAGGTGAGTTTCGCCTTTACGGGCAGCCGCTCGCACTGAGGCGTTTACCGCGTATGAGCGGCTACTTTGCGCATACTCTGCCCGACGCAGCATCGTTTCGAGACGCAGTTCGGCAGGTGAAGAATCTCCCTCAGTTCCGCCGCACGGTGCGGCACTATTTTGGCTAGCCGATCGTCTTGCTCCGCGAGCGCCGCCGTGCGGGCCGGTGTGAGCTCCATTCCTTGGTCAGGGTCTCAAAAACCTCGGGCGATTCGTAGCGGATAATGTTCTTGCCTTCGGGCATGGGGCCAATCAGCCCGCGGAACACGGGGAGGCCGCGGAGGTTAAGGTCGGTGCTACAATCATCGACGCCGACTTGGGAATGACGCTTGAGGAGCGCGTCGGCGGTATCGTAATCACGAGTGCGAATTTCACCGTCGGCGCCCCGCGTAACAACGCGAAAAGTGTCTTGGTTCATCGTATTTGTCCTTCGTAGGGTGCCCATCCTTGGCAGTTGTCATCCAACATAAGAATAAGAAGTTGCATCAAGAGCCGTAGGGTGTCGAGGGTTCCGATGTTTGAACATCGATCGCGAAGCCCCACCAAAAACCAACACCTTGAAGCAGCTTCTAAGGCAACTATCGGCATCATCCCTAGTCGGCACGAAAACAAAGTATTTTGCGCGCCATAGGGAAATCAATCGCAAGAACCGGTAGATTATGCATGAGAGCCAGAACGGAACTGTTCGGCATCATCGGCTTAGGACGCAATAGCGGAAAGGGTGGGGCTGTGCCGACGGTGCTACTTTTTTTACGGATTGCAGGAGGGGATGTTGCAAAAGAATCCGGTTTTGCTGGGTCGAGCCTAGCAGTGCAGCCGTTTTGGTAGGCTAAAAAGGGGGAGGGACCAAGGGAACCGCAAAAGCAATGCCCGGGGGCCGGCCATTTTTCGGCAAGAATAAATGTGATTCACCGGAGATCCTTGCCCGATAACGTAGATCAGACCCTTCGCATTGAATTTTGCAGTTCTTCCGGGGGGTGCATCTTGTCACAAGCGAGAACGTCTTATAGATTAGAGGATCTGCTTGGAGGGTAAGCGAATGGTTAGCGGTCTGACTCGAAATCAGATGCTCCGTAAGGAGTTGAGGGTTCGAATCCCTTGCCCTCCGCTTAGGTAAAGCCTTGCGGTTCAACGGCTTCTGTCGATAATTCGGCAGGAGCCGTTTCTGTTTTCTGGGGCTTGCCGGGGGCTTTGTTGTACGGTCTATTCCGCCACCGGCTCTGGTTCCTTTCGCTCGATCGCCCCGGGTATTTGCACTTCAAATACCGAGCCGGGTCCCGGCTCGTTGTCGCGGACGCGGATGCGGGCCTTCAGTCGCCGGGCGATATTGCGGACGATGTAAAGCCCCAGCCCGGTCCCGGGCCGTTCACGTTCCAGTTCCAGTCCCAGGCGCTCAAAGCGGCAGAAGATCTTGCGGCGAAAGCGGCTGGGAATGCCGCGGCCGTTGTCGCTGACACGGATAATCGCCTTACCATCGGCAGTCCGCCGCAGATGGATGCCCACGCGCGGCTCGCTGCCGGAGTACTTCACGGCATTATCGATCAGATTGCGGAAGAGGATGTCCAGATCGACTCGCCACGCCCGAATCGCGCACGGCTGAAGCTCGAACTGAAAAATCTCCGGCGCAATGCGATAGTGCATACCGACGGTTCTGGCGCAATCACGCAGCAGTACGTCGAGGAAGACGTTCTCGCGATCGGCGTCGATCCGCCCCTGCTCTAGCCGGCCGGCATCGAGCAACTGGTTGATCAGTCGTTCGAGCCGATCGAGATCCTCGACCATGCAGAGATAGAAGTGGCCGCGCTCTTCCTCGCTTACTTGACGACGATTGAGGGTCTGTAGATAGAGTTTCATGGATGCGATCGGCGACTTCAGCTCATGGGTCACGCTATCGATGAAGTTCGATTGCCGCCGGTTGAGATTGATCGCTTTGATCGTGAGTACCAGGTAGATGATCGTCCCGGCCAACAGCAGACCGATGAAGGTTGTGCCGATCGACAGCAGAGCCCAGTAGACCCCCGCCATCTGGTTGTCTTTCCACGCCCCGACAACATTCAACAGCACCCAACCGATCGTGAGTACGACCAGGATCAGAATCATCACGATTGCCAGGACGATCGGCAAACTCAACGAACGACGTGTAGCCATGGTAAGCTCTCGTAGCGTAGGTGTTTCAGTGGTAGCGTAGGCGTCTCGCCTGCGTTTGGTAGCGTGGGCGTTTCGCCTGCGTAGCGGTTTTGAAACAGCTTCTCGGGTAAAATCGGAACGGAACAGCCCGTCCCCCAATGCGGAGCATAGCAGAGAACAGCGCGGGTCGTCAAGCAGCCCTGCTTAGAAACTATCTCAAAACACTCTTGAAGAACCACGAAACACACGAATGACACGAAAGAGAACGAAATACAACTGCCTTTTTTCGTCTGTTTTGTGTCTTTCGTGGTTCTCTTTGAGTTCTGAGATAGATTCTTAGTTGTCGGATATCTCCTGCCATGCTATGCTTACCGTAGGTCAAGCTCTTTCCCCCTACACAGCCCATGTCCGATCGCTACTTTGTTGAATCGCCCGTCACTTCCGACCGCGCCACCCTCGCCGGTGCCGAGGCCCATCATCTGCTGCATGTGATGCGGGCCAAGGTGGGAACTCGCGTTACACTCTTTGATGGCTCGGGCTGGCAGTTCGATGCCATCGTCCAACGGACCTGTCGCAGCGAAGTCGAACTGGCAATTGCCGGCCGCCAGGAAATCAACCGCGAGGCACCGATTGCCGTAACCCTGGGCGTGGCACTGCCCAAGGGGGATCGGCAGAAATGGCTCGTCGAGAAGGTGGTCGAATTGGGCGTTGCGCGACTTGTGCCGCTGGAAACCGAGCGCGGCGTGGCCCAGCCCGTGGAGAATGTCTTGGATCGGTTGCGCCGCGGGGTCATCGAGGCTTCCAAGCAATGTGGGCGGAATCAGTTGATGGAGATTGCCGAGCCGAAGGCATGGCGGGATTTTCTTGCGGAAAACGAGGCGGTGGCGTGCCGGTTGATAGCACATCCGACGGACAAACCGAGTTGTGAGACTCTTTGCACCCAGAAAACCATGCTTCCGGTTCCACTTCCTACCCCAAATGGGATCACCGCGCTTGCCATCGGGCCGGAGGGCGGGTTCACGGATCAGGAAGTTGCGCTGGCCATCGCCCAAGGATGGCAGCCAGTGGACTTAGGCTCGCGAATTCTCCGCGTCGAGACCGCCGCCATGGCACTGGCGGCACGTGTGATTGGAGAAGGGTCGTAATGGCAAGTTTTCTCGGGCTCTCCGCCGGGTTTGCGGATAGTTGGGCTCTTCCGGTTTTAGGTGCAGAAGTAGGGTAGGAAGAGTGAAACGAGCCCCACCCAAACTCGTCTTCTACAGCATGTTTTCGTAAGTATTTGCCCTTTATTGACCTTTTGCTAGCTATTGAACCTTTACATTCTGAATCACGTATGTATGAGCAGGGGGAGATGGCTTGCACGGGGAAAATGGGGGTTCAATAGCTAAGCAAAGGTCAATAAGTGGTTGCGGTGACGCAACTGGGGCTTGGCACCATGCGCCGTTTGAAATCGGATTGTAAGGGTCGCCTACTCCTCAGTTTTTTTGAACGCTCGGTGGAATTGCTACGCCGACCGCGCGGAAGACGGCGGCGGTCGTGCCCGCAAGGTCGCTCCGCAATGGGAACCGCTTCCCCTGGCTTTCCACCACGGCGTATTGCAAAGCCTCCAGGTCGCGAAGCAACTCTGTGCAAACCAAAAAGTCCTGGCGGCCGAAAACAGGCTTCAGCTACCGGGGGCGGTGGGGAACGGCCTACCAGATGGCCGCCGCGACTCCGAATCCGATTGAGATGCACACAATTACCACCAAGCAACCGCCCGGCCTGGGCAATGTGCGCGTCCATTCTGGAAAACTGGACTTGCCTAGTTTTCATGGGGCGCATAGA
>JBAWVO010000133.1:0-16792 GCA_037147235.1 Planctomycetota bacterium | reverse complement strand
ACCACCTTTGCGTTCCGGTAGGTGCGACAATACTAAGAACGCCGTGAACCGCTACACGAACGGTTATCCCGTATCTTCAGGAGCAATAAGATGAGCACGCACACGGCATCCGTTTCCCGCCGGGGATTTCTGGGAGCTATGGCAACCACGGCCCTGGGTGCCGATGCGATCTCTGCCGACGAGTCGGTAGTGCAGCGCAAGCCGCAGATGGTGCGGGAGAAGGAGATCGAGACCGACGTGCTGGTGGTCGGCGGCGGCACGGCCGGAGCGATCGCGGCCATCCAGGCTGGCCGGATGGGCACCCGTACGGTACTGGTCGAGGCAGGCAGCCAGTTGGGAGGCACCATGACGACCGGGGGCGTGGAATTTCCCGGTCTGTTCTTCGCCTGGGGGAAACAGGTGGTGGCGGGCATCGGCTGGGAGTTGGTCCGCAAGGCGGTCGAGTTGCAGGGCGATTCGCTGCCGGACTTCTCGAAATCGACGGGCAAGGCCATGCAGCAACATCCTCGCTTCCAGGTAGCCATCAACGGCGGCCTCTACGCCGCGCTGGCCGAGGAGGCGTGCCTGCAAGCCGGCGTGCAGTTGCGGTACTACGAATCGCCGCTGGCCATCGAACCGCGCGAGGACGGCTGGACCATTCAGATCGCCGGCAAAGGCGTGCGAGCCAGGATTCGCTGCCAACAACTGATCGACTGCACGGGCAACGCATCCGTGGTCGGACTCGCCGGGTTCGCTCGTCTGTGCGAAGAGAAGCGCCAACCCGGGTCGATCGTCTTCACGCTTTCCAAGCCCAGTGGATGGAAGCACGGTTCGGGCTACAAACATCAGCGTTATGTTCCGGGCGCGGACGTTTCGACTTCCGAGTTGCACACCGAGGCCAACGTGCAAGGCCGAAAGGCTTTCTTGCAGGCGTTCCGGCAGATCAAGGAGCAGCCCGAAGGCAAGGACGTGAAACTGCTCTATCTTCAGCCGGAGACCGCCAGCCGCGAGACTTACCGCGTCGTCGGCGAGAGCATTATCAGCGAGAAAGATTACGCAACCGGACGCGTCTTCGAGGACGCCGTGGCCTGCATGTACTATCCCATTGATCTGCACACGGAAGCCGGCGTCAAGCCGCAGCACCTTCGGGAAGGCACGGTGGTGACGATCCCGCTTTCGTCGCTGATTCCCAAGAACAGCCGGAACCTGCTCGTCGCAGGTCGATGTGTTTCGAGTGACCGCTTGGCGAACTCGGGCCTCCGCGTGCAGGCTTCATGCATGGCGATGGGCCAAGCCGCCGGTGCCGCCGCGGCGCTGGCGGTCAAGACAAAGAAGACGCCCAGCCAGCTTCCGCTAGCGGACCTGTGCCGGGTACTTCGCGAACAAGGCGCGATTGTGCCGCCAAGAAACACTGCTCAGAATGGTTCTGGAGCGTGAACGGTTACTATATTGTTGTACGGAACCGTACGCTTCGTCGATGAATGTCGCTTATGCCGAGCCATTCCCGACGACAGACTACCGATCCGCCTTTGGCCAATCGATTCCATTACTTCAATTTGACGGTTACCTTCTCGATCTTTCCGTCGAACTTGAACGGAGCGCGGTCGAAATAGTCGAGCGAAACGGGCGAACCGAGGTCCACTCCGACATCGAATGTCTCGCTTGCGGTGAAGGCGGCGGGTACGGTCTGCTTCACCGTGGTGCGAACAACTTCCTCGCCATCCACTCTTAGCACGACGAACCCCGGGGCACCGGGCTTAGCGATGGTCGTATCGACTTCAATCTTATGCTTCCCGGGGGTGAGCCTCGCTTGGCCCTTGGCAATGTACCGCTCGATAATCATCATGTTGTACTCGTATACAAGTTGTCCCTTGTCCATGTAGAGGGTAAGGCCGCCACTCGCGCCGCCTAGCGCATAGAGCACCCCTGACGCGCTCTTGCCAACCTCGGCTTCCACGGTTACGAGGTTGCTCTCACGTCCGAGACCAGGTGCGCTGAACTCGGGCGTGCGTGTGGTGGTAGCATCGAAGGTCCAACTGCGGTAAGGCGACTTGATGCGGTCCTCGGGATGCAGGCGAAGCCAGATGCCGGCGCCCAGCGGATAGACCTTGTTGTCCCGTGCTTGCTGGTCGAAGGTTTTCTGGAGTGCGGCAAGACGCTGCGGCTGCGCGGCAGCCAAGTCATCAAACTGCGAAAAGTCGCCGGTGAGGTGGTAAAGTTCCCACGGGTCCTTGTTCGCATCCCACTTCGCGAGGCCCGGAGCGCCGGGTAGCCAAGGGATCAGCGGGCCGAAGGTACACGCATACCAACCGTCTTGGTAAATGCCGCGGCTGCCATTGTTGTCGAAATACTGCGTCTTCTTTTTAACCGGCACATGAGCGTCCGCAAACGTGTAGGCAAGACTTATACCGTCCATTGGATCCTGTTTGAACCCGTCCACTATTCTCGGCGGATTGATGCCGATGACTTCGTAAAGCGTCGGCACGATATCGTTGACATGGTGAAACTGCGCTCGCGGCGTCTTGTCCGGCTTGATGCCCTTGGGCCACGAAATGACCATCGGGTTGCGCGTGCCGCCAAAATGCGACGCCACCAGTTTTGTGTGGTGGAAGGGCGTGTTGCCGGCCCACGCCCAGCCAGCGTGATACATGTTGTCGGTTTTCGGACCACCCAAGGCGTCCAACCCGCCCAGCTTGTTCAGGGCCACGAGCTGTTGCTGGATCGTGTTAGGGATGCCATTCTGAGCAAGCAGTTCGCTGATCGTGCCGTTCTGACCCTCGGCGCTGGCGCCGTTGTCGCCGAATATGTAAATGACGATCGTGTTGTCGCGGATTCCGAGACGATCGAGTTCATCGACGACCTTTCCTGCCTGCGTGTCGACGTGCTCGACAAAGCCGGCAAAGACTTCCATCAGGCGGCGCTGGAAGGGGCGCTCTGATTCCGGGATGCTGTCCCAACCGGGCATGGTTCTGTCGCGGAGAGTCAGTTGCGTGTCGGCTGGAATCCAACCCAGCTCTTTCTGCCGTTTGAACACGCGCTCGCGGTATGCGTCCCAGCCGTCGTCGAACTTGCCTTTGTACTTATCCGCCCACTGCTTGAAAATGTGGTGCGGGCCGTGGCCTGCACCGGGAGCCCAATAGAGGAAGAAGGGCTTGTCGGCCGAAAACGCCTGGTGGCACCGCAACCAACTGACCGCCTTCCCTGCGAGGTCTTCGCTGAGATGATACTTCTCACTGTGCGGCGGCTCGACGGGATTGCGGTTCTCGAATAGTCTCGGCTCCCACTGCGAGGTTTCACCGGCGAGAAACCCGTAAAAGTAGTCGAAGCCGTGCCCGTTGGGCCAGCGATCGAAGGGCCCCATCGCCGTGGTTTGGTCGGCGGGCGTATTGTGCCACTTGCCGATTGCGGCGGACTTGTAACCATAATGGTGCAGTACCTCCGGGATTGTCGCCGAGGTTTTCGGGATCACGCCCGTGTAGCCGTCCCAGTCGACCGCGCGTTCGGCGATGGTGCCGTTGCCGACGCGCTGGTGGTTCCGTCCGGTGAGCAGCGCTGCGCGAGTGGGTGAGCAGATGGCCGTGGTATGAAAGCAATTGAAGCTGATGCCTGCATCGCGGAGTCGCGAGAGCGTGGGCGTGTGGATTTCACCCCCGAACGTATCGCTCTGGCCAAAGCCAACATCGTCAAGGAGGATGATGAGGACGTTTGGGGCGTCCTTCTTCAGGCGATCCGGTTCGACGCGGCGCTGGTGCTTGGATTCCGCAAGCGTGCGCCCGGCAATACTAGCAGAGGACGTGGGCGGAAAGGGGAGGACCGAGCCGTCGTCAGCAGCACGGGATGCAGCCGGCGAAAGGAGACCCAACAAGAGGGCAACGTGGATGGGTTTCATTTTCATGGTGTCCTTGGGAAAATGAGTTAAGAGGGGATACGGAGTGCGGCGGCCGGTTATCGCTGGCCAGCCCCATTCTCTCCGTACCCACCGGCCGGGTTTTTACTTCTTCGGATAAGCGATTCTCGTCGTGCCAATGGTGCCATTGAAGGGGAACGGGGCCTGGTCAAAATAGTCGAGCGACACGGGCGAATCCTGGTCGCTGCCGATGTCAAAGGTGGCATTGCTGGTGAAGTGGAGCGACATGGCTGCCGGCACCCGGCCCTGCGCCGCGACACTGCCATTCACCTTCAAGGTAACGTCCATGGGGCCACCGATCTTGGCGACCAGTTTCGATTCGACCTCCAGTTTCACCTTACCAGTCGGTAGCTTGTTCTTGGCCCTGATCTTCGTACGTTGGACCTCGAAAAGGTTGAACTCATAGCAGAGAGTGCCATCCTTTGCGTAGCATGTGATGCCGCCGGAGAAGCCCGCCAAGGCATAGAGCACGCCGCTGGCGTTCTCGGGCACATTCAGATCCATGCTCACAAGGCTGCTAACTTTTCCCAGCTTGGGCGCAGTGGATTCCGGCATTCGGGTCATCGGACCATCAAAGGTCCATTCAGTGACGGACGTAGCCGGGGCGTCCTCCGGATGGAACATCGCGGTGGACCACAACCCGCCACCAATCGGCAGATTCTTGTGTTTTGTGGCTTCGACGATGAAGAGAGCCTTCATTTCTTCGAGCTTCCGCGGATTCGCCACCGCAAGGTCGTTGGCCTGACTCCAATCCTCATCGATATTGTAGAGTTCCCACTTGTCGGTCAAGGGAGACCATTCCTTGACGCCTTTCGGCATGCCGCCCACCCACGGCTCACGCGGGCCGATGGCACTGGCGAACCAACCGTCGTGATAGATGCCACGACTGGCCATGATGTCGAAGAACTGAGTTCTCCGCCGATCTTCCGCCTTGGGATCGGCAAACGTGTAGACCATGCTGACACCATCAATCGAATCCTGCTGGAACCCGTTCACAACCCGCGGTGGGGCGATCTTCGTCAGTTCGTAAATTGTCGGCACGATATCGATCACATGATGAAACTGCGGACGCGGCGTGGGGTCGGGCTGGATGACCTTTGGCCAGGCAACGGCCATCGGTTGGCGGATGCCACCGAAGTAGGCGCCCATGAGCTTGGTGCCCTGGTAGGGAGTGCTTCCCGCCCACGCCCATCCGGCGTGGTACATATTGTCGGTTTTGGGGCCGCCGAGGGCATCCAGGCCGCCGAGTTCATTCAATGCCTTAAGGTGTTGCGAAATCTTGGTCGGAATGCCGTTCTGCGCGAGTTGCTCGCTGATTGTGCCGTAGAGGCCTTCGGAGGAAGAACCATTGTCGCCCCAGATGTAGAAGATCAGCGTGTTGTTGAGCTTTCCTTCCTTCTCGATTTCATCAATTACCCGACCTGCGTTGTAGTCGGCGTGCTCGGTGAAGCCGGCAAAAACCTCCATGAGGCGGCGTTGGAACGGTTTTTCCGCCTCGGGGATCGAATCCCAGGAAGCCATCGATGCGGGCCGTGGGGTCAGTTGGGCGTTCTGCGGAATCCAGCCTATGGCCTTGGCGCGGGCGAAAGTCCGCTCGCGATAGTTGTCCCAGCCGTCGTCAAACTTGCCCTTGTACTTGTCGGCCCATTCCTTGAAGACCTGGTGCGGGCCATGCGATGCGCCCGGCGCCCAATACATGAAGAAGGGTTTGTCGGGCGCGTAGGCTCGCTGCTCCCGCAGCCACTTGATGGCGTCCGTTGCGATATCTTCGGTAAGATGGTAGCCTTTGGGCTTCTCTTCGGTAACCTGAGTCGTGTTGCGCACGAGGGTCGGTTCATACTGTGAGGCCTCGCCCGCGAGGAAGCCGTAGAAGTACTCGAAACCATAGCCGGTCGGCCAGTAGTCGAACGGCCCCTTGGAGGTGATCTGTTCTTCGGGCGTGTTGTGCCACTTGCCCCAGGCCCCGGTGTTGTAGCCGTAGTCTTTGAGTACTTCCGCGACGGTTGCCGACGACTTCGGGATCGTGCCGCTGAAGCCGTCGAAGTCGTTGGCGATCGCCGAGATTTGGCCGTTGCAGACACGAGTGTGGTTTCGCCCCGTGAGCAGCGACGCCCGCGTAGGCGAGCACATGGCGGTGGAATGAAATCGGTTGAAGGAGATGCCCATCTTCGCCACGCGATCGAGCGTCGGCGTGTGGACCTCGCCTCCGTAGGTCGACGGCGTACCCGGTCCCAAGTCGTCCATCAAAATAATGAGGATGTTCGGCGCGCCTTCGGCCAGATGTTTCGGCTCGATGCGTTTCTTGTAGACGGAATCCTGCATCGTCAATCCCGCCGTGGAGGCGGACGGCGTGGGTGGGAAGGGGAGGATTTCTTGCGCCCCTGCCGCTGACGCGAACACTGCGCCCAGCGCGAGGCTGACGATCAAGATGCCTGCGAGTTTTGTTTTCATGGTTTTACCCTTTGCATACAGTAGTAGACTTTTCCCATTACCCGGGTTTTCCGGATGGTAGTGCCGCAAGCAGTTTACCGGAACCGGTGCCCCACTTCGTGATGCATGCGAACATTTGGGTCACGGGCACGTCGACGGGATGGACGCGGATCGCTGCGATGATCAGTACCCGTCCTGCAGCAGGGGCAGGCGAGGACGGTAGAAAGACGGTGCAACGTCCGTCCGCGTGTTCTTCGACGATGAAGCCCGGTGCTAGGGCGTCGTCGATCTCGACAAGAACCGGCTTGAAGCCATGGTTCTGCTCGAGATCAGTGAGTTGCTCAGCCACGCGGCGGATCGCCGTGTAGCCGGGCAACTTATCGAGCAAGTTGAGTTCAACCGTTCGTTTCACCTGGTGCCCGATGACGGTGCGAACAACCGCACCGACAAGAAAACACAACGCGACGATCAACACGGTCGCAACCACCATCGGATGCACGACATTCTCGGGCAGGTGCGTGCTGATCGGCTTTATGAAGAGTTCGACTTGCAGCAGTGCCTTGAGCAACAACAGCACGGCGACCCACGCCGGCAGCACGACGAGTGCGCCGCCCAGCAGCGTGGTCTTAAGGAATTTGACAATCTTCTGCATTCGTGGATTTCCGTTGTTCGCCGTTCTCTTTCACGATCACAGTTTGATCTGACACCCGAGTCGTATGGATAACGTCATGGTTCGCGCTCACAGATCGGGTAAAGCGTTGTTATCGGGCACGGGGGCTATTGGCTGCCGGGCGTGGACTGTTTGAGCTTTTCCATCGCTTGGTCGATCGTGAAGCTGGCAGGTGTTTGCCGCGGCGGGAACTCTTTGAACGACATCAGCGTCTTGCCAACGATGTTCTGAATCGGTACCGCGAGATACGCGCGGCGATACCACCAGTCGTTGTAGTTCATGCCCTCGTCGCCGCGTTCGAACGGGTCGCCCGCCAGGTCGAAGAAGATGGGTGCCCGCAACGTCGTGAACGGTCTCCGCCAGACGTCGATGCCCTTTGCCTCCTGAATCATGAAGTGGACTTTGACTCGGTCGTAGCGGATGGCCAGCAGGTCGCCGTCGTCGCTGAAATAAAAAAACTCCTTACGCTGGCTCGCGCCTTTACCGGCTAGGTAATTGCTCTGGTCGTAGCCGTCGAGATGTACTTTGTAGGTCATGTCACCTGCCTGGTGCCCCTTGAGCAGTTTGCCCTTGATGTCCGATTCGCCAGCGGCCGCCAAGAGTGTCGGCAGCCAGTCCTCACCAGCGGTGATCCCGGTGAACACCGCGCCGGGTTTCACGGTCCCTGGCCAGCGTATCAAAGCGGGCACGCGCCAGCCGCCTTCCCAATTGGTGTTCTTCTCGCCGCGGAACGGCGTCGTACCGGCATCGGGATACAGGCAGACCATCGGGCCGTTGTCGGTCGTATAGATCACGATCGTGTTTTCGGTCAGCCCCAGCTTGTCTACCGTATCGAGCAACTGGCCAATCTGGGCGTCGTGTTCCACCATGCCGTCAGCATAGAATCCGAGCCCGGTCTTACCGAGATTCTCTTTCTTCACGTGGGTAAAGTTGTGCATCCTGGTCGTGTTGAACCAGCAGAAGAAAGGCTTTTCGGCCTTTTTCGCACGGGTGAGGAAGTCGGTCGTAGCGGCCAGGATCTCATCGTCGATCGTCTCCATCCGCTTCATGGTGAGCGGGCCGGTGTCCTTGATGGGGCCGCCCGCCGTGGCCTTGATGACGCCTCGCGGACCAAACTTCTTCTTGAATTCGGGGTTCTTGGGGTAGTCCTGATTCTCTGGTTCCTCCTCAGCATTCAGGTGATAGAGGTTGCCAAAGAACTCATCGAAACCGTGGTTTGTGGGCAGGAACTCATCCTTGTCGCCAAGATGGTTCTTGCCGAACTGCCCCGTTGTGTACCCGAGCGGCTTGAGTAGATCGGCGATCGTGGGGTCTTCCTTGCGGAGGCCCAAGTCGGCGCCAGGCAATCCGACCTTGCTCAGCCCAGTGCGAAAGGGGAATTGACCGGTGATGAACGCCGACCGCCCCGCCGTACAACTCTGCTGGCCGTAGTAGTTCGTGAACCGGCCGCCGTCTCTGGCCAAGCGATCGATGTGCGGAGTGCGGTATCCCATCATTCCTTGATGGTAGCAGCTCAGATTGAAGATCCCGATATCGTCACCCATGATGACAAGGATGTTGGGCTTCGTCTTAGTCGAAGCCCCTTGTTCTACGGGTCCGGATGCTGCTTGGGCAAGGCCGGGTGCCGCGGTTACGACGACGCTGAGAGCGACCATCAGGGCCAGGACGCTTCTCGTAATTATCGTCAGTCGGAGAGAGTTCTTGTTACGCACGTTTTTTCCTCGATTGGCTCGGTGGTCACTAATTCGCACCACATCTAAATGTCTTACGTCTTCTTCGACGATTGCGCGGCACCGTTGCCGGTCATCACGGGATAGACCACACCGGCCAGGACCGCGCCGGCGATCGGCGCCACCCAGAACAGCCAAAGCTGCTGCAAGGCCCAAGCACCCGCAAAGAGCGCAGGCCCTGTGCTACGTGCCGGATTGACCGACAGGTTGGTGACAGGAATGCCAATCAGGTGAATCAGCGTCAAGCCCAGGCCAATCGCGATCGGTGCGAACCCTTGCGGTGCCCGCTTGTCGGTGGCCCCGAGGATGATCATGAGGAAGAAAAAGGTGAGCACTGTTTCCGACACGAAGCTAGCAACTAGCGAGTAGTGTCCGGGCGAATGTTCGGCATATCCGTTTGCGGCAAAACCGCCAGCCGTGCTGAAGCCTGCCTGGCCGCTGGCGATCACCCACAGCACGGCCGAGCCGGCGATGGCGCCAAAGAGTTGTGCCACGATGTAAGGTACTAGTTCCGCTTGCTTAAAACGGCCGCCGACACAAAGTCCGATCGAAACGGCCGGATTGAGATGACAGCCGGAAATGTGGCCGATGGCGTAGGCCATCGTCAACACCGTCAAGCCGAATGCCAGTGCCACGCCCACGAAGCCAATGCCCAGGTTGATCGGCGTGGAGCCTTCGGTGGCGAAGAACTTAGCGGCTAGCACGGCGCTGCCACAGCCGCCGAAGACGAGCCAGAAGGTTCCGAAGAATTCTGCAAGGAGTTTGTTTTTCACGATCGTTTCTTTCTGCTGTAATATGGGTTTGGTAGACGGTCAAAAGTTACGGTAGGGAACACGGGCGTCCATGATCGCGCAAGATCATTTAACTCCTTGTCCGTGTAAATTGGAGTCCTTTGTCATCCGGCGGACTACCGGCGGCAATGAATTGGAACTGGTTTGCCCCGCCCGATTTGACCTGGGCAGCCATCGTGCCCTGGTCTTTGCTCTCAAGCAGGATAGCGTTGCCCTCGGTGGCCATCGTTCCGGCCAGGGTGACCGGCTGCTTGCCCTTCGGCGCGGCCTTCCAGGAGAACTGGTTGTTCTCATCAATAGAAAGCTCGAATACGTCGCCATCGCGCTCGGCCCGCCAATTGCCGACCAGGTCGGTCGTCGGCTCGGCCTGGACCGGTGGAGAACCAGCCGGTTGCTCCGGTTTGGGAGGCGCGGCCGGCGATGCAGCCGGTGGCGTCATTGCTGCGAGCATGCGTTGGGCAACCTGATCGCCGGGCTTTGCGGCAACTACGGCTTTGAATTCTTCGGCGGCTGCGTCGCCATGACCCGCAACCAAGTAGTGATATGCCAAGACGAAATGCGCTGCGGCATCGTCCGGCTTCTGCTTGCAGTACGTCTCCAATGCTCGCAGTTGCGTAGTGTACTCCTCGACATTGCCATACAGCCCGCTCATCGTCGTCCAGTCCATGCCGGGCGCGACGCCCAACAGATTGTTCAGAACCGCCGCGGCCCCGGTGTAGTCACCCGTGGCGAACATGCACAACGCTGCGACTTCGTGCATTACCGGATCTTGCGGTGACTTTTGCAAAGCCTGCTGGTCAAGCTGCAAAGCGTTCGGGTAGTTTCCTTTCTTGAACACCGCCAGCGCCTGATCGAAACTTTCGTAGGCCGCGTCCGTTTGCGGCGACTCAGGGGCGGGGGCAGTCGCCACCGCTTGTGGGTTGACGGCTGACTCCGCCGACGCATCGGCGGTCGGCGAGTTATAGGTGTTGATGACAATCGGCTGCGAATAGTCGTAAACCGGTGTGGCCGATGCGCCATAGTATGGGTTGGCGTAGGAGTAACCGTAAGCGTAACCCCACCTGGGCAACACGGCATTGAGACCCCAGGCCGTGGCGCCGGCTACCATCGGCGCATACCAGTAGTTGCCCCAGTGTCCGCTCCAGCAGCCGTGATACCAGCCGTGATAGTGCGAGGAAACATTATGGTTGTACCAATGGTCGTTCCAACGGCCATGTCCGCTGTCACCCAAGCCCCAGCCGGGCCGATTATTATTGATATTGACGAAGTTATTGTTTCCCCCCGGACGATTGACGATCGTATTCCCTCCACCAATGATCGGTCGGTTGCCATTTCCGGGGCGATTTCCATTACCGATGATCGGTCGGTCGCCCGTTTCCGGTCGGTTACCGATACCAGGACGATCGCCAGTGCCCGGCCGGTTACCAGTGTCGGGGCGATCCGCAATGCCCGGCCGGTCGCCAGTTCCCGGTCGGTTACCCGGGATACCCGGTCGTTCACCACCTGGTGCCGGAAGCGGCGTGGGGCGATTCGCGATGCCCAGATGATCGCCGATGCTTGGCCGGTCGCCAGTTCCCGGACGGTTACCACCGATACCCGGTCGTTCACCACCGGGCGCCGGAAGTGGCGTGGGTCGATTTGCGATACCTGGTGGCGATACCGAGGGACGGCTTACATTTCCAAGACTGGGCCGATTCTCCGGCACGGACGGCTTCTGAGCTATGGTCGGTCGCGAAACGGGCTTCGGAGCTGGCGCGGATGGCTTGGCTACTCCCATCGATGGTCGCGGCGGCGGCGTTGGTGCCGGGCGAGCACTAGGCCTGCTCACTTGCGAAAGCGACGGCCGCGATGGCGCAGCAGGCCTCGCAGCGGCGGCCTGTGGCCGGGATGCACTCGGTGCGGGACGCGATGCGCTAGGGCCCATCGACGGACGCGAGCCGCCCCCTCCACCACCAGCTCGTGCATTACCACCGCCACCACCTCCTCCTCCGCCGCCACGAGCATCGGCCGACATCGGAGCGATCGTTGCAAATAAGAAACCTGCAAGTGCAACGCAGGCCAGCATGGACATTCTATTGCGTGTCATAGGGATTTCCTTCACAATTCGGGTTCACGGGTTCTTGACGCGATTCACTTGCCCGGATCCGGCGGCCTGCGGACGATCTTTACTTCATAATCCGCCTCCGCTGTTTTGCCGCGAATCCGATCAAAACCCTTCATGACATAGCTGTCCTTATCTCCTGGCTCCAAGGTGATCGTCGCGAAGCCGGTCTGGCCGTCCGGCATGACCGCAGTGGACTTGATCACCCACCGGTTCTCGACCTGGGCCCAAAGCCCCTCGCCGTGGCCGCCATCAGAATCGAAGACCCAGGACTTGATCTTCTGCGTAAGCGGATCCCAGCCGATTCGTTGGCTGCTCTTCATGGCGGGTTTACCTTGAACCTTGGAGTCAAAGTCAACGAGTAGGTAGTTTTTGTCCTCCGACCACTTGCAAGAAATCTGGATCACAGCATCCGACCCCTCATCGACCCAATCGCCCACGAGCCACGCCAACGGTTTGAGCCGGTCGTGCGGCGAGAGCGAGTCGTCGTCTTCCACCTCGCGCCCCGACGCAATCTTCCACTCGCCTTGCTGCTTGATCATCACCAATGTATAGCGCGTCGCAGCGGACGGCTTGTCGTCTTTCGTTGAAACCACCCGGCGGCCTTCCTCGATCGCCAACCCCGGACTGACCATCCAAACCGAGTCGGCGGTCATGGTCGACGTTGCCCCAGGAAACTTCGCAAAGAAGCGTCCCAGCACTTCCTTGATGGCCGCAGTACCCTTGTGATTATTTCCGGCGTCGTCGATCAGATCTGCTGCGCTGTAAAACAGCGCGGCGACTTTCTCTGCGTTGCCGGAGTTGAAAGCTTTGACGAAATTCTGCGTAACCTGGCGAACTGCCTGCTCGTCGGCGCTGGCTGCGCTAGCAGGAGCCGCCGTTGCGGCTTCCTGGCTGCGGACCAAAGCAGCGTCTGAAATGGCAATCAAAGCCGCCAAAATCGTGAATACGATGCGTGACATGAATTCTCCTTTGACCTGTTGATAGTACTAATTGGATGGTTAAGCTTTCAGTTTGTCAGCCTGCCTCTCGGCTAAGCGTGGTCTGATGGACGGTGAGACAAACGTGCCACCTGCGAGAACTTCTTCAATGGCCGGAAACAAATCGGTCGTCGCAGACCCTTTCAAAACGTAACCGGCAGCGTTCATCTCCAACATTCGCTCGACAACCACCGGTTCGTCATGGACACTTAGCATGATCAGCTTCAGGTTGGGAAAACGCTCTCGGAGCATCGCCGCGATATTGCCGCTGTTCATGCTCTTCCGTGGAAACGAAAGATCGACAATGGCTAGTTCTGGCTTTACCTTCTCCACAGCCTGCAACAGCGATGCCTCGTCGGCTACCATGACAACCGCCTCAAACCGACCCTCCAGAAGGCTGCGAACGCCTTCAAGCATGGGTGAATGACTGTCGGCGAGCACCACGGTTCCATATTTCATACCATGAAATCCCCTCAAATCGGCCGCAACACAATGCCAAACGGGTAACGGCCATCCCTGGATACCTTCCGGCACACAAACGAGTCGATCGACGGCCGGAAGGAGCAGAATCCCATTGCTTCCGGAGAATTGTAGGACTCGGTGTAGTGCGGAGTCTATGAGTAAAACTACTCAATCTGGACAAGAAAGCGGGCGGAAAGCCACCGCAACGGAGGAGTGGCTAAGCAGGAATGCTGCTTCCGAGGATTTCGCGCGAGCAAATCGGTCACGTCGGTCCAATCAGGCCGTGACGAATCGCACACTGCACCAGATCGGCAGTTGTGGCGGCCCCGAGGACTTTCATAATCCGGGCTTTATGGTTCTCTGCCGTCCGCGTAGAGATATGGAGGTTGTGAGCGACCTCCTTGGCGGACCGCCCCTCGGCAAACAATTGTAGAACTTCACGCTGCCGTAGCGTGAGCAGCAGATCCCCATAGACGTCGGTTGATCGAGAAATCGATGATCGCTCCAGAACCTCTGCGATGGCTGGTGTCACATAGGTCTTGCCGATAAGCGATCTTTCAATGGCAGTCACCAGTTCGGAACTCGCCGAATGCTTTAGCACGAAGCCCAAAGCACCGGCACGTAAGGCCCGAATTGCGTAGCTGGCGTCCTTATGCATCGTCAGGAAGACGACTCGGGCCTTACAGCCTGACTGGCGGAGCTGTTCCAGCGCGTCGAGGCCATTAAGTTCGGGCATGGTGATATCTGCCACAATCACGTCCGGCACCAATCGTTTGGCGGCTTCGATCAGTTGCCTTCCGTCTCCGACAATCTCAACCAAGTCAAACTTGGGCTCCAAAAGGCTCCGCAGCCCTTCGGCGACGATGCGATGGTCATCAGCCACAAGAATTCGCGGACGGCTCATTAATCTTCCTCCGGAAGCGGAACCCGAACCGAGATGGATGTACCCGTGCCTGGGACTGTAGAAATCGTGATTTCGCCACCGACAAGCCGGGCTCGTTCCTTCATGCTAGCCAAACCCAGTCCGGGTTGGCCACAAATCTCTTCCAAACGAAATCCGCGGCCGAAGTCCCGGACCTCGATATACAGAAACTCGGGATCGGCGTTCAGAACCAATTCGACGCGATCGCTCCGGGCGTGTTTGGCCACGTTACGCAGGGCCTCCTGAGCGATGCGGTAAAGACATAGAGCAATGTCTTTGGGCAGCTTGTCGGGCAGTTCGCCGCAACGGAACTGAAGCGACACGCCTTCACGTTCAGCGAAACGATCACACTCGGAGCGTATCGCTTCCTCCAGGCCCAGGTCGTCCAGAATCGCCGGATGAAGTTGCCGAGAAATCCGATGCACGTCATCCGACAACGCGATCAGATGCTCCTTGAGAGTTGCCGCCGCCCCCCGCGACGGATCTGCCTCTGAAAATTGCTGCTCGAATTTGCCGGCCTCGATTGCAGTTGCCGCCAGTCGTTGAGAGACGTCGTCGTGCATCTCACGGGCTAACCGCTTGCGTTCGTCCTCTTGCGCCGTGAGAAGTCTACCGGAAAGCTGCCGAGACTCTTTTCGGCTGATAGCCAGTGCTTCGTCAGAACGCACGTGGGCCAGAGTGTTGGCAAGCACTTCGCCTACCAGCTTCAATCGCTGGACGATTGTGTCGCCCCAACAGTGTTCGCGGGTCAGTTGGCCGAAAGCAAGCATCCCAAGAGTTATTCCCTTGGCCCTCAAGGGGACCGCGACAGCCGCCTTCAATCCGAGCCGCAACATCGATTCCTTCTCATGTGCGGCTTCTTTTGGCAACTCCGCCACAGACGAGAACTGGAAGATATCTCCCCGGTTCAATTTCGCCCACAACCAGGGGATCGACTCCACGAAGATGGCCGAGGGTGCCTGCGCCAGATCGGATCGCACCCATGAAACCGACGCGCGCAGTTCCAGCCCATCGTCGGAAACCTCGAAGACCGTTCCACAGTCCAAGTCCAACTCTTCGGCAACGTGGGCGAGCGCACACTCGATCTCTCGATGAACAATTTCCGGTGCAATATCGACGAAGTGTGACGACAAGTCGGCAAGCATGGTCTCGAACTGCAATCGGTCCGCAAGCGCGTCTTCGGCGCGTAATCGCTTCTTCCGATTCACAAGCAACACGGCGATCAGCAACGATTGCAAAAGAATCGCCGCCGCTCCCGTGACGATATAGGCCCAGTGCTCCTCCCAGAGGCTCGGCTTGCGAAACATAATCTGTGATCCTTTCGGCAAGCTGCGATCATGAATTCCCCATCGCCTGAGCTGTCGCCAATCGAACATACAGGAGTTCATTTCAGTTCCCGTGAAGGGTATGTCCGCAGGGCGATTACCCTGCAAGACTCGCACAACGATCTCGCCCGCCCGTTTCCCCTGAGCTTCGACGGGTGTAAGACAACCGCCGACGATACCGTGGCCTAACAAGGCATCGTAGAGTCCGAATACGGGTACGCTTGCGGCTTGTGAAATCCTCTCGACGCTGTCTCGAGACGATATTGATTCCCTGCCGTCACGATCACGATCATGGCTTACGAAGAGAATCACAGTATCATTCGGTAATTGGGACACTTGGCTCAACAAATCGTTAAGCGGGAGGCCAGACAAATATAGAAAGTCGATATCTTTCTCGTGCGAGAAGGCGTTTCTCACCGCTGCCTCCAACCGTTTCTCGATTGCGGTTGCCCCGACCACCACCGCCACGTGTCTGGTTCCAGGAAGCAAGTCCCGGATCAATTGCAGCGTTCTATTGAAATCGAGGCGAAAGGTTACTCCGGTCATCGTGGGAGTAGGCTGAAGCCGTTCTTGCAGCCCTTCGCTGATACTACAGAACACCCTGGGGGTATCTGGAAAGAGAGTACTGCGGTTCTTGGCAACAAACTCCGCGGCTGGGTCAAATACCGGGATTACAGCGTCCGGCTTGGACTTGGCGTATTTTAGGCGGAGAAGCCGAAGACACTCCTGCTGATATTCCTGGCCCGTCAACCGTGTAAGGTCGAGGAACTCGGAATGGACAATCACCACCTCGCCGGCCCCAGACTCAATCGCCGAGCGAATCCCACGATCCCAGGCAATGGTGATCGGCATCAATTGTCGGTCGCTGTACAAAACGAGGACCTGCCGGGGCGTGGGATAGACTTGGGCAAATCCATGATCTTTGGCTCCTGCAATCAAGATGATCGAAACGATCAAGAGGCGAACCGCCAACCTTTTTGAGCAGATAGTTATCATACACCGCTAGCCGCTGACAGATTTAGGTTTCCGGCTATCCCAAAACCCGAATATCATTCTATCATACTCTCCCTCACCCATGTCCGAAAGAAGCGTGTGCCGTTCATTCTGGGGCCTCTAGCCACCTCGCGTAATGCGCAACGGCGTCTTCACGTACCATTTAGCTCAGGGTTGCAGAAGTCGGGCAGGCCGACGACTGCTTGCGCGCGGCGGTCCAGGCACACCGACGCGTCGAAGGAAATTCACCGCTTTCCCCCATGATTGGCATATGGCACTAACTCTTGCGTGGCAAATTGGCGGCCAAGTAACCCAATTTTTCTTGACACCCCCCTGTCGCGTCAGCCCGCAGCCCGTCCCTGCACACCGCATCATCCAACAGCATTGGAACGCATTATCCCGGCGATGCCTTTGACGGAGATTCGGGGCTTCTCCTAAGATACAGCTATCATGGTTGCAAGTTTCACACGCGGATTCTGTTTGGCCCTCGACAATATCGCTA
>JBAWVO010000132.1:0-16850 GCA_037147235.1 Planctomycetota bacterium | reverse complement strand
TCCTCCTGGTTGCATTGGCAGAAATCTTATCGGCATGTCTCTCCGATGGCTTTGACCAGGTCAATTGCAACGGCAAAGTCTTCTTTGGCTGCAAACTCAATAAAAACGCTCATTTCGCCATGAGTTTAAGCTATCCAGCGGTAAACCACGTAGAGAGTGAGTGACGCTCCGATGATGATCCACCACGGCTTGCGGGCAGAAACCGCGTCCTCTTCCGAGATGTAGTTTTCGCAATATGGGCAACGCTGCGACTCCTCGTGAATCTGGCGACGGCAATACGGACAGGAAATCGTCGGTTCGTCGTCATTGTCATCCAAGATCAAAACCCCATTCACCATGCACAAAATCTGGCACGATATCAAATGAAGCCCGAGATGCGAATGTGCTCAACTGTTGAACCCTTGGGGTCGAGGGCCTTCTTCCAGTAGATGAAGCTTTTCGTGCCCCGATTCACGCCCTCGACGATCGGGTCGAGTCTTGCCTTGATCTTTTTCAGGAGGGGCTCGTCGTGCAGCACGAAGCCCAGACGCAGCGCGCCATCGAGCCACGCGAACAGCGCAGCCAAGATAACCAACCCAATGCGTTTCATGATGAACATCTCATCGCTCACCGTTGATTTTAAGGGCTTGGACGTTTTTGAAGATCATGGGGATGCCTGCGCGAAGCTGCTCTTTGCTAAACGAACCGAGCAAGGATTTATCGAGAACATTGGTCACGGTGCATTTACTTGCGGGCAACCGTTCGGCGAGCGCGGTAAATTTCAATTGATCGTTAATCGCATGGCCCTCAGCCAACAGAATAACGAACAGGTCGCCACTCTCGGCCTTGAGCACGAGGGGATCGACGTTGGCGTCGATTTCCAACAGCGGTCCGGGGCCAGGCTTACCCCATTTGGGCGCGAAGATGGTCGCGGTTTGGCCGTCGATTCTGGCGCGGAGCTGGGCATCAAACCTCAGGCCGGGAACGGCCCGCTCGGCACGGTTCTTGTAGATCTCCAGCGTGGCCCAGCAGGTCTGGCTATTTCCCCATTCGGAGAAAACGAGAAAGGGAAAGATTCGCCATTCCATGCCCCACTTGCACTTGGTTTTGTCGTCCTCGCGCAGGTAGCTTTCCAACAGGGGCAGACAGCGCGCGACTTGCGTCCATAATTCGGCCCGTTCCCCTTGCCGATAGCGGCCCAGATCGGACGCCACGAGGTATGCCATCGGCAGCGTGTAGGAGCAGGGATACCAGCAGGTCGTGCTTTCCACATGGCCGTAGGCCGGCTGCCAAGCAAGTTTTGCATTCCAAGACTGCTGGTCTCGGCGAGAGGCATAATCGCAGGTCACCCAGGCCAGCGAAACGCTGAGCATCTGTTCGGCCGCAGTTAGGTATTTCTCCTCCTTGGTTTGCTCAAAAGCGGCAATGGCCGCCTTGGCGGAGACTGAGGAGCAGTAACTGTCCACCACGCCGCCCACGTCCTCGAAGCTCCCCTGGAATCGGCACTCTTTGAGCGGCCCGCGGCAAATCCAATCGACCGTCTTCAGTCCGCGGGCTTTGAAGTCGATCTTCTCAACGTCGATTTTCAGTTGGCTGGCCTTGAACATCGCCAGTGCGTTCCACGCGCAATCGCCCTGCAGCGCCGTGCTGGGCTTGCCATTCTCAAAATACTTTGGATAACCGCCGTCGTCCTTTTGGATCGCGGCGAGCCATTTCAGAGCTTTCCGGGCCGAGGCCAGGCACTCCTTGTCGTCGCTAATCTCATAGGCCGTCAACAGATAATACGCGATCCAGCCCGTGGCGTGCGTCTCGATCCACTTGCGGTACGCTTGGTCCACATAGCCGGTCTTGTCGTCCAGAGGTAACATGCTCCAGTAGCTGCCATCCGGGTTCTGAACGGACGATTTCAATAAGAATTGACTCGGCCCTTTCAAGCGGGCGTTTTCCGCCGCCGACTCGCCTAGCGATCGTGCATACTGATGGAAGGCAGCCATGGTGAACGAATTGCCGTACATGGCATAGTAGCAGAAACCGTTTCCGTACCCTTTGCCATCGCCGCTGTGGTTCGATCCCATGAAGTTCTCGCCATGCTTGTCGTCGCGGACATAGCAGTTTGGATTGTCGAGCAGATAGGCCATCGATTTGCGGTAAAGTTCCAGGCTGTTGCACTTGCGTTGGTAGCCGGCAAGGCTCATAAATTGGGCGATGTGGTAGCCGGTGGTGTACCCGCCGCGGTTGGGAGTGACCGAGAGCAGGAAACGCCGCGTCACGGTTTCCCCTTTCTTGACCGGACGGTTGTGATTAGCCACCAGTAGAATAGAACCATCCTTGGGCGAGACGCCGGAAATTTCATCCTTGTGGTTTTTGTCCGGATGGGGACGAAAACCGACCAGGTAGTCCTTGGCGGCCGTGTGGTCTAACTTGCAATCCAGACGGAACTCGGGTGGCAGGATCGAGACGGAGTAGGTGGCGAAATCGGTGATCAGCGAAAAGGTGTTGTTCCAGGTGTTCGCGTTGGCAACAAGGCCAACCGGGGCTTTCTTCGCATTGCCATCGAGAAAGTGTGGCACACTATGCGGCAGGCAGTATATCTTGCGGACCTGTTCCGAAGGCAAATTGAAAGCATCGATTCCCAGCGACAGCGAGTTGGCATCCCGGCCGGCCTTGACTGTGTAGGTGACGAGAAATGCATCCTCGCGTACTGGCAACCATGTGACGGAGGCTTCCATCTGCTGCGCGCTGCCGGAGAACTTCAGTCCATCGCCTTCCGGTTCGGCTTTCGGCAGATTGAACCACTGCACGTTGCCGTCCACCGCGATCAGGTAGTCGCCCGGCCGTCGTCCGGCGGCCGTCGGTCCTTTGGCATGGCTGGTCTGCCATTGGTCATCCAGAAGGACGCGAAAGTCTTGCAGCGCACCGCTAGCCTTGTCGAAGACGACCTCGCTCTTTCGATTCTTCAGCAGGACAGCATCGCTTGCGAGTCCCTGTGTACAGAACACCGCGGCTAGAAGCGAGACCATTAACACGCGATAACATCCCATGATTCGTACTCCTTTTTTTGCTCAAACCAGACCACACTAATATAACTTCTTTTCCTTTCCGTGCAAGCATGTTCCGAACAATCGGCCATGTGGAAATCAGGCTTAGGCCCCTTGGCGTCCACCCAAGTGATCCAATCTGGTTGGCCACTCGCGGAGGGAAAGTCTGCGCGAAAAAGGCCCAGCCGCCAGCGTGTGTTGGGTTTGAGGCCAGATAGCCGGTTTCACGCTGGAACCACCGCAGGTCCAGTCCTCCCGCTGCCAGCAAGAGGCGTGCGCGCCATGCGAGCGAAGCGGCTGGCGGGGGGCGGAGGGGGAGTTCACGAAATTCGTTTCGTGAAGGATCCGCGGCGGTTCCGCTAGACATACTCGACGATCTCCGGCCTCTCGACGCCGACATGCTCGACGGCCCGGGTTGGTTGACTCAAAATCTTTCTGAGCGGTTCGCGGAAGTGTCCAATGGGGGAAAAGATCGCGGGTGTCAAAGACACTCGAAACGCCTCTTTTTACACCTAACTACACCTGAACAACTAGCCGACAGGAAACGAGAAACAGCCCGTAAAATACAGTATTTCCCGAGGATTTCCGCTAGTGTACGGAATTGGCGAAGTTGTTTGGGGTGACCGACGCGCGCAACGACTGACGGACGGGCTCATCAGCCACGAAGAGCTACTTGCCAAATTGCGGAAGCGTGACATAACGCTCCTGGTACTGTCTCCCGAGCTATGCCGGTGATCCGAACGCTGAAATAATGATACTACCAGATCGCCGTCCAAAAAGAACCGGCTGCCACGGCAGATCCAAGCTCGGGAAAGCCTGCCGTGACAGCCGGAATGGTTGTCAGTACTCAGTTGTCGTCGAGGTCGGAAACCCCATGCCGAACTCCGAATCTTCAATTTGTAATCTATTTTTTCCTCTTCCTCCACGCTCCGACCCCAACCACCAGCCCGGCCACCAAGAGAGCAAGGGTGCTCGGCTCGGGGACTGGATTGAGGGTCATGCTGACTGGCCCTGCCGCAAGCGGGGATGTCAGGAAGGAGACTGGCCCAGCGAGTCGAACCATCGGCCCGGCACGGGTGGGAAACGAGGGATCGTAGATGAACGTCGCGCCCGCACGAATGGTTAAGCTTTGCCCTTCGGGCAAGGACGCACGCGAAGTCTGGACCATCGTGCCGGCAGTCACAAACGTGCCTCCGACATAGTCGTTGCTGCCGCTCAAAATCAAGGTTCCCGTGCCGTTCATGGTCAACGGTCCGGCACCCGTAATGCTACTGGAACTGCCAAAGGCCAACGTTCCGCTGCCGCTCACCACAAGACCGCTGGTCAGATCGACTGTCGCTTGAATAACATGCGTGCCGTTTTCTACCGTGATCGTAGCATTGTTGCCGAAATTGTTCAGGGTCAATGCGTTCGTACTCGTGCCACTCAGCGTGTAACCTTTGGTGATGTCGCCCGAATTGCCCAGAATCAGCGTGCCGATTGTCTCGGGAACGTCGAGTGTAATGGTCAAGGTGCCACTAGTCGGCACATTGATCACCGCCTCTGCATCAGCGAACTGAGGCACGCCGCCCGTCCACTTGTTCGGATCACTCCAGTTTCCGCTTTCAGCCAACTTCCATACGATCGGGCCGCTTACTACATCCTTGATCGGTGAGGGGTCAAAGATCAGCGTGCCGCCCGCGCCGATGGTCAAGCTCTGCCCTTCAGGTAAGGACGCACGGGATGCCTGTACCACCGTGCCGGCTGTCACGATCGTGCCACCGGTATACTCGTTGCTGCCGCTGAGGACTAATATCCCGGCACCTTCCTTCAGCAGTGCGCCTATCCCGTGGATATTGCCAGTGATGTTCAATCGCCCTGTGCTATCCACGGTCATTTCCGTGGTGCCGGCCAAGGACAACAAGCTGGCGATCGTGTCCGTCCCGCCGGAGACATTTATGGTGGCCCTGCTGCCATCACTGCTGTCAAACATCGTCAGGCTGCCGCCGGTGAGTCTGTAGCCCGAATTGCTGAAGCTCAAGGTTGCCAGGCTCGGGTTCACGCTGCTCAGGTCGATTACCGTAGCTGTCTCAGACGCGTTCGCGCCGGTGCCATTGAAAGCTGCCGTGTCGGTACCCTTAAAAGCAGTGTTTTCATCCAATCCAGGGGCAACGTGCGAACCATCGGCGTCATTCAAAGTCTTGTCGACCCATTTGCTACCCGTAACCCAGTTTCCACTGGAACTACTCCAGGCCATATTGCCGGAGTAGACGTTGATGCTGAAGCCCGCGTTGGCCGTGGTGCCACCGGAAAGTTCAGGAGTGACAGCGAGTTTGAAGGTGGTGCTGTCGGTCCTGGATTTAACTGCGGTCCCGCTAAAGGTTCCCGAGAAGCCTAAGGAAGAGGATATGCTCTGTGCTTCAGAAGAGAACGTGAAGCCGTCGCCTTCGTCAAATTTCTCAGTAGAGGCATACGTTGCGACTCTCGCGTCCTCGGTATTGCTATGAATGCCGTCGATGATGCCGTTGCTGTAGCTATAACTGAAGCTGTTGGACGGCTTACTGAAGGTTGCTCCAGCGTGGTATGTGCCAAGGTCCGTCATGGTATCTAGCACCTTGCGACTAGCCACTGCCGTTCCTGTTCCAGTAAGAACCAGTGGATAGGAGGGGATAACGGTGCTGAATTCATCGGTGACGGTCGTCGTAAAGCTGTAGCTCAGCAGACCGGTCTTGCTCGCCGAACTGCCAAGGCTAAATTCGGCTTTTTGGTTAGCACCAGTCCCGCTGAAAATCAAGGAATTCAAGCTGGTTAGCCCGATGTTATTGTCGTTGGTTCCGGTAAAACTGGACAATGTGCCGTTGGTCGTCACGAGGTTCGCTCCCGCACTGGAGACAGACAATACTTTACTACCAGTTCCGTCCGCCAGGAACCGGCCCAGGATCGCAGAGGTGTCAGTAAACATACGCTGAGCCACCACGGTGCCGTCTACCGTGATCACGGCGTTGCCGTTGTGATTGCCGGTGCCTTCGCCATTATTAGCCGTGGCCAAATTGTCAATTGTGACCGTGCCGCTGGTGACGCCCAAGGTGCCCGTGCTCAGCGTGACATTGATGGGCGACAAGTTGCTGATGGTACCGCCGGAAGTGGTCGTCGTGGCACCCCCGGTTGCGGTTACTGAGGCGTTGGTGGTGGCTGCGTCGCTTCCGCTGTAATTCAGAATGATAGTCGTAGACTGCGTGCTGCTCAACAAAATGCGGCCGAAGCTATGGCTGGCCGAACTTGCCAAGGAGCCACTAGGCTCTGCTCCCACCCAGAGTTTCGAGTTGTTGCTGGCATCTCCTATGGTAATCTGTTCCAGCCTACCGCCAACCGTACTCAGGGTATACGTTTTTCCATCACGGGTAAGAACGGTGCTTGTGCCATCAAACGTAAAGTTGGCCGTTACGCCGCTCGCTGCGCTCAAAATAGTATAGGTGCCATCGACAGGCGTTGTGCCCAATGCGGTGAGACTGACAAGGACACCGCTGCCACTCAGTGCCAAAGCACCCGCGGTCGTGATGCGATCAAAGCTAAAGCTGTTGCCGCTGGTGCCGTATTCCAGGTTCAGCAGCGAGTGGTTGCTACCCACGCTCAAGTCGAGCGTGTTACCCAGGTTGAGGGTTCCGATACTGCCGTCCACCAAGTCAATCACACCGTATGTGGCGGGTGTCGTTCCGCCGAAGACAGTAACCGGCCCAGAGATGGTGCCGGTACCACCTAACTTGCCGCCCCCGTGTACAACAACGGATCCAAAGATGGTGCCGATGCAGCTCAGTTTGCCGCCATCGTGTACCGCAACGGCCGAGTCAGCCGCCAGTGAGCCAGTAACATTGAGCGTGCCGGCACTGACGGTCGTCGGACCGGTGTAGGTGTTCGAGCCGCCGAGCGTTAGCGCACCGCCCGTCAACATCATGGCCAAGGGCGAGTTTCCTCCGCCATTGTGGTCTTGAATGTTTCCGCCGAACGTACCGCCGCTGGTGACCGTGAGCAGCGAATTGCTCGAAGTCTGCGAGTTTCCAATCGCACCCGTGCCACCATTGAGGGCTTTGACGATCGAGTTGAACCCGTAAAGATCCAAGGTTCCGCCGCTCAGGGTCATATCGTTATTGGTGCCAAAGGCACTATTGTTGCCCGCCATCAACACACCGGCCGCGATCATTGTGCCGCCGGTGTAGGTATTCGAGCTGGCAAGGGCCAGCGTGCCGGTTCCGGCCTTGTTCAGGCTGCCGCTACCGGAAATGACTGCCGTTAGCTTTGAAGGAGTACCGGTCGCCTCCAGCGTTGACGTGCCTAATAGCGTCACGCCAGCGGAGATCGTAGCCGCAGTGCTGTCGAACCGCATCGAGCCGCCGTTCTCGCCGTCAACAGTGATCGCTCGAGCGACCGAAGTGGTCCCGTTGGTCATTTCTAGCCGGGTGTAATTCTTTGCGCCAAGGTTGCTGGCGAGCATATAGCTGCCGGTATCGACCGCGGTGGAATTATTGAGTCGGAAGAAGTTACTTCCTGTATACATGAAATCGCTCGGGTCCGGTTCTGCAGTGGGTTCCTGGTTCCCGTTCATGTTCACAGTTGCCCCACAATTCTTATACGACAGCCCGCCGCCATCAATATTAATGTGGGCAAAGTTAGCCTTGTTATTATTGGTGTAGTCCCATTTCAACGAGGCCAATAACTCCAGAGCACCTCCGTTGGTGGCATGAAGAATTCCGTTCGTTCTCCCCGCGTCCATCCACTGAAAGCCCTTGGTGGAAACGACCGAGTTGGGGCCGTCAACAGTGATTGCATAATCGGTTGGGCTGGTTCCCTGCCAGTTTCCAGCAAAGCCGCTGTTGGCACCGTCCGTGTATGTAAACGACCCCGCGTACAGGACACCGCCGTTGTCAACCTGGATCCTGGGGATGCCATTTACGCGCTCGACACCATCATTGTTGCCAGAATCGAGGTGTGCCACCGAACCGGCACCTGTGACGCGAAGCAGGGTTGTGTCCCAAAATCGCGTACAGCCGTCCTCCAGGAAAGTACCGCTATTTTGGACAACCAACTTGGTGTTGGTGCCACTCATTCGGAATGCGGCCTGATCCCAATTCATGTTACTCGCATCATGAAGCATCGTCGTGGGGCCGTCGATGGTGATCGTGTTGTTGTTGCCGCCTATGCTGAGGGCCGTGTATTTGGTGTTGCCAACACGAGGTGGCCCGATCCCTGTGAGCGTACCGCTGGTGATTGAAATGGTTTTACCGGTGGCACCAGCACCCAGGTTAAGCCTGTTCACACCCCAGTCGCCGCCGGGGGCGTTGGCGAGATCAAGGCTGCTCGCACTCCCGCTGTAGTCGGTGTTGATGTTAATATCCACCCAGGCCCGCGCACTCGCCAGCAGGGCCAACAGCACCAGTGAAAACATAAGAACAGACAACAGGCTTCCCAGCCGAATCGGGTTCTTCATGACAACACCCCCAGAAAATTCACCTGTTATATAGCCGATCTCCACCGAGCCACGCCGATACCGAAGGTCTTCCAACGCGTCAGGAGACCTTCGGTTGGGCTTTTCGACAGGGTCATAAGTACTTAGCCTTTCCACAGATGCTTACAGCAGTAGTCAGGGAGCCCCACTCCGAACTTGAGTCTGCCGATATGTATCACCCCTTATTAGAGCAGAAATATCCGCAAAAGTCAATAATTTTTCTGCATGGAAAGGGCCAAGAGGACCACGAAACAGACGAAAAGGAATGAATGAGGAGGGGAGGGGAGGGGAATACTTCTTGTTCCAATGCCCCCGGATTGCGGTTTGTCGATTTAATCGAAAGACGCCTTCCCACCGCCTGGGCTTGCCCCTGTGAGAACGAAATGTCGGTGAATTTATACTGTCCGCGGTTGAGATTGTCCCAATCCATACCAGCCCGAAGCGCAAGCGAGGCAACGACTTAGCAACCTCGCTCGCGCTTCGGGTTAGTGTCAGTCTCAACCGCGAGCAGTATAACAGCAAGGCGGGTGCTACGTGGCCGAGCAATCATTAGGTTGCGTGCTCGCGGCGTTTCTTGGACGGAGTCTGCCCCACAAGGATGGGTATGCACCAGGGCACCAGGGCACCTGCCAATTCCGAGCTGAATGCGTAGGAAGCGACATACCGAGCCACCGAGCGTGCCAAGCGGCGATCTTGGTGCGTTGTTTCTGGGTGAATGTGCCAAGCGGCGAGTTTATCGCCGTGTAGCGTGGTTTGGCTGAAGGCGATGGAGGGGAACCTGATAGCCAGTCTCACGCTGGAGCCACCGCAGGTCCAGTCCTCCCGCTGCCAGCAAGAGGTGTGCGTGCCACCAAGCGAAGCGTCTGGCCGGGGGGCGGTGGTTTTGTTTCGTGAAGGATACGAACCACAGTGCCGCAGTCATCCACCTGAAATTCCAGGGCAGGAGATAACTCGCCGATTGATGGCGTGGCACTGGCAATCACCCCCCTGCCCTGCCGTGGTTCGCGACAGAGGTCAAGATGGATCACCTTTGCCAATGACCGCCGAGGTGCAATTCCTCGATGTCTATAGACCGATGTACACGCATCGTTTGTATGCGCATACAATCCAAAGTATGCATATTCCTCGCAATTCTACAGGTGTATTTGCACGCACTTGCAAACACGGACGACTTCTCGTAAAATACTACTGCGTCGATACTTGCCGGGTTTTTCGCAAGGCTTGCGGGATCGCCTCATAACCTCGAGGTCGTAGGTTCAAATCCTGCCCCCGCCACTTTATCGTAAACCTAAGCCGAAACGCAAGTTACGTTACCTTCTGACGGTCAGAAGTGCGGCCCGTAAATCAAGGGATTAGAGAGTACAATACTCTCAAACCCTGATGGAAGGCGCACTCATGCCCCGTGAACCGTCCCTTGTCCCTGTCTATCGCCTCCACAAGGCATCCGGCCAAGCCGTTTCCACGATCCGTGGAAAAATCCAGTATCTCGGAAAATGGGAATCTCCCGAAAGCCGAACGGCATACGCTCGACTGCTTGCCGAACTATCGGCCGTCCCGGCCGCCGCCGCCCTGCCCCAGGGCAAGCCGCCGTCTGACTTCACCATCAACGAACTGGTGGCCGACTATCTGGACTTCGCCCAGGGCTACTACACCCGCAACGGCAACCCCTCCCCCTGGCTAGGCCATATCCGCCTGATTCTGAAACGTATGTGTTCCTTTTATGGCGATGAGCCATGTACTGAGTTTGGCCCGATCCGATTCAAGGCGGTTCGACAAACCCTTGGACACCGAGTCATGCCTCCTTAAATCCCGGGGTTTGGGGCGGAGCCCCAAGTCAAACCCCTTGTCTTTGTTTCTTCTCGTCCTTCTTCGCTTGCCTAATGCCGCTACGAGAACGCTTCCCGACCGTCGGCGAGAAGAGTCGCCGCGCATCGAAGGGTTCTTCGCCCACGCCCACGACATACAGGCCGAGGGTCAACTTCCGCATCACCGCGATCAAAGCCCGCTTGCCGCCTTTGGCACGCTGGCCTTTCTTGACTTCATACCACTCCACGACGTGGGAGTGCTGGACCAATCGCATGGCCGCAAAGTACAACCAACGTCGTACGGCACCAGGCCCACGCTTGGTAATCTTCAACTGCCCCTGGTAACGCCCGCTACTGCGTTCCTTGAGGTTCAGCCCCATCGCCTTGCGATACGCCTCGGCACCGTGATAATTGGCTAGATTGCCCAGATACACCCAGAGGACGCAAGCCGTCGCCCATCCAACCACCGCCGCTTGACGAGCGATGATCGCATTGCCTTGGGCCAACTTCTCCAATGTTTTGGACGCCTTCTGAACTTCATGCTTGGCCAACAACAATGCCTGGGCACACTCTTGAATCCGCCGCCGATCGACCGCCGTTTGCCGCACCCCGACGCTCGATGCCGAAACCTGCAAAAACCTCTCGATTTTCTCGCTTTTCAGGAACGGACCGCCCCAGGCTTTGAGCCGCTTTGCCGCTTTGGCGTCGGCAGTCAACGCCGCCGGTCCTCCGTATTCGACCAAAACCTGCAACAAGGTTTCAGAGTTCAACTCCAGGTATCGTGTTGCCTCGGGCCAGTGTCGGGCCAAGAGCGACTCCAGGCGTCCCATCCACAACATCCCGATCCGTTGTTGGATGTCCATGCGTTCCACCAAATAGCGCAGCTCCTGGTCGAATTCCGTCAACGGCTCGTACGGCCAAGGAGACGACTTCCCCATGGACGACAGTTCCGCCACCATCGCCGCATCCTTGCCGTCGTGCTGGGAGGGAACGCCGTCGAAAATCTCGGCGTAGTCATGCACGGCCTTGCCGCTGACTCGATTCACCGTCAACTTTGCATCGGTCAACGCCTGACGCATCGCATCCCCGTAGGTTCCCGTCGATTCCATGGCGACCACCAACGACCGGCCTTCGACTAATCGTTGTAATCGGTGTATCATGTCGGGAATCTCCTCGGGATTCTTCGCTCGCCAGGGCCGCTCAAAACGACCGTCCGACCATCGTACCGTGGCCATAAATTCGCTTTTCGCGACGTCTAAACCGACAACTGCCGCTATGCCTGCCTTATCCGCAACAAACGATTCAACGAAGACCTGCTTGACATCTATCGAACGATATGCTTCTCTTTTCATGGGGGACGACCTTTTACACGTGGCGTTGATGGGAACTGAAACATCAACACTACCACTTTTGAGGCGTTCCCCACTTGTATTTACTATAGCCAACTACCGCTGGGCATGACGTAGTTTGAAGAACCATTGACAAACGAGGAGAAAAAGCGATGCATTCCCTGAAAAGCCAATCGCGTGGCCTTCTCTCGCTGCTGCTGGTGCTGTGGATTCCTCCTGCGGCAATCGTATTCGCCGACGAGGTGACCGACATGGCTGCGAAGCCATCCACCTTCCGCACGGCAAAGATCGTTCGGGGCGATCTAGTGGCAACGATCAGCACTACTGGAACGCTCGAACCGGAAGAGTTGGTTGATGTCGGCGCCCAGGTAAGCGGCCATGTCATGGGCCTCGGTGTCATCCCAGGCTCTAATGGCAAGACGATTGATTACGGGTCGCAGGTCGAGAAAGGCACAATCCTGGCTCGGATCGACGACGCGCTCTACGCGGTCCAGGTCGATCAGGCACGCCTGGGTTGCATGCGGGCCAAGGCCGAAATGACGCAGGCAACCGCCGCACTTGAACTGGCCGATGTACAGCGGAAGCGAGCCACCGACCAGTTCAAGAACAATTCCATCTCCGCCGGCGAGTTCGACGTCGCCGCGGCCAGTTTCAAGCTGGCGCAGGCAGGAGTGGTCGTGGTCGAGGCGGCCGTGGCCCAAAGCCAGGCCAACCTGAAGCAAGCTGAACTCAATCTCGGTTACACGATTATCCGATCGCCGGTCAGAGGAATCATCATCGACCGTCGCGTGAACGTGGGCCAGACGGTGGACGGCAGTCTGAACGCCCCCAGCCTATTCTTGATCGCCAAGAACTTGGCGAAGATGCAGGTTTGGGCATCGGTCAATGAGGCCGACGTGGGCCGGGTCCGCGTGGGCCAGTCGGTTCGCTTTACCATCGATGCCTATCCGCGAGAGGTCTTCTCCGGAAAAGTGGATCAGGTGCGGCTCAACGCCCAGATGACGCAAAATGTCGTCACCTACACGGTGGTCGTGACTACAGACAACCCCACTGGGAAGCTCCTGCCCTATTTGACTGCCAACGTGCAATTCGAGGTGGAACGCAAGAAGAACGTGTTGCTTGTGTCAAATGCGGCCCTTCGATGGCGGCCTCGGCCGGAACAGATCAGCCCCGACGTGCGGGACAGGATTCCATCGCCGATACCCCGTGCAGACGACGGCAACGGCCGACTGTGGGTGCAGGACGGCAACTCCCTGCGGCCCGTCGATGTACGACTTGGGCCAACCGATGGTACGAAGACCGAGGTCGGTGGTAGCACCGTGGAGGAGGGTATGGAGGTCATCGTTGGCGAGAACGCCGCAGCGATGAAGACCGGCGCGGGAGAGAAGACGACAACTCGGGAGGAATCCATCCGGCGGACTCTTGCCAGCATGGGCAGCAACCTGCTGCTGGTCCTGCCGGGACCGGTACGCGGGGGAGTGACCTGGGGCACCGGCAGCAAGTCCACACTCACAGCGCAGGACGCCGAGGAAATCGCCCGACAGTGTCCTGCGGTCAGCGATGCGGCCCCCGTCGTGCGCGGCCGATCACAGATTACTTATGGCAACCGCAACTGGTTGACGGGCAACATCACGGGCACCACGCCCTCCTTCCTGGCTGCCCGCGATTGGACGGAGTTGTCCGAAGGCGATATCTTTACCGACCGCGACGTCCGCAATGCGGCCAAGGTATGCGTCATCGGCGAGACGCTCAAGCGGGAATTGTTCGCTGGCGAGTCTCCCCTTGGGAAGGAAATCCGCGTCTTGAACGTCCCCTTCCGCGTCATCGGCGTCTTGAGTGCAAAGGGGGCCAATCTCATGGGTTTGGACCAGGACGATATTGTGCTTGCCCCATGGACCACGATCAAATACCACGTAAGCAGCACGACGGCCGGCACTACAGGGACCGCCACGACCAAGCAAACCTTGCGTACTGACGCGGAGGCCGTCTCTTCCCCCCCGTTAGAGACCATGGACCAGATTTTCGTGAGGGCGATCTCCGAAGAGCAGATCCCCCGGGCGAGTGAACAGATCACGGAACTATTGCGGGATCGGCACCGTATCGTCGGCAAGGCTGACGATTTCAACATCCGTGACATGAGCGAATTGAAGAAAATGCTGTCGCTGCCACGGCGTTGATCATGGCGGCGGAGATAACGCTCAGAAACGCCTCGTCACCCCGCGACGACCGCCAAGCCCGCTTATGGGATGTCTGATGGCGAAGTGGGGCAGGAGCAAGGCTACTGCTCCCGCCCCCTGATCTTCGAGGCTACAACTCAGTTGTTCGACGGTTCGCGGTGGATCTTGCGGCCGGGCTTGGTAGTGTCGGCCGAGACATTCCGTTGAGACTGACGCAGGTTGCTTGTTACCTGATCTCGGCACATAATAGGTTTATGCGATACCACGGCATGGTCATCCGGCCTCCGAGCGAGGCAAACAGTTATATCTTGCAGGTCAGCTACGGTTGCTCTCACAACCGCTGCACGTTCTGCGGCACCTACATGGACAAGCCGTTCCAGGTTCGTCCGATGCAGGAGGTACTGGAGGACATCACCCTTGCTCAATCGCGGTTTCCCGACACGCGGTGCGTTTTCCTGGTGGATGGAAACGCTTTGGTGCTGGATACCGAATCGCTCACTAGAATCATGGAGGCACTGGCATCTGGGTTTCCCCGCTTACGGCGTGTAGGAATCTATGCCAATGCCCGCGATGTCCTCGGCAAGACCGATGCCCAGCTTGCCTTACTTCGACAGCGGAAATTGACCATCGTGTACCTGGGCCTGGAGAGCGGGAGTGATGAGGTTCTCCACCGTGTCCAAAAGGGGATCACGGCGGCTGAGATGGTGGAGGCCGTGCAAAAGCTCAAGCGTAGCGAGATGCGGGCCTCGGTCATTGCGCTGCTGGGCCTTGGCGGAACGGAACTCTCGGCCGAGCACGCCGAAGAAACTGGCCGGGTCGTCGGTGTGATGGACCCGGAGTATTTCTCCATGCTCACCGTGATGCTCATTCCTGGCACCGGATTGTACCAACAGTGGCGACAAGGTGCTTTCAAACTACCGGAACCGGAAGGGCTGCTTCACGAACTGCGGCAGGTCATTTCGCACTGCGATGATCTTTCCCGTTGTGTTTTCCGCACCGATCATGCCTCGAACTATCTGCCACTGGCGGGAACGCTGTCGCGCGACAAAGCTGAGTTGCTGGCCAGCATTGATAAAGCACTGGCCCAAGGACGGTCTGCGCTTCGGCCAGAGGCATGGAGGGCCTTGTAGCTGTTTTGCTTCCCTTGGAATCGGCACTTCCGCAGTTTGAGACCAGGGCGCAGGGCGGCACAGGGCCACCTCTACACCCTGGGGAACATTCAGCGAAATCAGTTGTTCGACGGTTCCTGTCGCCGGACCTTGCGTCCAGGCTTTGAGATAAGGGCAGCACTCCCTGTCCCATAGATGCCGCTGCTCTCAGCATCCAGGCAACGCCCGGAAGCCCAGGTACGCAGACGCTCCACCGATTCAGCGGCAGTTACGGCAACGGGCACGACATTCTGGGCAGCCGCAGTCAGTGGCAAGTCCAACAACGCCGCCAATCTACAGCAAGCTCTGATTTCAGCACCTGTCCACTGCTGATCGTTCGGTTTGGCCTGATCGGCGTCCAAATCGAAGAGCTTCAAATATATATCCCAAATCTTCTGCCGCTGTTCTTTGCTGGGCAGATCGAGGAAGAAGCAGCCGTCAAACCGCTCGGCACGACCGAATTCCGGCGGCAGCTTGGAGATGTCGTTGCAGGTGCAGATTGTAAAGACGTCGGATTCGTGGTCGTTCAGCCATGTCAGAAACGTGCCAAAGAGCCGAGCCGAGACGCCGCTGTCGCCTGAACCCGAGGCACCAGAGAGTGCTTTTTCTACTTCGTCCAGAAAGACCACGCAGGGTGCCATGGCGTCGATGATCTTCAAGGCTTGGCGGATGTTCGACTCCGTGCTGCCAACCAACGAGCCCATCAGCGAACCGATGTCGAGGATCAGTGTGGGTCTGCCCGTTTCCGAGCCAAGTGCCTTTGCGAAAGCACTTTTTCCCGTGCCAGGAACCCCGAGTAGTAATACTCCACGAGGCCGTTTGAGCGAATTGGCATGACCCTGGCGCCGCATCGCACGTAGACAAAAACTCTTGAGCGATTGCAGACCGCCCAGACCGTCGAACCGCTCGCCGCAACGATGCAACTGCATGAGGCCGCTCTTTTTTAGCGTTTGGGACTTCAGTTCCCAGATCGCGTCGGGCCGGATGTTGCCATGCCTCGCTATGCTTAGACTGAAAGCACCTTCTGATTCAAATCGAGTCAGGCCAGCGGCGGCATCCAGAACCATGTTCAGGTCATCGCCTTGTGGCAAGTCGCCCTCTTCGGTTGCAATGCTGCGGGCAATCTGCTCCAGTTGCTCGCGTCCAGGCAGATCGTGATCCAACACAACGAACTGGTGTTCTAGCTCTGGGGGAATCTGGACGAGCGGTGAGAGAACAATAATAAACGTGCGGTTGGCCTTTCCAGTGCTAATCTGCTTGGCCAGCGCCTGCACGATCTCTGGCGAATTCAAAAAGCGATGAAAGTTGGTTAAAACAAGGATCGCAGAGCTATCGGCCGATGCCAGTGCATTGATCGAGCGAATGGCTGCCAGCGGATCGCTGCCGCCAGCATCTGAGGGGTTACTCTGGCCGGGAATCTGCAAACCGGAAGCAATGTCCCAGACGGCCAGTTTCCAGCTATTGTCGCGGCAGAGCTGGGCAATCTCGGCCAGGGCATCGTCGTGCTCATGTGAAGTGACCCAGAGGCCGGTGAAACAGGCGGAAATGTATTCGGACAGACGTTGAGTGAGTGTCATGGACATAACTCCGTGGTAATAGGATGGAGACAGAGTGTGCAACGGTTGCGCACCCTCGTGAGAAAGGTAGGTGCGCAACGGTTGCGCACCCCGATGGTCTGATAGACTACAGAGAGTCTGGGCAAGATGTAGAAACGGCCGATTTACCCGTGCTGCTGTTGCTGGATCTGTTCGGCCGATTCCTGATGAAACTCGGCCGTGAGCGTTTCGGACGTCTGCAGGCCGCCTAATGCCTGCTCAATGAACTTAGGAGCTGTTCACAAACAACTTAGCCGTTTCCTTTTCGTGGACGGATGGT
>JBAWVO010000131.1:0-16973 GCA_037147235.1 Planctomycetota bacterium | reverse complement strand
ATGTGTGGCACTGCTGGAGAAGAAGTAAAAATAGTTGTCGGTTGTCGGTTGTCGGTTATCAGTTGTCGGTTGTCGGTTGCGAAGCCGTGAGCGGCTTGGATTCCGAAATCCCTAATCCCTAATCCCTAATCCCTTCCCCCTTCCCCCCATGATTCGCCTCTACAGCACACTTTCTCGATCAAAAGAACCGCTTGAGACCGTTCTGCCCGGCAAGGTTGGAATGTATCTGTGCGGCCCAACGGTCTACAAACCGAGTCACATCGGGCACATGGTCGGTCCGGTAATCTTTGACGCCATCAAGCGTTACCTGACCTACTCGGGCTATGAAGTCACCTTCGTCGTGAACATTACCGACGTAGACGACAAACTGATCAACGAGTCCAACGCTCGGGGGATCTCCATGGCCGCATTGGCCGAAGAGATGACGGCCGACTATCTGCGGAACATCCATGCTTTGGGCGTGGACACGATCGACCAGTTCCCCCGCTGCACGGACAACATCGGCGAAATCATCGACTTCACCAAGACGTTGATCGAGAAGGGATTTGCCTACCAGTCTGAAGGCGATGTCTATTTTGATGTAGCCAAGGACCGCGATTACGGCAAGCTGAGCAACCGCAGCACGGAAGAAATGCAGGGCGAAGGGGGCAGCATGGCCGAGCGGAAACACAACGCCGCCGACTTCGCCTTGTGGAAGACCGCCAAGCCGGGCGAGCCTTCGTGGCCCAGCCCTTGGGGACCGGGCCGGCCTGGATGGCATATCGAGTGCTCGGCCATGAGCCGCCGCCTGCTCGGTCAGACCTTTGACATCCACGGGGGCGGGCTGGACCTGATCTTCCCGCACCACGAGAACGAAGTAGCCCAGAGCGAATGCGCCCATGGCAAGCCGATGGCCAAGTACTGGCTGCATAACGGCTTGCTTCAAGCCGCAGATGAAGTCGGCAAGCTGGGCGGCCGGGCAACGCACTCGGCGGATGGAGGTATTGACGCCCAGATCGCCAATAAAGTCAGCAAATCGAAGGGATCGGTGCCGTTCCGGGAATTGCTCGAACAATTCAGCGCCGAGACGATCCGATTCTTCCTCCTCGCCACGCACTACCGCCGGCCGGTCGAATATAGCGAAGCCCGACTGCGCGAGACCGAAGCAGCCTTGGAAAACTTCTATCGATTCTTCAAGCGTTACGAACGCGTAACCGGAGAGAGTTTTTATGCGATTGTCCCGCCGCTACGCCGCCTGCAAGGCGATTTCGACCCGGGCGACGACGCCCTGCTCAAGGATGTGGTCCAGCATCGCAATCGCTTCCTTGACGCCATGGACGACGATTTCAACACCGGCGGGGCGATGGGCGACGTCTTTGAACTGCTCCGCCGCCTGAACAAATACATTGACGACGAGAAGCTGGAAAAGAGCGAGGCCCAAACGCCCGCCAATCGCGCTTCGCTCCGCTGTGGCGCGACAGTCTTTCGTGAAATGGGTGCCGTGATGGGGCTCTTCCGCCAACCGTCTGCGGAAAAACAATCCAGCGGCAATAACGAACTCGTCGGCAAGCTGATGGGCCTTTTGATCGAACTGCGGGCCGAATCCCGCAAGAAGAAAGATTTTGCCACGGCCGACCAAATTCGCAAGCGGCTCGCCGAAATCGGCGTCATCCTGGAAGACCGCCCCGGCGGTACCGAATGGACCGTGAACTAGTTATTACCAATCGCATCCTGGGCATTGACCCCGGCTTGAACATCACGGGCTACGGCGTGCTGGAAATCGGCAACGGGCCGCCGCGGTTGTGCGAGGCGGGCGTGGTCCGCGGCAAGTCGCGAGGCTCGCTCACCGGCCGATTGCTGGAGATTCATCAGGGCGTGGCCGACGTAATCGCCACCCTACGGCCAAGCGTGATGGCCCTCGAACAACTTTATTCGCACTACGCACGACCGCGGACGGCCATCCTCATGGGCCATGCCCGAGGCGTGATTTGCCTAGCGGCGGCCGAGGCGGGCATCCCTGTCGTGCATTACGCCTCGACGCAGGTCAAGCGGATCCTCACCGGTGCCGGCCGTGCCGGCAAGCTGCAAATGCAAAGGGCCATCCAGCGTGAACTGCATCTGCCGCAATTGCCCGAGCCGCATGACGTTGCCGACGCATTGGCCGTGGCGTTGTGCCATTGTTACTTGAAGGATAAACTGGGGAGAAGAGCTTAGAGCTTAGAGCTTAGAGCTTAGAGCTTAGAGCTTAGAGCTTGGAGATTCGAGATTCGAGATTCGAGATTCGAGATTCGAGATTCGAGATTCGAGATTCGATGTCACATGTACCCAAGCACTAAGTCCTAAGTCCTAAGTCCTAAGTCCTAAGCACTAAGCCTAAGTCCTAATTTCTAAAATCTACTTCCCATGATCACCAAAATTACCGGCCACTTGGTCGCCCTGCACGACAACACCCTATCCTTGCGGATCGATGCCTTCGAATACGAGGTTCTCATTCCCGAGTTCACCCGACGGCATTTACAGCAGCAGATTGGCCAGCAGATCTGCCTGCATACGATCCAGTATCTTGAGGGCAATCCCATGCAGGGCCGCCTCACCCCGCGGCTGATCGGCTTCACTAGCGAGGTGGAACGCGAGTTCTTTGAGTTGTTCTGCTCGGTCGACGGCGTCGGCGTTCGCAAGGCGTTGCGGGCGATGGTACGACCCGTCAAGGAAGTGGCCACGGCCATCGAGGAGCAGGACACCAAGACGCTCTCGTCGTTGCCTGGTATCGGTGCCGCGATGTCGGAACGGATCATCGCGAAGCTTCGTCGCAAGGTGCCCAAGTTCGCCCTGATGGTCGTTCAAAAGGAATCCCGCGCGGCGGATGTGGAATCGGATGTCGTCGCCGAGACCTACGAAGTTCTCCGCAAGTTAGGCCACGCTGAGAGCGACGCCCGGCGATTGCTCGACACCGCCCTGGCCGCAAAAAAGAAATACAACGACGTCCAAGACCTGCTCCAGGCCATTTACGAGCAAAAGCAAAAGTAGAAGTTAACTCCTAACTCCTAACTCCTTTTCCCATGCCCCGCGAACCGATCATCCAGCCCGCAGTTATTTCTAACGACGAAGATCGCGATCTTCGCCCGCAGCGAATGCGCGATATGGTTGGCCAGCGTGATGTTCATGAGCGACTGGGAATCGCCGTCGATGCCGCCTCGAAGCGGGGTGAACCGTTGGGCCATCTCCTCTTGGACGGCCCGCCCGGTCTGGGCAAAACGACCTTCGCCACCTGCATCCCACACGACCTCGGCGTCAATGTGCAGATCGCCAGCGGGGCCGCCCTGGCCGCCCCCAAGGATTTGCTCCCCTATCTGACGAACATCGAAGAACGATCCGTCCTGTTCATCGATGAGATCCACCGCATGCCCAAGGCGGTCGAGGAATTCCTCTACCCGGCAATGGAGGATTTCCGCATCGACATCGTCCTGGGCGAAGGCGTGAACGCGCGTACGATCAACCTGCAAATCAAGCCCTTCACACTCATCGGTGCCACAACCCGCACGGGTATGCTCTCCGCGCCTCTGCGTGACCGCTTTCAGATGCGCGAGCACCTCGACTTTTACAGCATTGAGGAGCTTTCCGAGATCGTGACTCGCAACATGCGGAAACTCAAGGTCGATTCGGACGTCGAGGCCGCCGTGGAAATTGCCATCCGCAGCCGCGGCACTCCGCGGCTGGCCAATAATCGGCTGCGTTGGGTTCGCGATTATGCCCTGAGCCGTGCCGATGGGCGGGTTTCGCTGGCCGTCGCCCGTGACGCGCTGGAGATGCTGGGCATCGACCGTTTGGGCCTCGATCCGCAAGACCGCAAGTATTTGGAGACGATCGCCCGTGTGTTCGGCGGCGGTCCGGTGGGGGTGGAAGCGGTCGCACACACGTTGAATCTTGAACCCGACACGCTCGTTGATGAGGTCGAGCCATTCTTGCTCCGCAAAGAGCTTGTCGTCCGTACCCCGCGTGGCCGCCGACTAACACCCGCGGCATTCGATCACTTGCGGATTACCCCTCCCGCCGATCCAGACCCTTCCGGCCAGCACAAGTTGTTCTAATCCACTCCATCAAACTTCCAAGGAGAAAAAATAATGAGCGTTGCTACCATTTCGCCCGCCAAGCTGGCCGAAATTATCCAGGAAGGCCGAAAGATTGACTTGATTGACGTTCGCACTCCGGTCGAATTCCGCGAAGTCCATCTGGAGATCGCCAGCAATGTTCCTCTGGACCGTCTCGATCCCAAGGTTCTGATGCAAGCCCGCTGCGAATCGAGTAATGAACCGCTCTATGTTGTTTGCAAATCGGGTGGACGGAGCCAGCAGGCGTGTGAAAAGTTCGTCAAAGCTGGATTCACCAATATCGTCAATATCGAGGGCGGCACGACGGCTTGCATCGCCGCAGGCATGCCGGTCGTCCGCGGTAAAAAAGCCATTTCCCTGGAGCGGCAAGTTCGCATCGCCGCCGGATTGCTCGTATTGCTGGGAGCGATCGGATCGTATACGCTCCACCCGGCGTTAATCTGGCTTTCGGCTTTCGTTGGTGCCGGCCTAATGTTCGCCGGAATCACCGACACGTGTGGCATGGGCATGATCCTGGCTCGCATGCCGTGGAACCAGTGCGGCACGGACAAAGATTCGTCTTGCACGATGCCCAAGCCTTTCAATAGACGTTGAATCTATCAAGAGTGGCCTAGCGACGACAATCAGCCTATGCACGGAAATCAAAGCGGCTATTGCGGACCATCGAAAGTGGTCTTTGTTTCACGGGTGACAGCCGGTGGACGTGGCCCCACCTTGCAAGGGGCAAGGGAACGGGGTAGAATCGGAGACTTGAGAATTCCTGCCCAAACGGTGGAGCAATGGCCGTAAATTACGATAAGCCGGAACGGTGGAAGCAAGACACGCTCGATTCCGTTGACCAGTACAATTCATGGTTCATGGCGTTTGCGCCCAGTGCTTTCCGCACTACACGAATTGAAACGACGAAGCATGTTGAGCAAGCGATTCTCGACAGCAACAACATGTTAGGGCTGTCGCCAGACCTTTTGCGTTCTCACCCTGGAATGCTTCCTACGCTTCGCATGTCATGCTGTCCACCTTTGGCCGTTGATAGGCTTGTCGGTCTTGCCTATTCGGATAAGAACCTTATTAAGAAAATGGAGGAAGGCAAGCTCCCCAAGAAAATGAAGCAAGCAGCGTTAGGGCTTCACTTAGGGCGAATAATGGAGGTTATAAGGAAACTGCTTGACCCTGATATTTTTATTTGGATTCCCGACCGCAGAACGCCAACGGAAGCGGAACGCTATCGAGCCTCTACGATTGTTGCTGATAGGTTGTCAGGGGCAAGGGCGAATCCTATTATTAAGAATGCTCAAGAATCTCGACAACTTGCACTAATTGAATGTTACTTAACCGGGAAGGGATACCGCAAGAAAGCACACTTGTCTAGCGGCTTGCTAAATACGATGGAACCGGGAACATTCTGCTTTCACTTCGGAGTACCGACAAGTAAGGGGGCTAAAAAGGTGAGCGTTTCAGTAGACGTTCTAATACAACCGCACAATCCCCGCCCTAACAAAATCCCTATTCTGATAGAGGCTAAATCCGCTGGCGACTTTACGAACACGAATAAGCGTAGGAAGGAAGAGGCACAGAAAGCAAACCAACTTAGAGCAACATACGGCGATGATATTTCCTATGTTGTCTTTCTATGTGGTTATTTTAACGCTGGCTACTTGGGCTATGAAGCCTCGGAATTGATTGACTGGATTTGGGAACATCGGATTGAAGACATAGACCAGTTAGGAATATAAGGCAATGACTGCCGTACTAGAAGCGGAAGCAATCCGCATTAGTGAGCAAGTGAGGCTCGACCAGCTAAAGACCGCTAAAGATCGGAACAAGTGGGGGCAATTTGCAACCCCGCCTATACTCTCTTTCGACATTGCCCACTATGCGTGGAAGCTGTTGAAACGTCGCGAGGGTCTGTTCTCATTCTTTGACCCGGCATTCGGTACGGGGTCTTTCTACTCTGCCTTCCTCCAAGTTTTCCCGCATGACCGGATAGAAGCCGCAACAGGCATTGAACTAGACAAGCCTTTTGCGGAAGCCGCTAAGACTATCTGGCGTAAGGAAGGCTTGAAGGTCATACAAGGCGACTTTACCCGGCAGCAACCAGCAACCCCGCATAATCTCACGTTGACGAATCCGCCATACGTCAGACACCACCACTTATCAGTAGAGGAGAAAATCAGGCTAGGCGAGTTGGCACAAGCCGTAACGGGTTTGAAGCTGAGCGGGCTTTCTGGTTTGTACTGTTACTTCCTGCTTATCGCCCATGACTGGCTAGCCGACAATGGCCTAGCCGTTTGGTTGATACCCTCTGAGTTTATGGACGTAAACTATGGGAAGGTGGTCAAGCGTTATCTGACAGAACGCGTTACCCTCATTCAGATTCACCGATTCTGCCCCTCTGACGTTCAATTTGACGACGCTCTAGTATCGTCGGCAATCGTCGTCTTTGAAAAGCGGAAGGCAAAGCCAGACCATACCGCAGTATTTTCCTTTGGCGGTACGTTGTCCGAACCCGCTAAGACTGAGAATGTAACGCTAGACCAGTTGCGAGCTACGCCAAAGTGGACAGCGTTGCCGCAACAGGGCAACGGCAACGGTCATAAAGCCGCAACGGTTACGCTTGGCGATTTATTTTCCGTTAGGCGAGGTCTTGCAACCGGGAACAATGACTTTTTTATTGTGCCACGCGATAAGCTAAAGGCATTAGGCATTCCCGCCTGTTTTGTTCGTCCGATACTTCCTAGCCCCAGGTACATGCCGCTAGAAGTCATTGACACTGAGGCTGACGGGTGGCCGGCAATCGACCCGCAACTAGGCCTAATTGATTGCGAGCTAAGCGAAGATGAAATAAGCAGGAAGTATCCCCGCCTTGCTGAATACCTTGAAGCTGGAAAGCAACAGGGGATACATGAGGGCTACTTAACTAGCCACCGTTCACCGTGGTACATGCAAGAGAAGAGGGAACCTGCCCCATTCGTTTGCACGTACATGGGGCGCAACCGTGAAAGACCGTTCCGATTTATCTGGAATAGGTCTAAAGCTACCGTTGCCAACGTCTACCTAGCTTTGTACCCTAAGCCATCGATAGCCGATAAGGTAATGGAGAAAGCAAGAGAAGTGCTTGAAGCGTTGCGAGCAATTCACCCCGACCATTTCTTCAGTCAAGGGCGGGTCTATGGTGGAGGGCTTCACAAGATGGAACCGGCGGAACTAATGAGACTTCCTGCCGACAGCGTAGCAAAGATACTAGGCATTAAGGCAAGCCACCAACAGAAAAGCCTATTCGATGAATAAGGGTTTTCCAACCTGTTTTGTCCGGCAACTGACCGCTGCCCATTTACTGACCGCTGCCGATTTTTTGCTTCCCTTTTCCCGTTCATAACGTATAATAGAGAAACGGCAGTGGACTATTGCCGGGCGGAGCCGGCCGTGAAGGTCGGAAAGCAGAAGAATTCGTCTGCGGATAGCCCCCGAAAACTGCCGATAGTTAAACTACCCTGGGAGTTCGTTTTCCCCAGATGATAAAAAAGTCCTAGTGATCGGCGAATCAATAAGTGTCGCAAAAAAAGTAGCAGGCACACTCCATGTGCCGTCCGCCCTCCGCTCGGCGAGTGGGCAAAACACGATAGTTATTGATACGCCGTTCCAAAGCAGGGTATACAGCCTAGAAGGCTACGCTGCGAACTAGGTTTTGAAACAGCGTCCAGAAAATTTCCTCTCGCTAGCTATTCCGACGGAGGTGCCAACTATTTAGCGTGAACCAAGGTCAACTTTTGGCAAGTGCTTAGCACGCCCGACCTTGTGTTCGTCTCGCAGCTACACATCCAGTTGCAATCGGCGAGGGGATTCTACGAGAGCCGTCACGGGCCTAAAAGGGAACGTGGCGGCTCTTATTTTTTTCAACCACCCGCCAGACTATCAAGTGAAACAAGCCCCACCAACTCTGTTTCGGCCCTCGTCCCACCCTGTTACTACGGAGCCTATTTTCGCCAAACGGCTCTGCCGTGCGGCATCTGTCGTGTTGTCATTTTGATTCGCGTATGATAGTCTGATATCGTTTTGAAGTGGCGTGAATCGAGTTTACAACACCAAAAAGGGTTAGAAGATGTCTCAGTTGCGGCGCGGCGATGCGAGTGAACTTGCCGGTGACGTGGAAAATGCTCAGCTTCGGCGAATCCGTCGCCTGGAAACGATCTTGGAAATCACCAGTCAGTGGAATCAGACGCGGGAGATTGAGCCGCTATTGGTTCAAATGGCCGAGGCAGCTACACGATTGTTGAAGGCGGATCGAGCGAGCATCTTTCTCTGGGATCGTGCCCACCATTGTTTGATTGGCCGGCCGGCCTTGGGCGTGAAGGGAGGCGAACTCCGCGTGGCGGATGACCGCGGCATCGTCGGACATGTGCTGCAGTCGGGCCAGCCGGCGCGGGTCGATAGCACTACCGAACCCGACGCAATCGATCATAAGGTCGATACACAACTTCGTTATCGCACGCGTACGCTGCTTTGTGTTCCCATGCAAACGCGGTCGGGCGAGCGATTCGGCGTATTTGAACTGATCAACAAGCTATCCGGAACTTTCACACAGGAAGATCAAGAGGCCCTGATCGAACTGGCCGCCCATGCGGCCGTGGCACTGGAAAACGTCCAGGACCGCCAGAAGTTGATGGCCACCAACCGCCAGATCGCGGATCAAGCGGCCGAAGGCGTGCAGTTGATCGGCGAATGCCCGGCGATCCAGTCGCTCCGGTCGATCATTCGCCGTGTCGCGGAGACCGATCTGGCCGTACTCATCGGCGGCGAGAACGGCACGGGCAAGGAAGTCGTGGCGCAATCGATTCACTATCTCAGCCATCGCCGCGGCCAGCCGTTTATCGCTCTGAACTGCGCCTCCATCTCGGAAACTTTGGCTGAAAGCGAGCTTTTTGGGCATGAGCGCGGGGCATTTACCGACGCCCACGAGTCCAGGCCGGGCAAGTTTGAACTGGCCTCCGGAGGCACGCTGTTTCTCGACGAAATTGGCGACTTGAGTCTGAATTGCCAGGCCAAGCTCCTGCGGGTGTTGGAAGAAAAGCTAATGGTTCGCGTCGGCGGCTCCGTCCCGATTCCGAGCGATGCCCGAGTGCTGGCCGCCACCAATCAGAAGTTGGCTGAGATGGTCCAGCAGAAGCGGTTTCGCGAGGATCTTTATTTCCGATTGAACGTGGTCACGCTCGATCTGCCGCCGCTACGCCAGCGCGGCGACGACATCCTGCTCCTGACCGATCATTTTCTCGGCGACTTCTGCCAACGTGCTCGTCGCAAGATGCCCGAGCTTTCCGTCGCCGCTCGCAAGCGGTTGGCCGAGCATCCTTGGCCGGGCAACGTCCGCGAGTTGCGGAACCTGATGGAGCGACTGGCCTACCTCACCCTCGGCGATCATATTGAGGCCGAGGACTTGGCATTTATTCTCTCGCCGCATGGGCAATCTGCTCGGATCGACGATTTGGGCCGGACCTTGTGCGATGCGACGGCTCGTTTTCAGATCGAATACCTCCGCCGCACGATCGAGCAGCTTGGCGGCAACATGAGTCGTGCTGCCGAGCAGTTGGGCCTGCATCGATCGAATCTCTACCGAAAAATGCACCAGCTCGGGATGGCCGTTCCCGACTAATTTCTGTCAATTTAGGCAAGAATTGTGGAACTGCTGGTCGTCCTGCCGATAGAACCACTTGCAAAGGCCGTGAATACTCGTAAAATTAAGATATCCCGCAGTGAGTCGCGGCGCAACGCCTCCTTAGCTCAGTTGGTAGAGCAGATGACTCTTAATCATCTGGTCGAAGGTTCGAGTCCTTCAGGGGGCACATAAAAAGGCCAGTGTCTTATGACGCTGGCCTTTTTCGTAACTATATGAAATATAACGATTTCTGAATCGTTCCGTTGCCGTAAGTGATCTTGGTTCTTGCTCGATTCTTGACACCTTCTCGCATCGGCTCTACAATGTGTTGCGCAAGATGTTGCGTATTCCCACCTGGACTTGCCGTGTGTTGCTCGCCCTGGGATGCGTTCACGGAGGCCAACATGTCTCAATTGCCACTTCGGAAATACATCAAAGTCTGGACAAAACGACGCCGTAACAATCCGAAAAAGGATGGTTCGGTGACAACGAGCTACACCTTAGAGTGGGTCGAGTATGGCAAACGGCAGTTCATGTCTTTGGGTGTTGGTGCCACGGCGAGCTACGCTCGGCAGTCACAGGCAATCAAAGAAAAGGAATTGAACTCGCTAGACCGGCACCAAAATCTCGGCCTGTACGATTGGTTTTGTTGGTCTGTTCGTCCAACCTAGAATCGCAACTCGTTTGGTAGCTTATGGTTCCGTGTTTTGGCAGTCGGTCCCGCAGAAGTCACCGAAAAGCGTGTCGAGTACAGTAGACCGGTGTTTTCCTCGGTAGTTATGGGCATGCCCAAAATCAATCGTACAGGTCGCAAAATCTCGAACCGATCACCTGGACCGACTTCCAAAAGAAGTATCTGGATACCCAGTACCCTGGCCACGACCTCACGGCGAAAGAACGAAAGGCCGCTTCAGAAAAATGGGGAAAGTCGGTGATATCAATGATCGCAGAACGAGGTGCGATGAAAGCTTTCGGCCGGATCGTTTGCCCAGAGTGGTGCCACCAGATAGGTACTGAGCAACGGGAAAAGTTTGTTGCGATCAGGATCACAGAACTACCATCGCCAGAAAGCGTTGACACGGCTTTGCGAGCCTTGCGACTGATTTTCAACAAGGCGATTGAATGGAAACACGTAGCGGGAGGGGCAAATCCCTTCTCTGGCAAGGGCGGGGCGACAGTCGGTACTCGGCGGAAGAAGAAAATGCAACTCTCCAAACAGGCGAAACCGAAACATTTCTCTCGTCAGGAGATCGTTGCGATCCTCAATCAAGCAGATCAGGAGGTCCGTGATTCACCAGATGGGTGGGCTCGCCAACGAATACGAGCACTAATTTACTTCGTAGCGTACACGGGGGTACGAGCCGGAGAGGCACTCTATTTGGAATGGGATGAGGTCAATCTTGAAAGTGGACTTGCTGACATCAGCTTTAAGATCGAGCACGGTCTAAAAACCGAAAGTTCGGAGAATTTCATCGGCCTACCCGACGCCATGATTCCAATTCTCTCCGAATGGAATGGCAAGAGAACCTGCCGCTGGGTGTTTCCTAACTCAGCCGGAAACCCGTGGATCTCTGGTGCGCCGGGCACCAAGGCATTGGATGAACTCAAGGAGTTGGCGAAACGTGCTGGCGTGACCTACGCCACGCTGAAAATGTTCCGCCATAGTTTGAATACTCATGGAAAACAGTGGTTCGGTCTAAGCCGGGAGCAGATGCGAATGCAACTGCGACACACTACCCAAGAGACGCAGAAACATTATGACCATGTTGACAAGGCCAATTTACATGCAGCGGTTCGTGCCCTCGATTACCGAAAATCGGAGAACTAATGTCTGCGGTTTTTGGCCAACATTTCTTCGGCCGTCTTGACCGTGTTTACCTCCGCAAACTTCTTGAGATCGGCTACGGCAATGGATCTGCCTCGTTGTTGACCAACCTGAACATATCGCAGCTTTCTGGATGTGATCAGGTACTCTACCGTCTTGACTGGTACTCCGAGAAATAATGCTGCGTCTTCCCTCGACAAACATTCAGGTGCAATTCCAGCGACCGCTGAACTGGGACGCTGAACGACTGCCTCTACCAGAGCGCCAATTTGCTTGCCCAAGGTTTCGATCTCTTGCACTGCCTTATTGACTTCCGAGTTCTCAACTATCTCACCGGTGTGTCCCAAGGTTGCGACCGGTCCCTGCCCCGCCAACCGCTCCATCGCCACGGCCATCCGTTCCAGACCCCGCAGGGTTTGGCCAGAAGGCTGATTGTTGCCGGGGCTAACCTCGGGCGTTGTGATTTCAGGTTGGTTGTGCCAACTGGCGGCAAGACCGGCCCTGAAGCTTTGGCACAATGGGATAATGTATTTTGTCATTCGTCTTCCCTTAATGCTTTTAACGTCGTTAAATCAATGTAACTCATGCAATGTCAAACCGATCCACACCATAAAGCTGAATCCATCTTCACCTTCACCGGCGATGGCCGGAATCTCCCATAGATTAACGCCCAAATGAGATTGGCTGGGCTTATTATACTACGAAAAGCGGCCATCGTAAAATTGACCGGCGAGGACATCACAGACCATCTCTGGCCAACCGGTCTTCGCCGCAGCCTAACCGCCAGCCCTCGGCCTTCATCTCCAAGATCACTACTGCCGCAGCCCAGCGATCTGATTTATGGCGGCGGTGGCCGTCGTGCTGATCGACCGGTGGGCGGGGATTTCCCTCGCCCACCGTTAGCCCCTGTACTTGACGTTCCTGCGGGTGGCAAAGAGAATAGATGCTGGAGTGGGCAGGGGGCTAGATCTTTTCATAATGACAACGAAGCAGGCCATCCTCGATTTTCTAAAATCCCACCCGAAGGCCACGGGTGGCGAGGTGGCCCGTGCCCTGAAGACCACAAAGGGCTACGTGTCTTTGGTGAAGCGGAACAAAACCTGCCGTTGCGAGGCGAAACCAGCTATCATGCTTCCAACTCCAGCCGAATCCACATTAGATTTTGACCGTTGGCCCCTACACGGTCGTCCGACCGAGGAAGCCGTGGTCTTCTAGCCAGGGTCTCATGTTCTCTCCCCCAGCTTACGACTGACTTCGAGCGAGTGATGGCCTTTGCTTGGCCGTCCCGAAGACGACGGGCTCTAGTTCCACAGTCCAGGCTCTTCTCCTTGTTCACTTAGCACCCACTCCTATGGGAGGTTTGCGCCATGTTCTGGGTGTATAGGTTATGGCGTGACCGATCAAGTGAACGGCGATTAGTCTGAGACCCACTCCTATGAGCGGTTTGCGCTATGTTCGGGGTGAATAGATTATGGCGTGACCGATCACGTCAACGGCGATTAGCCTGAGACCCACTCCTATGGGCGGTTTGCGACATGTTCAGGGTGTATAGGTTAGCGGGACCAATTTGAGACAGAAACCAAACGAATTTTATAAACAAATAAGGAGGCGAACACATGCGATCCCCTGAAGTGCCCCCCGGTGCGGTGGCCATTCGGACGTATTACGAATTGAACCAAGAGGCCGAAGCATTCTTTGGTGACCATTACAGCGAACTGGTCATCATAGGTCGGCCAGGCATCGGAAAATCTGAAGCCTTTCGAACCCACTGCATGGAACACCCTGACCAGTGCCATTATCTGGAGGGCAAGATCACACCGTTACCGTGCCGACTGTTGCCGAAATCACGGCCGTTGAACAGCCAGCTTTGGAACCTACGGCTCTGCCGCCTGCATCCCCGATAGTTCCGCCGCAACATATCCACATGCCATCTTCCCCTGGCATCGAAATTCCGGTGGGCTGGTTCCGGCGACTCTTTGCTGCCGACAGCGATCTGAAACTTATCGAGGCCCGATGCCGACTCAAAGCAGAAGGCGCACGATGGGCGGCGACACGGCAGCGGAGTTTGCGAGATGGGGCCGACTTCTACACCGAGATCGAGCCAAGAGATCGGGAGATCATCAGCAAGGCCAAGGCCCTTGAGGACTGTTTTATGTGGATGAATCATTCCAGCGCTCCGATCCCTAGCGATCTTCGATTATGGGAAGATGTGGCCGGTTGCTTCGAGTCGGCGGCGATGGCAGTGGCCCTTCTGCGGCAAGTGATCGAGAACGGGGAAAAGTACCGAGGTTTTCTCGAAAAGGCAGTTGATTTGGCGGCCGAAGCCCAGTCGGCATTGCGAATGGCCATCGAGATGGTTGATGGCAAACCCGACAACGAACAATATAAAATGTTCACTTGGCTGCGGCAGGCAGCGACCGAGGAGCAAATCTTCATCTCACACTTCATGCGGATTGACGATCCTGCTGATCCAACCCATTGGAACGATCTGCAAGAGCGGATCGGCCACCTGGACTCCGAGATCGAGGAGATACGCCAGCGGGACAAACAGCGTATCAAGACGCTCAAAAAGGCCCAATATCATGCTCGACTTATCGGAAATGGAAAAGGCACAGAGGCGGATTGGAAGAAGGTGATCGACGCCGTGAACACGCTGGTGAGTGAGGGGATGCCCCCCAGCAATACCGACTTGCGAGATATGTTGGTCCCCATTGTCGATGACATTCCCGAGGTGGACATTCTCGATGGATTTAAGCGGGTGCTGGGTGAGGTGGATCGGTACTTGGCGACACAAAGCCCGCCCACGCAGCAAATTGTTCGGGAGATATCGGGTGAGGTGCAGAGAGTGGCCGACCTCTACGAGGGCAAAACAATGGTTATCATCGGTGGCGACCGCCGCCCGCATGCCTACGAGGCAATAAAATCTGCCTTCCGCTTGAAAGATTTGATCTGGATTGCTACCCGAGATCATGAGTCCACCGACATCTTCGTGCCGTTCATCATCCGGTCGGATGTCGATGTCTTCATTTTGGCAATTCGATGGTCGAGCCATTCCTACGGCGACGTAAAAGCACTGTGCGACCGACATGGCAAGGAGTTTATCCGTCTGCCTGCCGGTTACAGCCCAAATCAGATTGCGCATCAGATTATTGAACAGCGGGGTGAATCGGTCGGGTGAAGAATTGACGGTGTAATGGTATAATGACGGGAGCCGGGAACGACAATCAAAGTCCTGGATGCTACGGGTAACGGTGTGTTCAAGCGTCCAAATGAGTTTCAATACGAAAGGAAACAGCCAGTGCGAACGATTTACCGCAGTGCGGTATTGGGAATGATCGTCATTTTATCTACCCTCTCCGCCAATCAGGCTTTGGCCGTTGATCACCAACAGAAACCAGCAGAACTGAACCGAACCATCAAGGTCACGATGAAATACTTAATCTATCTGCCGAAGGACTACGACCAAAAGGAATCGTGGCCCGTGATGCTTTTTCTGCACGGGGCGGGGGAGCGTGGCGACAACCTGGACATCGTTAAGAAGCATGGCCCGCCCAAATTGATTGATGGGGGCAAGCAGTTCCCACTTATCGTCGTGTCACCCCAATGCCCCAACGGGCAAAACTGGGAACCATTCAAGCTATCTTTGTTAATTGACGAGATCACCGAGAAATACAAGGTTGATCAGGATCGTATTTATGTCACCGGCCTCAGTATGGGTGGCTACGGCACTTGGGCTTTGGCTGCCCATTCGCCCAATCGGTTCGCCGCTATTGTTCCGATCTGTGGCGGCGGTGATCCATCCAGAGCGAAGAAAATCGCTCACATCCCTACCTGGGTATTCCACGGTGGCAAAGACACGGTCGTGCCGTTCGCAAATTCGCAAAAAATGGTTGATACTCTGGAAAAGAACGGTGGCAATGTAAAGTTCACCATTTATCCTGAAGCTGGACATGATTCGTGGACGGAAGCCTACGATACCCCCGAACTTTATGAATGGCTGCTTCATCAGAAGAGGACGGTTGATGGGGGAAAGAAGTGAGCGACCACCTGTTTTTCAATAGCCCCTTGCCCGTTAGGATCGAGGTCGCCATCGGGGCAGGAAGTTCAATGTCCCGATGAGCAATAGGAGGAGCAGTGGGGCAGCGATGCCTCCAATCCCTATGCCCCAAGCAATTCCCATGAGGGCGGCTGCTTGGTCTCGTTGGAGGGCTAGGACAGTCGCTCCAATACACGATCCCAGCAGAATGCTCACAAATCCACCCAAAAGTCTCAAAAACAATCCACGTCGAAAAGTCGCACGAGTGAAGAACCAGCCACCGAAAGCTCCAATGATCGCTCCTAGCGGCATTGCGACCACGATCCCCAAGAATCCACCGAGGATTGCACCGCCCATCGCTGCGAATGTGCCAACGAACAGCCTGCCAAACCGAATTCGATTGACTATGCCGAAAAAGAATCCATATCGTGATCCAGGAACTCCGCAGGCCAAAGCCATGATGATGGCAGCAACCGCAATCACGTCAACGGCCCCATTCGTCGTGCTGGTGGCCGATCCTATTGCTGCACCGTAGATGCTACCGATAACAGCAAGAGTGGCGATGGCTTTGGGCCACCAACGTCGTGCCTTGGGTCGTGTCTGGAACTCATTCAGGTAGTGGTAGTATTTTTGACCGTCCATTTTCTGGGGAACAATCTGCTGTTGCCAAGGGGAATGACTTTCAAGAGAGTACCATTTTATAACATCCCCAACTCTTGACAACCAACCAAAGCCTTGCGAAAATAATGTTTTCCTAATTTAACCAGGAGCCAGAATCATGGCAGAGAAACCCGAAGTCAACAAATCCCAATCGATCCGTGACTATTTCAGTGCGAACCCCAAGGCGAAGCCCTCCGAGGTCGTGGAGGCTTTGGCGAAACAAGGCATCACGGTCACGGCCAACCTTGTCAACTTGGTCAAGTCCAAGCACAACAAGCGGCACAAAGCGATGAAGGCTGCGACAAGCCAGACGGTAGCCGAGACCAAGAAACCCGAAGTCAACAAAACCCAAGCCGTCCGTGATTATTTCAAGGCAAACAAAGATGCCAAGAACCAAGAAGTGGTCGATGCTTTGGCGAAGCAAGGCATCTCGATCTCTGCAAACTACGTTGGCAACATCAAAGCTAGCCACAACAAGCGGGGGCAAGTGGTGAAGAAGGTTGTCGCTAAAGGAAACATTGGACTCACTGAGATCAAAGCGGCTCTGATTTTCCTCAAACTCATGGGAGGCATCAAGGAAGCGACGGAAGCATTGGCAGCGGCTCAGGAGATCAGGGAGATCGTGTAGGGTGCCGACACGGCTTCAATGCTCAACATTAAACCCCTTATCCACCGAATTCTCGAAGATTATTCCTTGCCCTGGCACGGCACTCA
>JBAWVO010000130.1:0-17134 GCA_037147235.1 Planctomycetota bacterium | reverse complement strand
GCTTAGTGCTTAGTGCTTAGTGCTTAGTGCTTAGTGCTTAGTGCTTAGTGCTTAGATACCAAGATCTAAGCTCTTTTTCCCCTTATCTTTCCAGCAACTTTGCCAAAACCTGCTGGATCTCCTCTGCCCGTTGTGGATCTGGTGCCACCGCCGGCACTTCGTACTGCGTATCTCGCCGCGGACAGTAAAGCATTAACCGCTCATGCCCGGCCTCGTCGCGCTGTTCCTCTTCCATCCGCATCACACGACGGCGGACCAAGAGCAGGGCCAGCACGTATCGCATGTCCTGTCTGTCCGGTTGTTCGGCCAACTCGTCGAAAAAATTCAGCAACACGTCGTTCGGTGCCCAATAGGTACGCCGGGCATGTTGGTCGGGCATCTGCGACTTCCACCAACCGACCGTACCCGGTGGAGGACCTTGCCAGGCCTGGACTGAATAATCGCACCTTTTCAACTCGGCGCCTTCGGCGGCGAGTACCGAGTAAAACTTCTCGCCGGGAACAAATTCCCGGCCTGTCGCCGCACAGCATTTCGCCGATCGCTCGATTTCGTATTCCATGGCGGGGCGAAGGCTACCCGAATTGGTCGTTTGATTCAAGGCGTCTATCCCAATGAGAACCCTGTCAAATAAGAACTGTCAAATAAGAACCCTTGACTTTCCAACTATTTTCTTGTAGATTTAAGTAAGATTCGTTGGCTTCCGTGCCGAAAACCCGTATAGAGTGCGAATTATGTCTACCCGAACCTCCTTATTACCGTTATTATCGCTGGCTCTTGCCAGCGTCCGGTTTTAGGGTTTGCGCGTAGACAACCAAGTTCCGAACACAAGCAAAACCCTAAGGCCAACAAGGTCCTAGGGTTTTTTTAATCGCCATGACAAACATAACTCACGCCAACTCGCGACGCATCGTTATTTTTGACACCACGCTCCGCGACGGCGAGCAGTCGCCCGGAGCAAGCATGAATCTGGCCGAGAAGATGGAGGTCGCACAGGCCTTGCTGGCCCTGGGAGTCGATGTCATCGAGGCCGGCTTCCCCATCGCCTCGCCCGGCGACTTTGAGGCCGTGAGCGAGATCGCCCGCTCGGTCCACGGTGTGCAGATCTGCGGCCTGGCCCGTTGCCGTGATGCGGACATCGACCGTGCCTGGGAAGCCCTCCGGCACGCCGAACAGCCGCGGATCCACGTTTTCCTCGCCACCAGTGCCATCCATCGCGAATTCAAGCTCAAGATGGACAAGGACGGCATCATCTGCCATGCGGTGGCCGGGGTCAAAAGGGCGGCCGGCTATTGCCCTAATGTCGAGTTCTCGCCCGAGGATGCCGCGCGCACCGAGCCTGATTTCCTCTGTCGAGTGGTCGAAGCGGCTATCGCCGCAGGTGCTACGACGATCAATATCCCTGATACGGTTGGCTATGCCACCCCCAGCCACATGCACCACGTCATCCAGACACTGTGCAACCGGGTGCCCAACATCGACAAGGCCGTGATTAGCGTCCATTGCCACAACGACTTGGGCATGGCCGTAGCCAACAGCCTAGCTGCCGTCGAAGCGGGTGCCGGACAGATCGAATGCACGATCAACGGCCTCGGCGAACGCGCCGGCAACTGTTCGCTGGAAGAGGTCGTCATGGCGCTGCGGACCCGCAACGATTTTTATCATGCCAACACAAATGTCAACACCAAGCGGCTTGTGCCCACGAGCCGGCTGGTGGCCAACGTGACCGGCATCCAGGTGCAGCGTAACAAAGCAATCGTCGGCCGGAACGCCTTCGCCCACGAGGCGGGCATTCATCAGGACGGCATGCTCAAGGAGCGCACGACGTACGAGATTATGCGGCCCGAGGACGTCGGCTTTGCCACCACCGAACTTGTGCTTGGCAAGCACAGTGGCAGTGCCGCGCTGGCCAGCCGCATCAAGGCCTTGGGTTATTCGCTCGGCAAAGAGCAGATCCAGCAAATTTTTGAAATGTTCAAAGTTCTCGCCGATAAGAAAAAGGAAATCTACGACGCCGACATCGCAGCCTTGGTCGAGCAGGAGATGCGGCAGGTGCCCGAGCTTTGGAGTTTTGTTTCCTATAACATCACCAGCGGCACGGGCCAGATTCCGAGTGTGCATCTGCGGCTACGTCGAGGGCAGAGCGAAGTCTCGACCGACGTGGTCGGTGGCGACGGGCCGGTCGATGCCGTTTTTCTGGCGATCGAGAATCTGACCGGCATCTCGGTCGTCTGCAAGGATTTTAACGTGCATAGTGTGACCGTTGGCAAGGACGCGCAGGGCGAGGTAATGGTTCAGATCGAGCACAACGGCAGGATGTATCGCGGCCGCGGCGTCTCGACCGACAGCGTGGAGGCCAGTGCGAAGGCATTTTTGAATGCCGTGAACAAGATTGCCGCGGCAACGGCGTAGGGCAGCCAATACTCCCCTCGCCCTCTTCTAGGAGAGGGGCCGTGGGTGAGGGCAATTTGGCTTTGTTAAGCATCCAAAAGTAACAGAAATTGTAATTGAAAACTATCGCTCGGCGTGCTCTTGATGGAGCCTAGCCGGGCGAAAGAGGCCGAGTGGCGAAATTGGCAGACGCACAGGATTTAAAATCCTGTGTCCCTTACAGGACGTGCGGGTTCGAGCCCCGCCTCGGCTATCTGTATATTTGTATACTCTTAAAGATGCTGGAAATCACGGGAAACTCTTGCAGGCTTCAAGAGGTTTCCAGCATTGTCTGACGGTTGCTGCACCGGATTCTGCACCGCTTGGGTGTAGTGCTCGTCGGTTACTTGCAAATAGTGCTTGGCCGCGATCGATTCTTGGATGGTCCGTCGCCCGTTGGGTTCTTTGCTAATGCTCGCCATGATTACTCGCCTTTCAGACCCCGCGCCTTGGAGATTCGACCCTGGGGGCGACGCGCGCCCCGTGATTTCTCAGCCGTTTGCCCGATGTACTCGTTGGCCGCTTCCACGAGAAAGCCGGATCGGGTCTGACCGTGCGCCTCTGCCGCGCGGTCGATGGCGTCCAGCACGCGTTCGGGGATCGTGATGTTGATCCGCTTCGCATGGACTGGCAACGCCGAAGCATCGACTGTCACGAAGGCCCACGTTCCACCGCGATAGTCCGCGTTGTCTTGGTGGCGCTCGATTTTCCCCGGGCGAGGAACCGGCTTGCCGTCGTCGATCAATCCTTCCAAGTGCAACTCGATAGCCTCTTTGGCCATCGCCAAGGCTTCATCAACGGTTCGGCCGGCAGAGAAACAGCCGGGCAAATCGGGAACGACGACACCGAAGTCCGAATGGCGGTCTTTGTGGAGAACAACAGGAAAATTCATGGTAAATCACTCCAGCCTGCTTGTTTGAAAATCGCGCGAAGAGTTCCCAAGGGCAGGTCTCGCTTTGGGTGAGGAACGGTCACCAATCCGCCTTTGTCGGGATGCTTGAATTGTCGGTGGCTTCCCTTGCTGCGAACCAGCCGCCACCCGTCCCGCTTCAATCGCCTGATAATGTCACGGCTGTTCATGCTGCTATTGTACACATAATACACACTAAGTCAAGATCGTTCCCGCAGCCGTGCCGCCTTTTCCAAGAGCCATCGCGACCGCTCCAGCGCCGCCGCATCACAATGCCGGCAGCGCCACGTCCCCGCGATGGTTTCCCACGGATCGGAACCGCCACACCTGGAGCAGGGCTCATCGTCGCCGCCCGCCGATCTGCCGCCTCCGATCGTCGCCCTGGCCGTCGTCGCCACTGCCGTCCGAACGGCGGAACGGCAGGGGGTATCCGGTTCACTTTTGGACTTGCCACATGTCCAGAACATCGCGAAAATGAACGCTTCGCCGTCCCAGCCAAGGAACCACAAGAGCAAGGACTGACCGGAGGCCGCACATGTCGAATGATCGAAAACGTGATCAGAAACGGAAGAAGAAGCTGGCAGAAGAGAAGAAGCGAAAGGCCTACTTGGCTGAGTCGCTGGTCTACATGGGGAGTAAGTACCAGACTGAAGAACTTACGCCGACGTGGATGCATACCGAAGTCGGGATTTACGAAACATACGATCTCCTGAGAACCGGACAGGCTAGCCGAGTGATCAACGCTTGCCATCTACTGGTAGGGGAAATCTCCGAGCCATCCTCGGAAGTGGTTGCCGAACTCAGCGAAGTGATCAAAACGGCCCGAAGGTCGCTCATCACGGGGATGGGGTGATTTCGTACTCCTAATTGAGGGCCTCTGCGATTCTCTGCATCCTCCGCGGTGAGTTCTGAGATAGATTCTTAGTCCGCCCATCTTTCTTCGCTTTCAGGAAGCGGCCAATAAGGGCCTCTAGGCCGAGTTGCTATTTTCCGGCGGGACGATCCGTTTTCAGCAGCGATACCTCTCCGGAAACCTGAATCACGACGACGGTGTCGATCGGATCCGGGGCGGTTTTCGGCACATCGATCACCACGCCGTCGGCGGTGGTCTGGGCCGTTAGCGGCTTTTTATCGGCAAGCAGCCAGGCTTTGATCACTTGGTTCTTCATCTCCGGCAGCAGGAGTTTGCCATTGCCGGGCCAAGTGAACACGTGCAGATAAAGAGTTGTACCTTCCGGCGTGACCCTTTTCGTCACGCGGCCCCAAGGCAGAGCGGGGAAGGGGCTGGCGGTGGTGTCGTAGATCGCCTCGGCGTTGACTTTCATCCAGCGCCCCACCTCCGCCAACCGTTCGACGCTGGGCTGCGGAATCAGCCCTTCGCTCGTGGGACCGACATTCAACAGATAGTTTCCGCCCTTGCTGGCAATATCGGCCAGGTTGCGGATCAAGGTTTCCGCGCTCTTCCAGTTGTGGTCGTCACGCTTGAATCCCCACGTGCCGTTCATCGTCATGCAGGTTTCCCAGTCGCGATCCTTGTAGCCGTTGGGCGGAATGTGCTGCTCGGGCGTCTCCGTGTCTCCGGGGAAACCACGGCAAAGACGGTTGTTCGTGATCACGTTCGGCTTGCACTCGCGAACGACCTCCAGGAGTTTCTGCGCCATGGCGGGGTTCATGCCGGCGGGCGTGTCCCACCAGAGTACCGCGGGGGTATCGTCGCCATAATTCGTCAGGATCTCGCGGACTTGTGGCGCGGCGACGGTCTCGATGTACTTCATCATATCGCCGTCCTGGGCCTTGTCCCAATGCCCGCGAATCGCCGACCCGCCCGGATGATGCCAGTCCTGGGCCTGGGAATAGTAGAAACCGAGCCGAATCCCTTGCTTCTTGCACGCCACGGCCAGTTCCGCCAGTGGGTCGCGTTTGAAAGGAGTGGCGTCGTGGATGTTGTAGGGGCTGGTCTTCGAGTGGAACATGGCGAAACCGTCGTGGTGCTTCGAGGTAATGACGATGTACTTCATGCCCGCCTCTTTGGCAATGCGGACCCACGCGTCGGCGTCGAACTTCACCGGATTGAATTGCTTAGTGAATTCGGCGTACTCGGCCACGGGAATCCTGCCGCGGTTCATGATCCACTCGCCGATGCCGCCCACCGGCTTGTCGCGATAGAACCCCGCGGGCACGGAATAGACCCCCCAGTGAATGAACATGCCGAAGCGGGCCTCGCGCCACCACTTCATCCGCGCGTCGCGCTGCTCCTTGGTTTCCGCGGACGGTTTCGCGGCGGTATCGGCTGCGCGGGCTGGTAGGGCTAGGAAGCTTAGCATCAAGAGACAAGTTAGGGTTCGGAACAACTTCATGGGAAAAGTCCTTTCAAAAAGCGGGTGAAAAACGGGTGCCTAAATTTACCGTGGTTTTACCGTGGTTCCCAGCAGGAACTGCGGGGCACTAATACCCATCGAGACATAGATACTCATCAGCCCCTCCACACTTACGTCGGTCGGCTGGATCATTTCGACCGGAATAAAGAACAGCCCGCCGCCGACGGGTACGGGGGCAGTGGGCACGATAACGATGCAGAAATTGCGTCCGTTGATGCAAAACTGCTCGGGTGAGACCAGAAGTGCGAGAATTCCGGCCCCGGTCTTTTCGCCAAAGAAGCAGAATACGGCCTTCATCCCTTGCAACTGATCGGGATCTTTCTTTTCAAACAGAGTCACCAATTGCTTGGAAGTGCCGTAGATGCTGCCGATGATGGGAATCCGCCGCAGGACGATATCCAACAGTTTTTGCACGAGGTTCTTGGCTCCCGCCTCGACGGCGACACCGATCAGCAGCACGCAGCCAAGCACCAGCAGGCCACCGATCAGGTAGGCAACGGTATCGTTGGTGGCGAAGCGCAGCCCCACGGCCGTCAGCCCCTCGCCGATCAGCGCGCCGGGCCCCAGGATCTGCCGCACGAAGCCTGCAACCCAAGCCACGATCGCCACGGTGATGACCACCGGCAGGACCGCGAGAAGCCCTGCCAGAAAAAATCGGGCCAGACTTTTGACATTTTTCATCACGAGTTCACTTAATTTCGTATGCATGGTGGGGACTTTTGATTGAGACGAACACCCGCGTGAACCATCGAACGCCGTTTTACGAAGAAGAAGCGGCGGCGGCGACGACCATTTTGGCGGCCTCGGTGAGACCGGGCGCAGAAATAATATCGAGCTTGCTTTCGGCCAGGATGCGGCGGCCTTCCTCGACCTCGGTCCCTTCCAGCCGCACGACCAAGGGAATCTTGAAATTAACCGAGCAATGGGCTTCCAGCAGGGCACGGGCGATCGTCGTGCAACGCATGATGCCGCCAAAAATGTTCACCAGCACGGCCTTCACTTTGGGATCCGCCACCAAAATACGAAAAGCCTCGGTCACTTGCTGCACGTTGGCCCCGCCGCCCACATCCAGGAAGTTGGCCGGCTGCCCACCGTGGAGCTTGATGAGGTCCATCGTACTCATGGCGAGTCCGGCACCGTTGACCAGGCAGCCAATGTTGCCGTCAAGTTGTACGAAGCTCAAGCCCGCTTCGCCGGCGCGGATCTCCGAGGGCTCTTCTTCGGCCAGGTCGCGGAGCGCAGTCAGATCGGGATGGCGGAATAGGGCGTTGTCATCCAGGGTCATCTTGGCGTCTAGCGCCAGCAGGCGGTTGTCGGAGGTCAGCACCAGCGGGTTGATCTCCAACATGCTGCAATCGCGGGCGAGAAACAATTTGCTGAATGCCTGCACGAACTGCTCGGCATTGCGGAGCGCGGCTTGCGGCAGACCGAGGCGGGCGGCCAACTTGCGGACTTGGTAGGGCTGAACGCCCGTATCGATATCAAAAGGCTCGGTGAGGATCCGCTCCGGCATGGTGGCGGCGACATGCTCGATATCCATGCCGCCTTCCGTGGAAACAATCAACACCGGCCCGCCACGGCCGCGATCAATAACCGCAGCGAGATAAAGCTCCCGAGCAATGGAGCAGCCTTCTTCAACCAGCACGCGGTGAACGGTCTTTCCTTCCGGCCCGGTCTGGAGGGTGACCAGCTTATGGCCGAGGATGTTGGCGGCGACGGTTTCAACCTCATCACGACTGCGGACCAGTTGCACGCCACGTTGCGTGGGAACCTCCTGGATCGTTCCCTTGCCGCGGCCGCCAGCGTGGATTTGGGCCTTGATGACGGCCACCGGCCCGGCCAGTTTGACAAATGCGTCTACCGCAGCCTGCGGGGTGTCCGCAACAAACCCGCGAGGCACCGCAACGCCTGCTTCGCGGAGAATCTGCTTGGCCTGGAATTCATGAATTTTCATGGAGGTCGGCTCCTCAAGGGAATAAAAGGTCCATTATTCCCTAAGTTGCCTAAGTATTCAACCGGGGGGCGGGATCCGAGCAGGAGAACTTTCAGGCAAGTGCGAAATGCCTGCACTACAATATTCTCACGCGCACTTGTAGAATTGAGTTGATGTTGTTGCCTCCAATCCGGGAGATTTTTTCATGGCGGTATCCAAACAGGGGCCCTCGTCGTTGCGATCTTGGCGCGGCGGGGCTAAACCGAGTACCCATCACGATGGTCCCAGCAACACGGCGCGCATCTTTTGGAGTCTGGCGTTTCTTGGATTAATCGGGGGACTGATCTGGTTCCTCTATTTTCGCTCGATCCGGCCGGAGGCGCAACTCGCCGCCCTCCGCATCATTTACGAGAAAACCACCCCCATTCCGTTTTGCGACGAGGACGCCGAGGCGTTTGCGAGTCTGGAGCCTGAAACGGATGTCCGAAAAGAGGATCGCGACCGCTCCGACACGATTTTCAATTTTTGGGGAGAGAAAACCGGGGAAGGCGGTCATCGAAAAGACGCGGTGGTTGTCTACCTTGCTGCCCGCGGCGTGTCGGACCCGGACGGTACGGCATGGCTCTTGTGCAGCGGCTATGAACGAGCTCCGGCTCAGTCCCAAGGCGGCCCTGCCGCCGGGCGTTATTCCTTGCGCGCGTTGCTTGCCGAAGTGAAGAAACGCCAGGCCCCGCTCAAACTGCTGATTCTGGACGTTTCTTACGCGCTCTCCGATCCCCGCGCGGGAATGATGATCAACGAGTTCCCGGCCCTCGTCGAAGAGGAAGTCAAGAAAATCGATGACGATACGCTGTGGGTGCTGACCAATTCGCAGTCGCTCGAAGTGGAGCATTTCTCCGAGTCGGCCCACCGTTGCGTGTTCGGCTATTTTGTTACGGAAGGGTTGCGTGGCGAAGCGGACATTGCCGTCCGCGAAGGCGCGGAGGGGGCGCTTCCCCGCCATGACGGCATTGTTGACCTCGACGAACTGTACGATTTTGTTCTTCGCGGAGTAGGCGATTGGGTCCAGAAGAATCGTGGCGGCTTGGAGAGCCAAACGCCTTGCCTTTATCACGCCGGCAAGGGGTTGGTGCGCGAAGTTCCGCCCAGCCTTCATCTCCGTTATACCGTGGGCCGCGCCCAACCCGCCGCATCGCCCGAACCGTCGGACGCCGATGATTTGCTGCAAATGGCATGGGAACAACGAGACGAACTGGATCGTGGCACTCCCTCCGGCTGGGCAATCGTCGATTATGCTCCTCACCTCTGGCGCGAATATGAAGAAATCCTTTTGGACTATGAATTCCGTTTGCGATCCGGTACGGTACATGCTAATCGGAAAGCGGACTTGAACTCCAAAGTCATCGCGGTATTAAAGCACTTACCCGACACCGCCGGCGACGCGGATTCGGGGGAGGATCCCATCGTGCGTTTGAATCAGGCGAGACGCCAGTTTCAGCAACAGAAGGACAATTTCGAGGCCTGGGCCACCAAAAGACCGTCAATCGGCAAGGCATTCCAAGCACGAAACCGGGGTATCCGCCTCGCCTCCCACGGAATTCGTTGGCACCGGGCGATCCTCGGTTGCAACGTGAATGGGGAGGCGGAATACACGGCCCGCGTCGGCCAGTTGCGGAAACTGCTAGGAAGTCTGCAAACGCTCTCCCCGGAACTCAATAAGCTCCTGGTCGACTCCGGCAAGGCCGGCACCAATCCGGCCCAGACGCGGAAGCTTGACGAGCTGACGGACGAAGTCAACAAGCATGTCAACGATCTTCATAAAGCGTGGCATTTAGAAGCCGCGGAACTGGCAAAAGCCAGTCTGCCGATCCGTGGCCGAGCCGCACGAATCGAGGCCATTCTGGCGGTCCCCGTGCTGGATGCCAAGGATCGGATGGCCCTGTTGAAAATGCGGCGGACCCTCGATCTGCCGTTGGTGGTGCCGGAAAAGTTGCCGCCGAGAGAGATCCCGCGGACGGCCTTCGCGCCGACTCCCCAATGCATCGCTCGAATCGCCGTTCAGGCCGAACTGGAGCAGGCGGCGGTGCGGTTGGCCGTCCCTACGGCTAATCTCGATTGGCGGCAATTCCAAAACGCAAACGCAGAGACATTGCGTGGGAACTGCAAAGAATTTGGCAAACAGCTCATCGAATTACAGGCCAGTTTGCGCGAGGAATTGGGCCGAGAGGCCGCCCGGGCAAAAGTCCTTTTGGAAACCGGACACGCCGATCCCCAATTCGTGGCTGCGGTCGATCGAGTCCTGCGCTGGGCCGATGCTCGCGACATCAAATATCTCAATTTCATTCCACCGCCTATGCTGGGGCAACCGCTACTCCCCACGGTAGCCGTACATCTGGTGCAAAAAAACTCGAAGAAAGAGAATCCGTTCGGAGCAGTACGGTCGTACAAGGTCAAGGTGAGCGTGACCGGGGGCAATGCCGCGGAAGCCGAACTCTGCTGGGATTGCGACAACTCCAATCTGGCGAGTGCTTTGGAGGTCCGATCCTCCACGGGTCAGGAGCATCCGTTATCACCCGGCGTCCTGGAGAAACTAGCCCTGGTGGACAACTCGGGCGAGGTTGACTTGATCGTCGATCTTCACAAGGTCGTAGGCCCGCTGGACAGCGTCTTGAAGGTCAAAGCGCGCGCGGTTGGCCAGACCGGCGAGGGCTTGGTGAAGTTGCATGTGTCGGCCCCGGACGTCATCCGCCTGATTGCCTCGGATGCGGCGGGAAACGGAATCGATCAGGCCCCGGGCGAGCAGAAGGCAATCCAGTTGCGGCCTTTTCCCAATCGCGAGACCGCTTTTCTGCTGAAAGTCAAGAACGAGTCGGAAAGCGAGAAGGAGTTGAGCATCGAATTCGTGGCCCCCCGAGAGTGGAAATCGAGCGAAAACTGGGACCGTAACGTGCTCAATGAACGTCACGAGTTGGCGGACGGCATAATCCGGGTGTTTGACCCGATTTCTCTGAAGATTCCGGTCGGCGAGACCCTGCCGATTCCGTTTGCCGAAACGCCCCCGGCCGACAAAACGGCCGAAAAGCCCGTGGCGAAACCAGCCGCCGCGGTGACGGCTCCTTCCGGCGAGAATGTGACCAACGGATTTGCCGTACTGATTCGTGATCGAGGCGACAAGAGCAAGTACTGGGTTCAGCGCATCGAGTTCAAGCCCTGGAAACCCAGCGACTTCCTGGAAGCCGCGTTTGATTACAACGAAGGCCGCCAGGAGCTGCACGTCGGACTCAAGGCCCGAGACAATGCCTCCTTTCCCCTGGACACCGCGAAGAATCCGATCCAGGTCCGCTTTGCGACCAATCCAAGAAGCGGGCTGGGGAACGGAGCGATCGAATCGCGTTTGCAGAACGTCGATTTCCGCTCGAGAATCGCCCGCGATATCTCAAACAAGGGCTTGCGTTTCTTCTTCGACGTCGATGGCTATCCACATGCGCTGCAATTTATCAGTCCGGACTGGTCCAACCAGCCCGGCCGAATCGTGCCCGACGATACCCTTGAGTTGAAAATCACATCGCCCAAACCTGAAGCCGCCTTGGACGCATCGCCTGACAAGCAACCGGTCAAGGTGCTTTTGAACTTCGAGGTTTATGCCCGCACCGATTTCCTGCACCATTCCGAAGAGAATTTGAAAGACCGGATCGAGCTTCGGACCTTCGACGAGAAGGGGAGGGATGTGCCGCCCTGGACGAAGGAGCAGCCGAAGGTATTGTCTACTCGGCAGCAGGAAATCACGCTGCGCGGCGTCCGTGCCCATGGCGAGTTGAAAGTATCGACGCGCGTGGGCAAATTCGAGATCCCCCTGGAACTGGCCCTGCCGAAACAGAAGGTCCGCATCGAGGTATCGGCCTACACGAGCTACACTCCCGATTTTGGAGAACAACGTAAATCGCCCTGGGTCGCGTCGGTTCCGATCATCCTCGATGAACCACCCGATATTCGCAGCGTGACGCTAACCAACAAGATCGAAACCGGCCAGGCCCTGCCGGTCGAAATCACGGTGAAATCGTTGAGCTTGATTACGCAATTTGACTGCGGGTTGGAAGACCCGGACAAGCCGGACGAGTTTGCCCAGGATCCCAAGAAAGTGAAAGTCAACCAAGTGAAGCAAGACACTTGGTCAGCCAGAATTCCGACGGAAAAACTTGCTGTGGGCGAGCACAAACTTCCGTTGCTCTTCCGCGCCAAAAATGCGGTCGGTGAAACCATCTTGAAGCGGATGCCGTCCGTGGTGGTTGCGGATCCCATCCAACCCACCGCAGCCAAAACGGACAAGAAACCAACGGCTCCCAAGAAGGGCCGGATTGTCGGCGTGGTGGCATTCAAGAACGACACCCATGTGAAGTGCGCTTCCGGTAAGGTCCGACTCGATGATGTGAACAACAATGGCGGCGGACGACCGGCCGATATCGACGATAACGGCTGGTTTGAGTTTGACGACGTACTCCATGGTCGGCATACGCTTTCGGCCGAAGGCAGCAAGGGAGGCGTGAAAGGCCGAGGTACGCTGGAGGTCGATCTCGATGATTCCACGGGATCCCAAACCATTCTGGTCGAATAGACAACAACCCCTTGCTGGCACGAAGGTCCAGTCATTTATTCAGAAAAGGAGATTTTGACAGAAAAATGAGTGGACAGAAAAATGGGAGGGGAAGGAATTAGGAAGTAGGGTGGGGAGAGTGAAACGAGCCTCACCATTTTTAGGTCATTCCCCCATCCCGGAGGGGTGCCAGCGATTAGCTGGTGGTTGCGGAGCAACCGTTTTCCCGTACAACTTCCGTCCGTGGCGCGCCGGATCGTACTTGGCGGCAGAGACCCAGCAGTTCGTCAAGTGCCGAAAGAATCTCCTCCTCCCGGCAACCGTCCTTCGCAGCGGCTTCCAGTCGGGCGGCGTAGGGCGTGATCTCGCCGAATCCGTAGCTCCCGGCTGCTCCCTTGATCTGGTGGGCAGTCCGAGTCAGTTGTTGCCAGTCGCGACTCTGCGCCTGAGTTTCCAGGGCGTTGATCCGATTGGGTATCTCTTGCACAAAAAGGTCGACCAGTTCGACCATGTTAGGATCGCTGGCAAGCTGAGAATAGATAAAAGCCGTGGGCTTGGCGCGGCTCACGTTACTTTCGCTGGTTGTAGGCTTGGCGGTTCTCGCGTTGTTCTCGCTAATTGTGGGAGATGGTGCGGGAATGGGTAAATCGTTCTTTCGATCGCGATTCATCCACTGGGCGACGGTTTTCAGGAGATTCTGCCGTTCGATCGGCTTGGTGGCATAGTCGTCGCAGCCGGCATCAAGGCATTTCTGGCGATCCTCGGCCATGGCGTGGGCCGTCAGGGCGATGATCGGGCCGGTGTAGCCCTCGGCACGCAAGCGGCGAGTGGCTTCGTAGCCGTCCAGGACAGGCATCTGCATGTCCATCAGGATCACGTCGAACGGGTTTCCCTCCTCCTGGGCCGATTGAACACAATCGAGCGCAATCTGCCCATTGTCGGCAACCGTGATTTGGACTCCCGCCTTCTTGAGAACGAAGGTGATAAACCGTTGATTGTCGAGGCCGTCCTCGGCCAGCAGAACCCGTGCGGAAAGTCGAATATCCTGGACCTGCTTGTCGCTTGGCGGGTTGGTCGTTACGGGGAGAGCTTCACGGAACCCATCCGAAATGCGAACTCCTTCCAGTGGGCCAGTCTCGATACTGACCAGAAACGAGCTTCCTTTTCCGGCGGAGCTTGTGCCAGTGATGTCGCCGCCGAGCATTTGGGCCAGACGCTTGCTGATGGCCAAGCCAAGACCCGTGCCGCCAAATCGCCGCGTCATTGAAGTATCTGCCTGCGTGAACGGCTGGAAGAGCGAGCATAATTGCTCAGGCTGCATTCCCACGCCCGTGTCGATCACCTCGAAGCCGAGATGCGGATTGGGCGTTTCGGGCGGGTCCAGGAGGCGGACCCCAAGGCGCACGCCGCCCACTTTGGTAAACTTGACGGCGTTGCCTAGCAGGTTGATGAGGATTTGGCGAAGGCGCGTCGGGTCGCTCTGAATCGTCTCGGGAATCGCTCCGCGGTATTCGATCTGGAGCGAGAGACTTTTTGCGATCGCGCTAACTTGCATGAGGGAGATCGCCTCGTTGGCGAGTTGACGAGGCGAACAGGGTATCCGCTCGACCGCCATCTTGCCCGACTCGATCTTCGAGATGTCGAGGATGTCGTCGATAATCCCCAACAGATGGTTGCCATTGCGATGGATGATCTGGACGAAATCTTCCTGTTCGCTCTTGCTGGTGCCTTGCTGCAAGAGCAGGTTGGAATAGCCCAGAATGGCGGTCATCGGCGTGCGGATTTCATGGCTCATGTTGGCCAGGAAATCGCTCTTGGCTCGGCTTGCTGCCTGGGCGACGAGCATCGCCTCAAGAGTATGTTTGTTCGCGCTTTCGAGCTGGCGGTTGGTCGTTTGCAGTTGAGAGGCGAGCTTAATGGCATTGGTCCGCTCGTTCACGATCAGGCTCGTCAAGAGCGTCAAGAACAGCGTACACAACAAGGAAATACCCGCGGGGAAGTATTCTGCCGCGATACCGTAGTTCAATAGTTGCAGTTTTCCTGGCAGGATCTCAATAATCCATTTTCGGCCACCGAAGGTGACTTCTTTCACAAAACGCTCGCCGACAAGGCTCCCCCTTGTGATGCTCGGGGAAGGCGTGGTCGGGTAAAGCAGCCGTGGCGACTCGGTCGCGTCCCAGAGATTTAGGGCTAGTCCGTCGCTCTCAATGGCAAGGACTTGGGCAGCGAACCGCTGGGCGTCAATCCCAAGCACCGCCCAGCCCGCCAAGTGTCCGCGCAGGTCAGTTTGGCTATTACGCGATGTCCGCTCGCGATAGATGGGCAAGCTCAGAAAGACCGTACCGCGGCTGGCCGAACCAAGGGCCTGATCAGGAACTCCGCTGAGCCGCAACTCCTGGTGATCACAGGCATTCCAGAACACTTCTGTCAATCCGGCGGCACCAAGGAGGTCGGCTCCGACGACGGACGTAGCCATCCCGTCGTAGCTGGAGTTCGGTTGATCGCTGTAGGGCAGGAATTCCAGGAACTCCTGGACTTGGTTCGTTGTTGACGTTGGGGTAAGGATTCCTTCTTTGAGCGACGTGTCGTACGGATGAGCCAGAGTTGTGTGATGTCGCTGGGGTGTGAGCCATCCCCAGACCTCAACCGCCGAATAATACTCCTGAGAAGCCAGAGATTTCACGTATCCGAAAAAGGCTAGGTTGTCGATGGTTCTGCAAGCCTTGAACAGACTACCCACCCCATGAATAGCAGCACCATATTGGAGCAGGGCGCGTTCGGTATTGGCACCGAGGCGACTGGCAGCGTCAGAAAACCGATCCAGGTCTTCCGAATGTTGACGCTCCCGAATCGAGCGTGCAATCCAGCCAGTTGCCATCAGCCCGAGGAGAACTACAGCCAGCGGAAGAATCACGCGCATTCTCGTCGCATTAAGCAAAACAAACATTGTGTCCTCGCTCCCATTTGGTTAAATAGGACTCAGTCTGCCACACGGGCTGGCAGGCATCCGTGCGATGCCACTACGGCCTGCCCCTCGTGGAGTACGTATTCGATAAAACAGGACGTCTTGGCCGAAGGTGTACCCTTGACGATCATAAGTAAAGGTCGCGACAATTTGTAGCGACCGCTGGTGACATTGCGGTTATTGGGCTCGACCCCATCGACCTCGAACGCGATCAGCATTTTGCTGTTCTTCACCTGGGCGTACGACATGAAGGCCACGGCGCGAGGCTGCTCTTTGAGGTTTTCCACCAATTCCGTCTGGCTGGAGAACACGACCGCCGCAGGGGAGATCGGACGACCGTTCATGATGTGATCCTTGATTATCTCGCTCGATCCCGATCCGGGCGTCCGGGCATAAAGGATGCACTCGTCGTTCGGCAGCGACGAATCGATATCGCGAAAAGTCTTGTAGCCTCCACCGAAAAACGTGGCGAGTTCTGCTTTGGTAAGACCCTTCTTCACGCCGACCAACGGATTGGACTTCGCTGCGGCAATGGCAACACAGTCTTTACCGACGAGGAAACTGGCATGAACGCCCAAGGCGAGGCGATCTTTTTCTTCCAGGTCGCGCGAACAGAGCCCAATCGCCACGGTCTGGGCAGCAGTCATCTTGATACCGGCCGACGATCCCCCGCCCGTGACGTGAATGATAATCGGCTCATGGGGCAAGCCAGTCTTGGCCCGATCCCACGTACCGTAGCGGGCGGTGAAATCCATCGCGATCTGGTTGAGGATCGGCATCATCGTCGTCGAGCCGCCCACTCGTAATCTAGCGTCGTCCGCATGGGCGGAAACCGCCTCCGAAGTCTGGGGCACGACAGGAGGTGAACTCGATCGATCCTCTGTGTTGCAACCTGTAAAAAACAGGAAAGCGAAACCAGTACAATACAAGATCGATGCCGGACGGGTCAGGTTTGGCTTGGAGGTTACGAACATGAGCTGAAAGTCTCCTATACAGAATCAATAGGCGATCAATCGGTGTGGATAGCAGGGTGGACTGACCAGCAGTAACTCTTTTTGCGAGGGTAGGATATTCTTACGTGATTACAAGCAATTCGCCTATGGGTGAGGATTCGTTCGTTCGACCGGGTGCCATCCAGTGGGCGACCGTACTCAGGAGATTCTGCCGTTCGATCGGCTTGTTGGCAAAATCATCGCAGCCGGCGTCCATGCACTTCTGGCGGTCCGTGGCCATGGCGTGGGCGGTTAGGGCGATGATCGGGCCAGTGTACCCCTGTTCGCGGAGCTGCCGCGTGGCTTCGTAGCCGTCCAGGACAGGCATCTGCATATCCATCAAGATCACGTCGAATGGTCTACCCTGCACAACTGCGGCCAGGGTTTCGTCGTAGGCAATCTGCCCATTCTCGGCCAGCGTCACCTCGGCACCAGCCTTCTTGAGTACGAAGGCGATAAACCGTTGATTGTCCGGGCCATCTTCGGCCAGGAGAACCCGACCGGAGAGTTCGATCTCTTCGGGGGTTGCCGCAGTCGGCGTCGGCGAGCGAACGATTAGGGCCTCTTGGGCGTTCTGGATCATGGGAATCCCATCCAGTGACCCTGGATCAATTGTGACGCTGAAGGTGCTTCCCTTGCCTGGGGTGGAATGGACTTCAATTTTGCCGCCCATGGCCTCGGCCAGCCGCTTACTGATGCAAAGTCCCAACCCCGTGCCGGCGAACTTCCGCTTGGACGAACCGTCCACTTGACTGAAGGCTTGAAAGAGCTTGCCGATTTGCTCTTCGTTCATGCCGATGCCCGTGTCGGTGATGTCAAAGCGAAGGAAAGCCGGGACGGCCGCACCCCAAGTTTCGACCCGATTTTGGTGGGGCTCGCTGCGCTCTCCCCCATACGAACCAACTTAACAGACGGTATACTCCAGAAGTTCTGGATTT
>JBAWVO010000129.1:0-17226 GCA_037147235.1 Planctomycetota bacterium | reverse complement strand
AAGCACGGGCCTAATACCGGCTGCGCCGGGAATGACCATAAATGGCCATGAAGACACTTAGCTGGCCGAAAGAGTGGGTAAGGACAATGCATGAATGCCCCTAACATTAGATCCACCGATCACTTGATTCTTATGGATAACTATTATCCCTTAGGTTTGTTGTACATCGCCTTGCTGAATGGCTTTCCCTGGTCGAAGAGTTTTCATCATCCCTTTTCATAAAACCTCCGTTCCTTTGGTGTTGCTCGTCGAGAACGCTTTCCGCCCCACGAAGGTGAAATACGGCACTCGGATCAGCGGAAGGTAGGGGACTTTTGCCCGCTTCTCTTCCAATCGCAGCGTGCTGAAGTTCCTCTGCAAATAGGGAATGTGGTCCGGCGATAAGAAGACGTTGTCCGAGCCGAACCAGGTAGGCCAGAAGGTCCGCGTAGACCAGGAATGACGCTCGCGGCCCTCGGCTGGATACTTCCGCGCGACGAAGAAGTCGGTCACTCCGATCGTTCCCCCGGGGCGTAACATCGCCAAGGCGTTGTCGATTGCGGCAAACCAATCGGGAATCATCGTCAGCGAGTAGGAAAAGGTCACCACGTCGGCGGGGCCGTCGGCGGGCCGAAAAGCCGTGGCGTCATCGGCGACGGCCTCGACATTTTTCCACCCTCGGGCCGCGCACCGCTTCCGTGCAACCGCAAGCAGCGAGTCGCAGAGATCGACCAAGTAGACCTTTCTCGCCTTGTGTAAATCGGTGCTGATCGGCTCCAGGTTTGCCCCCGTCCCGCCGCCCAAATCGACCCATACGCCGCCTTCCGGCACGGGGATCGACTGGTACATCGCTTCGCGGCCTTGCAATAGCCGACGGCGGAAATCGTCGTAAGCCTCGGCCTGGCCAGAATAAAACGATTCCAGCCGCGCGGCATGGTCCTTGCCCCGGACCGGCTTGGCCACGATGTGGTAAAGAACACGAAGATCCGTAAGGAGCGACATTATGCGGCCAGATCCGCAATGTGGAAACTGCCGTAGGTGTGTACGCGACATTGGGCATGAAGTTCTTCGGCCAAGGAGCGATCGTAGGTCAACAATTCACCGACCGAGCGCGACTTGCCGTCAACCACAATCCGCGCCTGATCGACGAATTCGGTCCGCATGCCGGCACTGCGCCAAAGGATCCGCGCGCCCGGTGCCGCGCGGCGGAGAATCCATTGCCACTCCTGGGCCAAAAGTGGTAGCCGCCGCGTTGAAAGCCAATCCATGTGATCCAGAAGCACAAAACGCGAAATCGGCCGCGGGTCCTTCACCAAGAAGCCTTCCACCGAATCGGTATACGTCTGCACGCGATCGGCCAGACCGTCGTGAAGTTTCTGGAAATTCTCGGGCTTGAGGTACTCCGGACAACACTCCGGCGTATAGTGGCCCGTCATGTAGACCCGCCAGAAGTAGTTGTCACTCAGCGGCAGGCGGGCGAAAACCGTCTCAACGCAATCCTGAACAAACTGGCTGATTCCGCCCCGGTATTGCGTTTCAATCTGGTGCCGCTGGGCCTGCGGAACGCCGAGCAGCGAGAGGATTGTATCGCGGCGCAGTGCGAAACGCATCGACTTGGACCAAAAACGTTCGCGAAGGCACCGATCGTAGATATCTTGCTGCTGGGCGACGGTCGCGCATTGGAGCAAGTCGTTGAAATAAGGCCGCAACTTGGCCACGCGATTGATATAAAAATTGATCAACATGGCGAACGTGCCACAGGTGCCGCGGAAATAGAACGGCCGACGGTTCTTCGGATCGAAAAAGTCGATCCAGCGGTCCCAGTAGCGCTGTGGCCACTCGGACAACGCGGGACGCAATTTATCCTCATAGATCTTCTTCGCGCCCGGCAGTCGGCCGATGCCGAACATGGCGAAGAAGTCTTCGTACTGGAGATTGCGGATGCCAGCCAGCTTCAGGTCCAATAGCGCATTCTGCCGAGGATTCATATCGACGGCCACTACTTGCTTCGGACCGGCCAGGGCATAGTCCAAGGCATTGCAGCCGGCAGAGGTGATCACCAGGATCGTATCGTCGGGTGTGAGTTTTAGTGCCTGACGATCCAGCCGGGGATCTTCCCAGCAGGTGTTGTAGACCAAATTATGGCCATGAACTAGTTTGAAGACCTGTCCACCGGCCCATTCGCGAATCGACATAAGTTTTCTCCCTGTGCCGTCCTTCGTAGAAAAGAATTCATTCCGTTGAGCAAACCATCTACACTTGGTGGCCGTGGCCGTAGGGTGGGCCGAGTGCAACAAGTCCCACCGTTCCCTTAAAGCTTTTGTTGTAGGATGTTTGCGTCGTCTTGTCAATCGATAGGCAGAGTGAAGAAATTTTCCCGTAGGATGGGCTTTAGCCCGTCGAGATTTGGCGCGGACGGGCTAAAGCCCATCCTACGACTTGTCAAATTTATTTTTTCGCTCTGTCATAACACCGGGAGTTTCGCTACTTCCATTTCGGGCGCCTCCCGGAATCACTTGCTCCGCTGCTGACACTCGGTTTGGCGGTAATGAGGCGGAAATTCTCGGCCCCGAGCAGTTCTTCCACGCGGCCGCGCATCTCGGGATTATTGGCAATGCGAAAAGTGTCGCAGCGGCAGGAAATCTTTCGCCCGTCGATAAGGCAGAGCAAAAGCTCGAGGGGACACTCGCCCGGGTAGCCGCGGAGAATCTCGTGAAGCATCTCCAGCTTCTTCACGCCATGCGACTCTTCCACCACGCGAACGCGGATGCCGCGGGTATAACGGGCTTCGAGATCGCCGATGGGGATGATTTCGTTGACGATCAGGTTCGCCTCTTCGCTGCCGGGCCGCTTATCGATCGCGCCTTTGAGAACGCAAATCATCTCGGCCTGGACCATCTCGCCGAATTGGGCAAATTGCTCCGGCCAGCAGATGCAACGCATGATCCCTTCCGTGTCTTCGAGGTCAAACATGGCGTAGCGGCTCGATGCGCCCGGCTTGGGGTTCTTCGTGTGCGAATGTTTGATCGAGGCGATCATGCCGCCGATCATCACCTCGGTACGGGTTTTCAAGGCAGCCGCCTCGACGGTGGTGTGCGAACAATACGCTCGCAACTTCTTGGCATGTTCGGCCAGCGGATGGCTCGACAGGTAGAAGCCGAGTACTTCCTTCTCCTTGGCCAACTGGTCCTTCGGATCCCACGCGGGCACGTTGGGCAGGTCATTGACGGCCGTGCCGACCGTTTCTTCTTCTTCTTCGTCGAAAAGCCCCTTCTGCCCGCTGCGACGATCGGAGGCCGCCGAAGCACCCGCCTGCAATCCGCGATCGATGGCAGCGGACCATTGCGAGCGCTGCCCGCCCAGCGAATCAAAGGCCCCGGCTTTCACCAGCGACTCGATGGCCGTGCGATTGACCTGGCCTGGGTCGAGCCGTTGGCAGAAATCGAAGATGCTGTGATACGGTCCGCCCGACTTGCGGGCTTTGACGATCGCGGCCGACGCGGCGCCGCCGCAGCTTTTGATGGCCGACAGAGCGTAAAATATCTTGCCGTCGCCGACGGCGAACTCGACGTCTGAGCGGTTGACGTCTGGCGGCGCGACCTCGAGATTCATGCGGTTGCAATCCTCGATATGCTCGACCAGCGAATCCTTCTTCTTGAAGTTGCGCCCCGGAATGTCGCTGGAAAGCAAGGCCGCCATGAACTCGACTTGGTAATGGGCCTTGAGGTAGGCCGTCATGTAGGCGATCAGGGCGTAGGCGGTGCTGTGAGATTTGTTAAACCCATACCCCGCGAACTTCTCGATCAGCCCGAAAACCTCTTCGGACTTCTTCTTCGCCATCCCTTTCTGGAAGGCGCTTTCGATGAACTCCTCGCGGTACTTGGCGATCGTCTCCAGCTTCTTCTTGCTGATCGCCTTGATGCAGCTATAGGCGTTGGCCAGGGCGATGCCGCCCAGTCGGTTGAGGATTCGCATCACCTGCTCTTGATAGACCATCACGCCGTGGGTCTCGGCCAGCACCTCTTCCATGACCGCATGTTCATACTGCGCCTTCTTGCGGCCATGCTTTACCTGGATGTAGTCCTCGACCATGCCGCCTTCCAGCGGGCCAGGTCGATAGAGGGCGTTGGTGGCGATGATGTCGCGGAAGTGGTCGGGCTTCATCCGCTGCAAAAGATCGCGAATGCCGCCGCTTTCCAACTGGAACACGCCCTTCGTCTCGCCGCGGCATAGCAGCGCAAAAGTCTCCTGGTCATCCAGCGGAAACTTGTACGGATCGACCAGCTTCCCGGTCGTCTGCTCGATCAGTCCTATGACCTTCGAGAGAATAGTCAAGTTCCTCAACCCTAGAAAATCCATCTTCAGCAGGCCGGCCTTCTCGACATCGCCCATCGCCCACTGCGTGATGATTTCTTCTTTGTTCTGCACATGCTGCAAGGGAACGTAGTCCGTCAGCGGTCGGTCGGCGATGACCACCGCCGCGGCGTGCGTGCCGACATTGCGAGCTAGGCCCTCGATCTTCATCGCCAGCATCAGAAGCTCGCGGATTTCGGGGTCGGAGTCGTGCAGCTTCTTCAGGTCGTCGCTCTTCTCCAGGGCCGACTTGATTGTGATCTTCAGTTCATCGGGCACCATGGCCACCACGACATCGACCCGCGGAATCGGCATCCCCAACGCTCGGCCGACGTCACGGATGGCCTGCCGGGCCGCCATCGTGCCGAACGTGCCGATCTGGGCAACATTTTCCATGCCGTACTTGTCTTTGACGTACTGGATCACCTCGCCGCGGCGCTGTTGGCAGAAGTCAATATCGATATCAGGCGCTTCCCGGCGGCTTTCGTCGAGAAACCGCTCGAACAGCAGATCGTAAGCCAGCGGGCAGACGTGGCTCAAAAACAACCCATAAGCCACCAGCGAACCGACGCCCGATCCGCGGGCCGTCGCCGGAATGCCCTGCTCGCGGGCGAAGCGGACGAAGTCCCACACGATGAGGAAGTAGTTGGAGAACCCCAGCTTGTTGATCACACCCATCTCGCGATCGACGCGGGCTAGGACTTCTTCCGACAATTCGCCGTTGACCCACCGCTCGGGATGGTCGGCGTATCGCGTTTTCAGTCCGCTAATGACCAGTTCGCGGAGGAAATCCTCGGAGGTTTTCGCATCGGGCGGGCTAAAAACAGGGAAGTGCCGCTTGCCCAACTCCAGGTCGAGTTGCACGCTGTCGGCGATCTCTTGCGATCGCTTTACGGCCTCGTCGTAGCCGGTGAAGACCGAGTACATCTCCTCGGGGCTGCGAAGATAGAACTCGTTGGTCTCCATCCGCATGCGGTTAGTGTCCGTGCGGAACTTGCCCGTATTGACGCAGAGCAGAATATCCTGGGCCTCGGCATCTTCGCGGAGCACGTAGTGGACGTCGCTGGTGGCCACGAGCGGCAGGCCCATCTGGTTGGCCAGATCGATCGCGCCTTCCATGGCGATCCGCTGCTGTTCGATGCCGTTGTATTGGATCTCGATGAAATAACGATCACTGAAAACCTTGTGATACCAAGCGGCCGCCGCGCGGGCTTTTTCCATGCCGGCCGCTCCGCCCATCAACAGGCCGCGGTTCAGCTCGCTAGAAACGCAGCCGCTTAAACAGACCAAGCCTTCGCTGTGGGCGGCCAGGATCTCCTTGTCGATGCGAGGACGGAAATAAAAACCTTCCAGAAAGGCTGCGGAGGAGAGTTTCAACAGGTTCTGAAAGCCGGTGCGGTCTTTGGCCAGAAGGGTGATGTGATAACTGGCGTCCTTCGAGCTGCCGGCGTTTTCTTTATAGAAACGGCTCGCTGGGGCGATGTAGGCCTCAATGCCCACGATCGGGTTGACGCCCATATCCTTGGCCGCTTTATAGAACTCGAGTGCCCCGTGCAGGTTGCCGTGGTCGGTCAGGGCGAGGGAGTTCATCCCCAGCTCTTTGGTCCGCTTCAGCAGGCCGGATATTTTTCCGGCACCATCGAGAAGGCTGTAGTGGCTATGGCAGTGTAAATGGGCAAAGGGTGGGGTACTCATCGGAACCTCCGTGCAAGTGAGCCGGACAAAGGACTGCACGAAATTGTAAAGGATCGGAAACGGTTCGGCTAACCCTCGTTTGGAGGAATTGCACACCGCACGCTGGTGAGTGGGCGGTGAGGAGATTTTGCCGGAAAACCCCCAAATCACCTCAATCCCTTTGCTCGTAGCATTTCATCGGCCAAGGCGGCTTCTTCTGCGTTCAGAGGCGGGTTTGGCGCTGCGCGATAGTCCAGATCGTCGTAGCGGCCGTTGGTGTAACAACGGTTTAGTTGCATTTGCAGAGCCATTCTCGCGTCGGTATCCTTCGCGCGGAGCGGAATGGACAGGGGTGGCAAGCGACGCATGAGCGGTATACGGTAAAGCTCGAACCGGCTCGGCAAACGGCTTCGCCAGATACAGATCTGATAGGTTGTACGGTACGCGGGAGGAACTAATTCGTCCGGCACAGCCAGCGTCCTTTGGCCAGTCCGCGTCAAATCGATTTCCACGAGGTTCGCCCCCGCTCGAATCACGTCACGTTGCTTGAAAAGGTATTGTTCGCGTCCCCGGCCAGGCAATTTGTTCGTCGGACTCAGGAACTCGATGACCGTAATGACGCGGTTTCCCGACTCGGCATCGACAATCTCGATGTAACCTTCCGTAAGAGGTTCGCTCTGCGGAGTGATTAAGAGAGGCTCTTCTTCGATTGCAACCGCTGTTTCAGCCTCCACGGCGGCAGGCAATGACGCATGCGGAAACTCGACGACGTGAACGTCCGGGTAGACAGCCCGCCAATTATCAGATTCCACCTCCAAGAGTACCCGCTGTTCAATCCTTGCCCGCAGCGGCGCAGGAAGGTTTGCTTGTAGAAAATCACGGGTGTAAGTAATCAGGCTTTGATGGACTTCGTGCCAATACTTCTCCAGGTACGGATCCATGCCAGGAAACGGACTTTTCATCATTAAACCTTACTTTGGCAGGAAGTCCTGCTCGATGGGGATCTCGCGAATCTGCCGGCTACCAGGTTCAAAGCAGCGGATCTTGATCTGGATGCCGCGGAGCGGAGCCGTGGGCGACTTAGTGGTCCGTCCCTCGTTCTCATAGCCGAAGCAACCGGAGTCGTATTCCTGATCGGCGTAACTCCCGGCCGCTGCCGGCCAGATCTTGACCTCAAAGCCGATCACATTGTTCAATACCACATCGTCGGCTATGCGAGTCGCGGGAGTGGGAGGGGGAGTACCGGTCACCAAGGCATCTTCTTTAAGGGGGCCTGTTTGGATACTCGCGCTGTCCCACAGATCGGTGACTCCCCCGCCTCCTCCACCTGCAGGCGGGGGCGTGGAACCACTGACCCAACCGGCCATCCAACCCGATGAGCATTCATTCAACGTAGGAAGCCCCAGCGATCCCCAGCCACTTGTAAATGGTGCGGAGGCCGCATGCGCAAAACGATTTTCGTTCTTGGTCAAATCGGCGAGGCTGTTCGGCACAATCTTGCCGTCTGCGATATGGGCTGAGATATCGTTCTTGGCATAGAAAGTTCCCTTGTCGGGGTTCGCCAGGGCCATGGTTGAAGCCGCGCCTGGAACGACCAACAATACGCGACGGTGCAATGTGTTCCCGCGAACAAACCAAGCCACCTCGGCCACATCGGATTGAATGCAAACTGAGTTAAATCGGCCAGCGAACGGCCGGGCGGCGTTGCGGGTGGTAAACATCAGGATGTTACCACGCCCGATCGCGGTCGGATCGGTGCCTGCGTCCGAACCTTTGATCACCTCAAAATACCCTTGATTCTCCTCTGGACGTGTCGGACGGCCGTCCATCGTTACCGTCACCCCTTGCAGATCGACGCGAAGCTGCTGGGCTGCCGTGCGGAGGCGGTCGAACTGCTCCAAGGCCCGCCGCGACTTGGCAATGCCGTCACCGACCCCTCCGAAAACCGTTACCACGGCTGTCATGAGGATCAGGGTCAACGTGGTGGCGACGAGAATCTCAATGAGCGTGTAACCGCTCCGCCGGCCAGTGATGACCGGGAAGAACGAAGAATTGGGCCGTATACGCATGAAAAGCCTCCCTGGGATGGCGAACCGTATGCCTTGTTGCCCTGCACTTCCGGCTCGAACTGCCCTTACTACATTCGACACGGTACAGGCCAAAATGTCAAGCTCCAAATGTGTGTGGCAAGATTTTCTGGCAAGCGCGTGGCACGGGCTTCCAGCCCGTGGAATTCGACACGGGCAAGATGCCCGTGCCACGGTGGCGTCCGTCTGCCAGAGAATCTTGTCACACACGCTCCAAATTATCGCAACAACCATCGCTCGGGACCGCGTTTAAGCCGGGTGAACCACGGCTCCTCTTCCGGATGGATTGGATCCACTAAAAAGGTCGTTAATCCGGCCAACCGACCCGCCAGGATGTCGGCGAAAAGTTGGTCCCCCACCATGGCGGTACTCTCGCGGCGAAAACCCATTTTTCGCATGGCTCGCCGGCAACCGAGGGGAAGCGGCTTCAAGGCCCTGGCCACAAAGGGCAGACCGACACGCTCGGCGAACTGCCCGATTCGCTCACCAAGTCCGTTGGAGACCAGGCAAAGCCCAAAGCCAGCTTGCCGCAAGGTATCGAGCCACTCGGCCACGCCCGGAGCAGACTGCTCGCTACGGTAGCGTTTCAGCGTGCAGTCGGCGTCCAGAAGCAAATTTTCCAGCCCCAGCCCACGAAGGCGCTCGGGAGTAAGCTCCAGGACACTGGCGATGCGGTAGTGAGGGGCCAGGAAACCTAACATGGGGGGGGATTGCAAATTGCAAATTGTAAATTGCAAATTGCAAATTGAGGGATGGGGGGGAATGACGGTAGCAATTCGCAATTTTCATTTTTCATTTTGCAATCCTCTTCCGCAGGATAAACACCGTATCCGAGATTTCGTTGTTAAACTTCTGGGGTTCGTCGATCTCGTACCAGAAATCGTAAACTTCGCAGAGTTCAAAGGCCGGTACGCTGGCCAGAAGCTTGCGGAACTGCGGGGCCGTGTACAGTCGCAGATCGAACTTGCCGCGGAATCGCCAAAGCTTTTCGCTGCGTCGCACCAAGAGCGAAACTTGCAGCGTCTCGATACGGCGGCGGCGATCGGTCGCGGTGACACGCAAATCGGTGCTGATTTGTGTCTTTCCCTGGCTGCTCCGCCAGCGTTCGATGGCATTGTCGTAGGCATCGGGCGGCACGAGATGCAGCCCGAGAATATAGATCCCGCCCGGCCGCAGGTTCCGAGCCACGGCTTCGAGGTGGCTCTTGGCGGCCGCTTCGGTCAACAGGTGCCGAAAGCTGTTCAAGAGGCAAAAAGCAGCATCGGCCGGCCGGGACAGGGTGAATTCCGTCATGTCGGCCAGGAGAACCTCGGCGCGGAGTTTTCTCCGCTTCAACCGCTTTCGCAGGAAATCCAATGCCTTTTCGTTCAGATCCAGGCCCGTCACATGGTAACCGCGGGCGGCCATTTCGACCACCAGCCGTCCCGAGCCACAAGCCGGCTCCACCAGCCGATGCACGGGAAAATCGCAGTATTTCCTGCAAGCCGCTTCAAGGAACTTCGCCTCCGGGGGCGTGTCGTCGCGAAGCGAGAGATCATAGTATTCCGGGTGATCGTACCAGTCGCCAACAATCGGTTTGTTCGAGGCCAAGATAGTCTCCTGAGGTGCCCAAAACAACCCATTCTAATCGTTCGGGCCTTCGTCGTCATGCCCCCGTCTGCTGAAATGACCCGTTTATCAAATCGTAAAAGGTGGCAAGCCGGCGACGATCTTGCGTGTCTCCAGGCTCACGGTGATCACTTGGCCGACAAGACGCACAATGTATTGCTCGTCGTCGTCACGGTTCGGGTCGCTGGTGATATTGCCATGCTCGTCGCGTGTGACGCGGCATTGGTCAATCACCCACTCCAGCGCGGATCGATTGCCGAGGCGATAATCGAACGTCTCTTGAGGTATTCCGGCCAACAAAAGGAATTTATTATAACGGATGGAGTCGCGATCCTTGCCGAGTTTCATCGCCTCGACGCGCCAGTCGAGCCGGGCCTCTGAGTTCTCAACCTGCTTGAGCGGAAAAGCCTTCTGCTTCTCGTAGTCTACGTGCAACTCCGCCAGCTTTCGGCCCGCTGCGGTGAAGGCGTGGAAATCGACCGCGGTGCCGGAAAGCGGAATCCGTGCCAAGTCTCGCTTGAGGTTCTCCGAAAAACGCTCACGGTAATCGGGATGATGCAGCAATCCGTAAACGTAATGGAAAATGTCCTCTCGCGTGACCACCTTATCCTTATAGTGCTTCTGGAAGTGTTGGAGTGTAAAAAGCGGAATATTATCCACTCTCCGCTTTCCCTCCTCTTCGTAGGTATAGAGCGGAAAGCAGTAGGTTGCAGACCCGAAGCCCGCAGTTGCGACGAGATTCGGCATCAGGTTGGTTGCGATGCAAGTGAAAGGACGTTCAACGGTTAGGTTTACGCACAGTAGCAGGTTCTCCTTCCGACTCTCATCGTTTGGAAACCATTCATTCATTGGTCCCGGTCGGTCAACTGCGCCCTTTTGGCTGTAAAGCAGTTGCTTGGTGAAAGGACGATACAGGCTCTCGATAATGGCCGTTCGGGAAAACTTGAGCGGGATCCCGCGTGCAAACTTCAACTTCAAGTCCCGGCTCCATTTGATCCGTTCGTAGTTGACAAACCCGTCAACGTATTCGGACAACTTCCGTGGATCCTCCGGCGGTGCCGCCTTATTGCGCCACCGGTCTAATTCGGCATTGTAATCGTCCGCGAACTGCTCGACTCGCTTCGCCAGTCGCTCGGCGTCAAAGCCATAGACGACGGCGTCGCGGTTCGTGGACACTCCGAGCGAATAGGTGCGAAAGATGGTCGGCAGCCCGAGGTTGCTTCGCGCTTTGTACTTCCTGTCACCAAGTGGAACAAATTCAGCGAACTCGCCGTCATTCTTGTTCGTCAGCCAGTTATTCTTCTCGTCCGGGTGGAGCACTCGCCATTTCACGTTGGCAATGGAACCAACCTCCTTGAGGAAATCGTACTTTTGCTCGCGTCGCCAATCGACGGGCACGGCATGATAGCGGATTTTTGCGCGACGCTTGCCACCGTCCTTCTTCGGCAAGCGAATGAAAAAATTGATGCTGACCCCCACCTGGATACCGAAAACATTGTGCGTGGTGCCGGAGAGCGTAGGGTTTTTGCGCACATTGCCACCAAGCTCCAGGACATAAATCAGGTCGAAATCTTGGGCGAGGTGTTTTCTCATGCCGTCGAACGACTTTTCGGCCACGAAACTGTCGTTGTTGACGTAGCAAACTACACCCGCGTCTCCGATGCGGTCGGCCGCAAAGCGGATCGCCTTCACATAGGGATCGCTGAGCTTGCGGACCAGCGTGGCCTGGGAGTCGGCAGCGTAGGTCACGCGAACCCGCCGATCGATTTCCTCGTACTTTCGATTCTTGTTATTGTCGTTCTCTTGGATCTGTCCCGCGTTGTAGGGGGGGTTGGCGATGATGACTTTGATGGGTGCTTTGCGCTGTCGCTGGACTCGCGCCGTGTTGGCCTCGTTGAAAACGTCGAAGGTGCGCTGTGCCTTCTCGGCCGTTTCAAAGGTGTCCACGAGGCATATCCCCGCGAAGGCTTCGTAACCGCCGGTGGCCTCCCAAAAGGCATGTTCGATGTTCATCGACGCGACATAGTAAGGCAGAAGCATCAGCTCATTGCAGTGCAGTTCTTCGCGATACTTGTGCCGCAGCGCGCTCTTGGGGATAAGCTGCATGATGTTCACGATGAAATTGCCCGTACCCGTAAACGGATCGAAAATAGGCACGTCCTTGTTCGCAAGCGACGTCTTGAACACGTCTTGAAGCAGATGCTCCACGCTGGCGACCATGAAGCTCGCAAGCGGTTGCGGGGTGTAGACGATACCGTGCGTGTCGGCAACCTTGACGCAAAAGCCTTGAAAGAAACGCTCGTAAATGGTGTTGAGGAACCTCTGTTTTTCGCTGAAATCGCTGATCGTTTCGGCGGCACTCTCGATGGCAAGGTAGAAGTGTTCGAGGTTCTTGACAAAGGCGTCACGGCTGAAAGATCGCGAGGTCAGCGCCTCGATCACCTTCTCGATCTGCCGTGCGATCACGTTGCGCTGCATGAAGTCGCCGATGTCGAATACCTTGCGGAAGATGCGCTCGGTGAGGATATGCTGAATAATCATCTCCTCGACCGCGTCTTCGGAAAGGTTTGGGTTGAGCGAACCGCGGCAAAGATTCAGAAACTCCACATAAGCGTCCCGGTACTTGGCATTGGTCTGGCACTCGTTCCGAATGAAGCGGGCTAGGTTCTCACCCAACTCTTGAACGCGACCCTTGAATTCCTCAACAGCCTTCTCCCACGCATCGAATGCCGGCGGCCGCCATGCGAAGAAGAGGTCGAGGACATGGACAAGTTGGTCCGCCTTGGTAAGGTCGGCGTCCATGAACCTCTCGCCGTTCTGGTAGAGGATAGCGCGGCGCGGCGATTGAAAGAGGATATTGTCCCGCGGGTAACCGGCCGCGAATTTGGCTTTGATCTCCTTTTCGAGGTCGTCGTCGGTGTCCTTGGCTTCCCACAGGCCGTAGCGCAGAACTTGGCTAAGGGCATCCACGATTGCGCCGTCAGGCTCGATCGGCCTCCCTGTTTTTCGCTTTAGTTGGTACTCGGGGATCAGGGTCCGGCCGGCCTGGCGGGCACAGTATTCGAGAAGAGTCTGGAATGCGGAGCGGACAGCACCCTCGTGCTTGACGCCAAGCTTCTCAAATTGTGCCAGTGCCTCGTAATAGGCCTTGACGGATTTGTGCGTGGGTTTGAGGCTGAGCGAAGTCATTATGCCGCCAATATACTCGGTAGCCACGCAAATGAAAGGGGATGTGTGTGGCAAGATTCTCTGGCAGACGGACGCCACCGTGGCACGGGCATCTTGCCCGTGTCACCGTGGCACGGGCATCTTGCCCGTGTCACCGTGGCACGGGCACCTTGCCCGTGTCACCGTGGCACGGGCACCTTGCCCGTGTCGAATTCGACGGGCTGGAAGCCCGTGCCACGCGCTTGCCAGAAAATCTTGCCACACAAGGGGATTAACCCCGCATTTACCAGGACCGCTCCTTCTGTAATACACAAGGAAGCTCCCAATGAAAAAAGCCGCGCCTTCGCAGAAGCAAAGGCGCGGCGAACTTCAATTCATCGCATCCAGCAACTTACTTCCCCTTAGCCTTAATGGCCGAGTGGGCTGCCGCGAGACGGGCAATCGGTACGCGGTAGGGTGAGCAACTGACGTAGTTCAGGCCCGTCTTGAAGCAGAACTCGACCGAAGCCGGATCACCGCCTTGCTCGCCGCAGATGCCGATCTTCAGATCGTGCTTCGTGCCGCGACCGCGATCCACCGCCATCTTGATCAACTGGCCAACGCCCTGCTGGTCGATCGTTTGGAACGGGTCAGCCTCGAGGATACCGTCCTTGAGGTAATGCGGCAGGAAGCCGCCGACGTCGTCACGGCTGAAACCGAAGGTCATCTGCGTGAGGTCGTTGGTGCCGAAGGAGAAGAACTGCGCCGTCTTCGCCATCTGATCGGCAAGCAAACAGGCTCGCGGAATCTCGATCATCGTACCATAGAGATACTTCACGTCGATGCCGGTGGCCTGCTTCACTTCGGCATGCACGCGATCCGTGATCACCTTGGTGACGTCGATTTCACGAACATCGCAGGTCACGGGGACCATGATCTCGGGCTTGGCGTCCTTGCCCTCCTTGATCAACTCGGCAGCCGCCTCGAAGATGGCGCGGATCTGCATCTCGGTCACTTCGGGATAGGTGATCCCCAAGCGAATGCCGCGATGGCCCAGCATGGGGTTGACCTCGTGGAGTTCTTCGCCGCGCTTCTTGATGTCGGCCGGCTTCATCTTCAATGCCTCGGCCAGTTGGGCCACGGCGGCCTTGTCCTGCGGCACGAACTCGTGGAGCGGCGGATCCAACAAGCGGATTGTTACCGGCAAGCCGTCCATCGCTTCCAGCGTGTCCTTGATGCTCTTCTTGACGAAGGGGAACAACTCGTCGACCGCGGCTTTGCACTCGGCAAGAACCTTCTCATCCTCCACCTTCTGAGCGTCCTTGGTCTTGGCGACCTTGGGCTTCTTGCCCATCACCATGATCATCTTCCGCAAGGCGAACAGCGGTTCATCGGCACCCTTGCCGTAGAACATGTGTTCGGTACGGAACAGGCCGATCCCTTCGGCACCATACAAGCGGGCGATCCTGGCGTCCTCGGGCGTGTCGGCGTTGGCCCGCACGCCTAAGGTGCGGTGTTTGTCGACGATCTTGAGGAACTCCTGAAAACGAGGGTTCTCGGTGGCGTCGATCATCGCCAGGGCACCCTCATAGACGCGGCCCTTGGTGCCGTTGAGAGTGATCAGGTCGCCCTGCTTGAGCTTGACCGTACCGGCCGTGGCCGTCTTGGTCGCGAGGTTGATCTTCAACTCGCCTGCACCGACGATGCAGCACTTACCCCAACCGCGGGCCACAAGGGCCGCGTGGCTGGTCATGCCGCCGCGAGCGGTGAGAATGCCTTCGGCGGCACGCATGCCTTCGACGTCTTCGGGGTTCGTCTCTTCGCGAACTAGGATCACCTTCTCGCCCTTGGCGGCTAGTTCCACCGCTTCGGCCGAGGTGAAGACGATCTTGCCGCAGGCCCCGCCCGGTCCAGCCGGCAGGCCGGAGAGGATGATCGCGGCGTTTTTCTCGGCGGCCGGATCGATGATCGGGTGCAACAGCTCGTCCAACTGGGCCGGTTCGACACGAGTGACCGCTTTGACTTCGTCGATCAGCTTCTCTTGGAGCATGTCCATCGCCATGTTCAAGGCCGCCGTGCCGGTCCGCTTACCGTTGCGGCACTGGAGCATATAGAGCTTCTGGGCCTCGATCGTGAACTCGATGTCCTGCATGTCGTGGTAATGATGTTCGAGCTTCGTACGAATGTCGTACAGCTCCTTATACAGCCCAGGCATGTCGGTTTCGAGCGAGGAGAGGTGCTTGTTCTGCTCGTTCTTGGTCGATTCGTTCAGCGGGCTGGGGGTGCGGATGCCGGCCACCACGTCTTCACCCTGGGCATTAACGAGCCATTCTCCGTAGAACTTGTTCTCGCCAGTGGCCGGGTTGCGGCTGAAGGCCACGCCGGTGGCCGATTCATCGCCCATGTTGCCAAAGACCATGCTCTGCACGTTGCAGGCGGTGCCCCATTCCCCGGGAATGCCTTCAATCCGGCGATAGGAAACGGCGCGACGACCCTGCCAGCTCTTGAACACGGCACCGACGGCACCCCAAAGCTGCTCCTCGGGATCGTCCGGGAAGGGCCGGCCCAGCACTTCGAGTACCTTGGCCTTGAAGTCTTCGCAGAGCTTCTTGAGGTCTTCGGCCTTCATGTCGGTGTCGGAATTATACTTTTTCTTCTTCTTCAGGGCCGCCATGACGCCTTCAAGCTGATGGCGGATGCCGTGACCTTCGGCCGGATCAATGTCCTCGGCCTTCTCCATCACCACGTCGGAATACATCATGATCAGGCGGCGATAGGCATCCCAGACGAAACGCTCGTTGCCCGACTTGGCCACCAAGCCCGGGATCGTCGTGGGGCAGAGGCCCACATTCAAGACCGTTTCCATCATGCCGGGCATCGAGCTACGAGCACCGCTGCGGCTGGACAACAGCAGCGGGTTATCCGCATCGCCGTACTTCTTGCCCATCGCCTCTTCGGTCTTGGAAAGTGCTGCCTTGACCTCTTCCTTCAAGGAGTCGGGAAATTTCTTGCCCCCCTGTAGGTAGACCGTGCAGAACTCGGTGCTGATGGTAAAACCCGCGGGAACGGGCAGTTTCATGCGACACATCTCCGCCAGGTTGGCGCCCTTGCCGCCCAAACTGTTTTTCATGCTGGCGTCGCCGTCGGCCCCCCAGGGACCGAAGCTATAAACGTACTTCGTTTGCATTTTTCTTTCCTTGTTGAATTACCGAACCGTAGAAGCGCACTAGTTTAACGGTATCCCGTCATTGCGTCAAGAATGCACCTACGTAGAACGGAATTCATTCCGTTCTACTAAAAAAGAAAAAATAATGGAATAAATTCCATTTTACGGCTCTCCACCGGGTTTGCGGATAATTGTGGTGCGGGCGTCCCGCCTGCCCAAGATGTTGTGGTTGAACCGGGCAGGCGAGACGCCCGCACCACAAACTTGGCGGAGAGCCCATTTTACTGATTTAACCGCGGTCCTCCAGGGAAATCAACTCCACTTCAATCCGCTTGGCTCCGCTGCCATAAGCAAAGGACCGTGCGGGCCAAGACTTCGATTGCTGGTCTCCTTGGCCATCGACATTGCCTACAACCATTCGAGCCATCGAGATCGGCAGTCGCTGCCGACGTGGCCCCGCACTGCCTGGATTGAGATAGATCACGCCCTGCTTCTCGGCGACCTTGGGATCGTGCGTGTGGCCATGGATCACAACGCGGAAGTCCGCGGCCGCAGGATCGAGATCCAACTGTTCGAGGTCGTGAAGGACGTAGAGTAGCACATCGTCGACTTCCACGATTTCGGTTGTCGAGAAATCATCGGCCCAGATACCGCGATCGACGTTTCCTCGAATGGCGGAGACCGGAGCGATTTCCCGCAGGGCATCGGTGATTCGGGGCGTGCCGATGTCGCCGGCATGTATGATCAGATCGACGCCTTCGAGGAACTCCAATGCCTCCAGCCGCAATAGGCCATGCGTATCGGAAATTATGCCTACAGTTTTCATGGTCGATGGAACTTTCTGCGTATACTCTATAAAAGTGTACCGAGAACCGCAAGGACGCGTCGAGAAGTTTTTTGGCTCTCCGCCGGGTTTGTGGATAATTGTGGTGCGGGCATCCCGCCTGCCCAAGATGTTGTGGTTGAACCGGGCAGGCGAGACGCCTGCACCACAAACTTGGCGGAGAGCCAGTTTTTTCCTTCATGACCCCTCGTTGCCACCTATGAAACCTTGGTGGGCTGGTAGTTTGGGCAATGTGAGCCGCCTCCAGTTGGTTTCTGCTGCGAAAATTGGCCTTGATCATAACCTTGCCAACTGCTGTCATTGCTGGCTCGCTGTAGGGTGCGTGGAGCACGGATGCCCGCGAAATGGTGCGTTACGCGAACCGGTCT